>PLOG01000095.1 GCA_003142935.1 Acidobacteriaceae bacterium
TTCAGCTTCGGCACCAACGATCTGACCCAGACCACCTTCGGCATCTCGCGCGACGACATCAACAACTTCCTGCCGGCCTACATGAAGTACGGCATCTTCAAACAGGATCCTTTCGCCACCCTTGACCAGGCCGGCGTGGGGCAACTGGTGAAGATGGGCGTGGCCAAGGGACGCAACACCCGCGCCAACCTCAAGGTCGGCATCTGCGGCGAGCATGGCGGCGATCCCGAGTCCGTCAAGTTCTGCCACAAGATCGGCCTGAACTACGTCTCCTGCTCGCCCTTCCGTCTGCTGACGGCCAGGCTTGCGGCGGCGCAGGCGGCTTTAGAAGAAAAGATGGCTGGCGCAGTTCACACCACCAGCTAGTCAGAAATCCGCTCCAACACGAAGGGCGTCCGCCACGGCGGACGCCCTTCGTGCGTCTGATTCCTATCGCTTGCTGACCCGCTGAATTGAGCGGTCCCAGCCGCGCCTTACTTCTCCGCCGAGTAATATCCTTCCCGTGTCGCCACCGTCAAGTCGCCGTTCTTTGCCTTGAGCGCAATCTTGTGGAACTCATCTTCGTTGCCCGTCTTGTCGGGCGTATAGGAGAGCAGGTACTGCCTGCGCAGCTCTTCGGCAATCGAGTTGTAAATCTCTTCCAGGTTGTCCTTCTTTTTGGCCTCGAAGTAGCGCCCTCCGGTCCGCGCGGCAATCTCTTCCATGATCTTCTTGCCGTCGATCGAGGATTTGCTTTCTCCGCCGCCGCGACGCCCTCCACCACCACCGGGATAACCACCCCCGCCCCCTGGATAGCCTCCGCCACCACCGGGATACCCGCCACCGCCGCCCGGCCAGCCGCCTCCGCTACGCCGGCCGCCGCCGGGAAAGCCTTCGCTCGCCTGGCGTTCCTGCTCGCCCTTGAAGTAGACCGTGTAAATGGCCACGTTGGCATGGTCCGCCGCATCAATCGCGTCGTTCAGGTTCTCTTTGCTGCCACGGTCCTCGCCGTCGGAAAACACCACCAGCGCCTTGCGTCCATCCTTGGGCTTCATCAGCTCATCCGCGGCCAGATAGATGGCATCGTAAAGCTGCGTCCCGCCTCCGTGGGTGCTGCGCTGGCTGCCGCGGTCGTCGCCGCTGGTCTCAGGGCCGCTGGAACTGCTGCGTTCCGACGAGGTCGGCCCCATCCCGTCCAGCTCGTGGTGCAGCTTGTCACGGGAGTTGGTAAAGTCCTGCAGCAGCTCGACCTCGCGGTCAAAGTGGATGAGAAACGCCTGGTCGCTTGCTTTCGCAGCCTTGGGGTCCGCCGGCAGCATCAGGTCGATAAACTTCCCTCCGGCTTTGCGCTCGCTTTCCATGGCCGATGAAACGCTTCGGCTCGTATCGACAAGCAACCCCACGAGGAAGGGCAGATTGCTCTCCCGCGAAAAGCTCTTGATGACCTGCGGCCGCCCATCCTCGGTCAGGGTAAAGTCGCCGGAGGTAAGGTTGGGAACCAGCGCGCCGTGCTTGTCGCGCACAGTGACCGGCAGTAAAACCTCACGTGCCTGCACCTTGAGGGTTGTCACGGGTTGGTCGCTGGCTGCCTGGGCTGCCTGCTGGGCATGCGTTGTCACCGGAAGGTACAGCGAGCCAAGAGTGGACAGTGCAAGAAGAAGAACAGATTGATTTCGCATAGCTTTCAGGGGAATACACCTTCGTCCCATTAGACGAGGCTAACTCAGGATAGTTGACTGCTCAGGATTTATGGCCCGAATTCCAGGCCGGCCACAAGAACCGCGTGAGAATAATCTACAAGGAAACAAAGTAGCTGTTGAGCCAGAATTATCAGTGATTCGCGTGAAAGTGCGCGTAGATTGTGGTAATAAATTCAGCAAGTTAGCGTCCGCTTCGCGGACATGGCAAGTTGGCGAGTTGGCGGCTGCATTGCCAAGCAAAGGTTTCATCCCCCGCGGGTCGGCGAGGCCGGTGGGATACGTGAACGTGGCCAGATTATTTGCTGGATCGTAGGTGCAAACCCGGCAGCCACGGTAAACACCAACAGGCCGCACGGGACCATGAATGCTCGCAACATCTACTCGGATTCCAGGTTTAGATGCGTTTGTGGTGCCCCGATGCATCAATTAAGGCGTAACCGAGAGATCGTCGAACTGAATATGGTCCCACTCGCTGCCGAGTGCGAACATGCCGTGCGTGTGCGTTGCGTCCTCGACCGATGTGAGCGGCGCGGCATCAAGCATTGCTACGATCAGGTTACCCTTAAAGCGCAACGCCAAACGATGCCATTTCTTCGGATCGAGATTGGCGGTCCCGGATGCAAGCGTGACGACCGGCTTCTTGAACTGAGTGCAGAGCAGTTCCCAGCCTCCATCGGGCTTCAAGCGCAACACATAGCCGCTTGGCCAGCGCGCGTTGCCGTCGCGAAAAACGTCGGCAGAGTCGATGCGGCCCATGACCGTAGCCGGCGCTGCAGCGATGAAATGGACGTCAACTGCTATCGTGTAGTCGGCGCGTTTGTCATCGCCCGCCAAAGTGAAGGGATCGGGCAACGGCCCCCAGGGAATTGGCTTGCTGACGATGACCTGCTCCAGGCATTTGCCGGAGCGCCCGTCGCACGGATGCACTTCAAATGCCCCGTCCTGGTCCGCGAGATACCTGGGCGCACGCCCTAAAGCCGTGTGTTCAAAGTTATCCGCGTAAGGAAACGGAAAAGGTGCAGCCGGATCCGGTTGCGCAGTTCCTTTGCTCTGTCCTGTCGTTGTTGTCAGCGAATACAACGAATTCGGATCGAAGGTGTACTGAAAAGCAGAATCATTCGGCGTCACATCCGCGACATGCTCAAACGTGCGGGAGTCATTGGTTTCCCAGATATGGATCGTGGATGTGGCCAGTCCGCCGGTGAGGTGAAACGATACGCTTTGCGGATGAGTGGAATCGATTGTCTCCAACACTACGCTCCAGTTCTTCTTATCGAGAGAACGAAGAGCGACGTAACTTCCCTTTTCCGGCAGATAACCTGACGAGGTATCGAGGTATTGCCATCCGGGCTGCGCAAACTGCGTGGTGTGCGCCGTAGCCCAGATCGTTCCTTGAACCTCATAGTTACCCGACCAGGGCGTGTTGGCATACATCAGGCCCGAGTTCGGAGCGGCAAGATTGTCGTAGTAAGACGTGACCGGGCTCCAAATCTCAGTCGCTGTGAGCGAGCCTTCAAGATAGTTCTGGTTGTAGAGATGGGCCAGAATGCGCCCGCCCACAGCCCACTGGCGCGTGACAAACGGACCGCCGCCGCCGTTGGGCTGATCTTCGCTGGACCAGAGTGGTTTGCCTGTCTTGCGGGCGGCGCCGGTGGTGGTGATCTTGCCATTGATCTTGGGATAGTGAACGCCGATGGCGTCGATGGCGCTGGCCAATTCAGGATCCTTCAGGATCTCGCCGGCGATCGCCCACTGTCCCGCTCCCTCACCTGGGTACTCGTCGCAACAGACGATGCGGGTCGCGATGCCGTCGGCCTTGAAACGCCGATGCAGCTCTTCGATGTACGCAGTATCGAAGACCTTTTCGTTCCACGCGCCGGCGTAGGCAATCTGAAGGCCGTGCGCCGACTTCGCCATCTTAATGAACTCCGCAACGTATTCCGCCATCTTGGGCGTGTACAAGCTATCGGTTCCAACCCACGAAGGCGCGCCCCAGGGAAGGATTTCCAGAATGATATGCGGGTTGCGCTTGTGAGCTTGCTCCATCAGCCACCACTCGTAACCGCGCGTTGCGTCGCGATCCGCGGGATTGCGCATGTGGCTTGGTTCGGAGCCGTCGGTCGAATTCACATCCGCGCCGATCTCCACCTTGAGGCGCTGCAGCGCGGCGCCATAGCCGGGCTTGAAAAGATAATCGAGGATCTCGCTGCGCTGCGGCTCCGGATAGTCGATGAGCAAACGCGACGAAGCGCCTGCGCTTGCGGCGCCGAGGCCGTCGAAGATTCTTCCGTTGCTGTTGCCGTCGAGGACGATCGTGGCCTGTTGGCCGCAGGCCAAGACACTCGCAAGCACGAGCGCCACGCCGAGTAAACCACGTGCAGCCAGCGATGCGTACCTGCCCGCGGCAATACTATCGAAGGCAAATCTTCCAATGCGCATGTCAACTTTCCTTTCGAGCGCCGATCCTTAAGCTGGCCTCAATCTCCTCGAGCGTTCGCCCCTTGGTTTCAGGCAGGTTGAAGGCCAGATAGGCCGCACCTGCGATGCAAATCACCGCGTAGATCCAGAATGTGCCGGAAGGCTGGAGTGCGGCATTCAACAGAGGGAATGTGTAGGTAAGCAGAAAACAGGCCGCCCATAACGAGGTAATCGCAATGGACATGGCGCTGCTACGGATGCGGTTGGGAAAGATCTCGGCAATGACTACCCATGTGGCCGGCGCCAGCGACATGGCATAGCAGGCGATGGCGGCAAGCACCAGTGCGAGCATGGGCTTGCCTTGCAAATGCAAGCGATAGAACGCGCCCAGCATCGTATAGACAATCGCCAGTCCGGAGACTCCGAAGAGAAGCAGGAATCGCCTGCCGAAGCGATCAATGGTGAACAGCGCCACGAAGGTGAAGATGAGGTTCACTGCGCCGGTTACGACGATGTTGAAGAGAATATCGGAAACCTGGTATCCAGCCGCGGCAAAGATCTCCTGCGCATAGTTGAAGATGACGTTGATGCCGCACCACTGTTGCAGCACGGCCAGCACAATGCCCAGCACGAGGACCTTGCCCATTCCAGGGGAAAAGAGTTCGGCGGCGAGCGAGCGGCCGGCCTGGGGTTGGCTGGCGGCAGCAAAATCCTGGAGCACTTGCCGCGCGTAGGCGCTACCGCCGAGCCGTTCAAGCACCTTCAGAGCTTGTTGCTTGCGGCCTTTCGCGGCCAGCCAGCGCGGGCTTTCCGGCATCAGGAGGGCAGCGGCCAGAAAGAACACGGATGGAATGGCGGTGACGCAAAACATCCATCGCCATCCCCACTGTCCGTTCCACGACACCAGAATGTCATAAGCAGTGGCGCCCGGCGGCACGGGACGCGCGATCAGCCAATTGACCACCTGCGCCAGGAGAATACCTACCACAATGGCCAGTTGATTGAGCGACACCAGGCGCCCGCGCAGATGTGCGGGCGATATCTCCGCGATATACATGGGCGAGATGGCGGATGCCAGACCGATCGCATAACCGCCCATCATTCTCCACGCGACGAATGCGCCAAAATGGGAGGCCAGTCCGGTGCCCAAAGACGAAACAGTAAAGACAAGGGCAGCCAGGATGAGCAAACGCTTGCGCCCGTAGCGGTTGCTGGCGCCGCCCGAGGAAACAGCGCCGACCAGGCAGCCAATCAGAGCGCAACTCATGGCCCAGCCTTCAAGCGAAGGCGAATTAAGCTGGAAGTACCGTTCGTAAAATGGCTTCGCGCCACCGATCACAACCCAGTCGTAGCCGAAGAGAAGGCCGCCCAGGGTGCCCGCCGTGGCCGCCAGCCAAACATAGGTGGCGCGAATCGCCACTGGAGAACCGCTATCCTTTTCGGGTGTGGAGACGGGCACAATCATGACGTCAGATGCACCTCAGGTTGCCCGCAGGCCGTCTTTGCCGCGCGCGATAGCCAGTGGAGTGTTTCGGCGGCGAACAGATGGTTGGGATCCTCGGCAACCACTTTTCGCAAGAGAACGGCTGCTCTGTCAGAATCGCCCGATCCAAGGCTGGCCATAGCCTTGAACAAATACGATTCGGTCTGGTTGCGCTTGGCGAGGTCGTCCTCAAAAAGCAGCAGATTGGGCAGTGAGGTTGCGAAGTAGTCGAGCTTCGGCTCAGCTTTCAGCCGTTCTTCAGCGAACTCCGCAAGCCTGGACAGAACGTCGGAAGCCGCCTCGGGTTTGCCCAGCGTCTTGAGCGCCTGGGCCTGAAAGTATGAGTGAATCCCGGGAGATGGCAGCGGCGCCGCTGCCGCGCTCCAATAGCGATGGGCCAATTCTACATCTCCAAGTTGCTCGGCAGCCATTCCGGAAAAATGATCCAGATCCCGCTCGAGGGTGAGCAAATGTTTGCCTTCGCCCAGGTTTTCGGGATAGTGCCGCGCAGCTTCAAAGTGCTTGAGCGCAGCTTTAGCCTTTCCGGCCTCCAGGTCTTCCCTGCCCAGCGATCGATGGGCATACGCATATTGCGCCGAAACCAGTCCCTCCCCGCCTTCCCATGGACTGAAGCGACGATGGCCCAACTGCTCCAGTGCGCGATGCCAATGACCGGATTGGTTCAAGAGGGTGATGTATTCCACGGTCAAATCGTCGCGGCGGTCGACAAGGTCGCGGTGCTCGTCGAGCGCGCGCAGACGCTCCTCGGGCGAAGCGAGGGCCGCGCGTTTCTTTAGCTGATCCCACTCGTAGAGAAGGCGCGCATCCTCTGGATTGACGGCAAATGCTTTCTGGTACATGCGGTTTGCCGCTTGAGGATTGTGCAGCACATTGAACTCCGCAATCCCGAGGTTTCTCCAGGGAATGGAAAATCGAGGATCCAATGCGGTAGAGCGCCGCCAGCAATGAATCGCATCGTCGTAGCGTCTTTTGTCGTAATAGAAGTTGCCGAGATAGTAGAGCGCCCGCGCGCTGGCGGGATTCCGTTGAATGACATGCTCAAGCACAATCATTTCTTCAAGCCGCGCCGGGAAGCAATGGAGAGGCGAGGCGGCTTCGGCACGGACAGCGTACACATTCGATACCTGCTCGCGCTCGAGCAGCGAAGCCAACCACGACAGCGTGTAAAAGAGCATCGGATATTCAAACGCGCCCTGCCGGCAGCACGCCTCGATCAAGGCGAAAGCGTCATCGCGAAACCCGGTCCAGGCAAGATCGTAGACCACATCGAGCAGAGTTTGGATGTCATTGTCGAGCGCGGAAATAAAGGCAGCAAGATCTTCCTCGCTTCGTGTAAGGAGGTAGCGTTCAGCCATCGCGCGAAAGTCGAGCTTGTCGAGCGATAGGGTTTCACCAATTGCAGCCTGCGCTTCCTGGGTGCAGCCCATACGGCGCAGAAGCGAAGCCCTCAGCCCGCGGGACTGCAGGCTCTCCGAATCGAAGAGCAGGCTTCGATTGATGTTTTCCATCGCCTTTGCCAGATCGCCGCCCGCTGCATCGATCGCAGCCAGCGCATAGTAGCCGCTGCCCTCCCAGGCTTTATTCCACACGGCCTTATGAAAAGCGTCGTAGGCGCGATCGGTTTTGCCCTGGTAAAGCCGCAGCAACCCCAGGGAGTAAAACGCCTCTCCGTCGTATGGATTCGGATTTCTGGCCGTCAGGCGGCGAATGGCGCGCTCAAAATACTCTTCCGCCTCCGCGAATTTTCCCGCGCGCAGGCTGCGCAAGCCCATGGCATTGTTAATGCGTGCATCATCGGGGTCGCGTTTCAGGCCTTCGCGCCAATAGGTCTCGGGAGAGCGCGTGGCGTGCCGGTACTGTTCAAGATGCACGCCTGTCAGATAGAGTTCATCGTTGCTGCGAATCTCCTCCGGGGGCGGCGGTTCCGTGGCAGGACCGGGCAACTCGCGCACGACGTGATTCTCTGGCCGGTAAGCGATCAACGCGCAGCCATCTTCGCCGAAAACAGACAGCTCAAATTCGTCGGGCCTGGCATCGACCTGTTCGATCGATGCAGTGAAAGGCTCGCCCGGCGCCAGTTCCAGCTCGCGAACGAACACAGGCAGCAGGTTGCGCGTCAACAGCACGCGCACTGCGCATTTTGACGTAACGCAGACGCCGATGCTCACCTGCTCCCCGTCGAATTCAAGATTTACGGCCGCTTCCGTGCTTGCGTTCTTGGCTGGGCCGATCTTTTGGATCGGATACCAGAATTGGCTGAAGCTCTTGGTCTCGTATGGTTGCAGCCAGGAGAAGTCCGGTTGATTGTCGGTATAAGCTCCGGCCATCAGTTCGACATAGGGTCCATCTTCATCGGTCAGATTGCGATCCCACGCGTAACCGAATTCCGCATTGCCCCAGGTCCACAGCTTCTTGCCGGGGGCGACGCGATGATTCGAAGTATGCACCAGGCCCGCTTGCGCTCCGTGATCGTAACCGCCGCAAAAGTCATACTTCGATTCCGTCACCATATACGAGGTAGGAACCGGAATGTTCTTGTACCAGGAGATGTCTGTTCCCGGGCTGTAATCCACGCCGTAGTAGCGATCGCGCGCGATGGGGTAGGAGGAGATTGCGCGCTTGGCGTGATCCGCAACAAAAGTTACATCAGGCGGAAAAAATGCCTGGTATCGATCGTGAACGCGCACGGCGATATTGGCCCACCACAAAAAGGTCTGGGCCAAAGGCGTACGGTTGTACAGCCTGACTTTGGCCTCGATGATTGCCTTGCCCGGAGACAGGCGAATGCCAACCATTCCCTTCATGCGCAGCATTGGATCGTGCTCGCTGAGCCAAACCGTGCAACCGCCATCGGTGTCCCGCTCGATGGCCGCGTGGACAGGCATGAATGTCGAAGGGCGGTGGTGCTGCGGCCAATTGAACTCAACGCCACCGGAGATCCAGGGGCCCAGCAGCCCGACCAGGGCTGGCTTGACAACGTGCTGACGGTAAAAGAAGTCGTACTGGTTCGTCTTGTCGAGCCCCGCGAATATTCGTCCGCCAATCTCCGGCAGGAGCATCAACTGAATGTATTCGTTCTCGAGGAAAATAGCGCGGTACGTGGCATTTACTTTCTCAAGAGCTACCCGGTCAGTAAAGGGGTTGGGATACACCTTACCGTTGCTTCCCTGATATACCCGATTCTCGAAGAACATGGGATTCGGGTCCGCAGCCTGGATCGGATAAGTGGGAATCACGACTTGCCGCTCTGCGCAGAGCACCTTCTTGTACTTGCTCACCTCGTTCACCAGATCGCACCCCAGCTTTAGAGACTAATTAGAAACCGTAGGAGACAAAGCCGCACGCCAAAGAGGAGGATGAGAAATGTTCCAGATCGGCGTTGAACGTTAACGTACACGCTCGACTTGCGATTGTCAATTAATTTTGACCTCCGGCGCGGCTTTATCGTGCAGTTTACGCGCTTTGAACGAGTCTTCATTTCATTTTGCGTTGAGGGATTCCGGCGGGGCTTTTGACGCCCTGAAATGGCGCGGCCGTGCTCGAATCAGGTCTTCCGATCTTGCTCCGATTTCTCCCAATTTGCTCCGGGGCGTATTAGAATTGCGTCTTAACGTTACTCCTAGTTAGCTGTATCGGTTCAGTCCGAGTGCCGAGTCGCTGCCCTTCTGGTGGTTGCGGCGGCTTGAAGCCAGCGGACAAACAGGACAGCAATCCTGGAAGCGCCCCGGTGGCCCACTCATGAAGCCTCCAAGTATCAAGGACATTGCCAAGACTTTGGGCACTTCAATCGGCACGATTGACCGCGCCTTGCACGGACGCTCCGACATCAATCCGGCTACACGCGCGAAAGTACTCAAGAAGGCGGAGGAGATGGGCTATCGGCCGAATATCGCCGCCCGTTCGCTCAAATTAAACCGCAGATTGAGAATCGGAGTTTATTTTCCTCGCGAGATTGCATCCTTTTTCAATCCCCTGCGTTCGGGGGTTCGCGCAGCGGTATCGGCATTTGGCGGAATCCAAGTGGAACTGGTTCTCAGGACATTTCCGCGCCTTGGCCAGGGCGATGTGGAGTTGTTTGCAGCCGATATCGAAGAGAAATTTGACGGAATTCTCGTGGCTCCCGGCAATCCCGATCATATCGGCCCCACTCTGAAGGAAGTGTCTCGCCGCGGGATCGCCGTAGTTTGCGTGGCTAGCGATGCTCCGCACAGTGAGCGATTGGCATCTATCGCCGTGGATGCGTATGTCAGCGGTGCGATCGCCGCGGAACTCTTCTCCCGGTCGATCCAAAAAGACGGCCGCGTAGCCACCATTACCGGCGACCTGACAACTCTGGACCATGCTGAGAAACTGCGTGGCTTTGCTGCCAACCTCGCTGTGTTTGCGCCACACCTTTCGCTGCTTCCAGCAATCGAATCGCACGAGAAGCCCAATCTTGCGTATCGCCAGGCTGCTGCACTGCTCTCACACAAGCCGTATCCCCTCGGAATCTATATCAGCACGGCGAACAGCCTGCCGGTGCTTCGCGCCGTCCAGGAAAAAGGCCTGCTCGGCGAGGTGCAGTTAATCACAACCGATCTGTTTCCCGAACTTGTTCAATTTATCGAATCGGGAAGGATTCTGGCGACACTTTATCAACGGCCCTTCAGGCAGGGTAGAACGGCTCTCGAGCTGCTCCTCCGCTATTTGCTGGATGGCGTGAAACCCGAGCCGCGCACGCGCCTTGCGCCGCATATTGTTTTGCGCAGTAATCTGTCGCTGTTTGCGGCGGGCATCTCCGAGGCATAACGTTTGGTGAAGTGCGGGCCCGCAGACCACTACCTTGTGGAGTCGACTCGCTGCAACTGTTCCGCGGCCTGGATTGAGCTTTGGTTGGCCTTCTCATGGAGGGCGCGAAACCCTAATAATCATTTCAGCAAGCTGCCCTGCATTTGTGTACCACGAAGAGCGCTTTTTGGGGCTAGGGTGGGTTAGCAGGTTTTCCACGCAGGAGAAAAGCCCGCTTATTTGGCGGGCTTTAGCGGAAACTGATTGGTAGCGCTACCGGGAATTGAACCCGGGTTTTAAGATTGAGAATCTCACGTCCTAACCCCTAGACGATAGCGCCACACTTATAGGGATAGCCGTCGCCGGCCACTCTTCTAATCTAACAAAAAAAACGACCTGCCGCCAAAGACAAACGGCCTGACTGCCGCAGGTTCATATTACAGTAGTATTTCGTTCAAATCCTGGGAAGACTTCAAGAGCCCGGGCCTGAAGGCCCCGTAAAGTCGCCCTCGTTCAAGGGGTTAAAACTCCCTGAACCCTCCGAAAACCTGGATCTACAACTGCGGTATTAAGCCCGCCTCCCCAAGCCGTTTCAGATGCCCAGTTTGCGCACTTCGTCGTTGTAGTACTTGCGGTACAGAATCTCCCACTCCTGGGAGCCCTCGAGGATGATCTTGCGCTGGTTGGCGATCTTCAAGCGCGCCGCCGCGTCGATCCGGGCCTCGTCCGTAAGCAGCGCTGTGAGCGCCTTGCGCGCCTCCTGGCGGATGGTGTTGCGGTCCTCAAGAAAACCGACCTCGTCGATCTCCGCCAGCGTGTCGGCCACCGTGTGGGCCAGCTTGTTGAGCTTGTCGGGGCTGATCCTCATAGCACCGCCTTGTACTTCTTGGTCAGCTCGGTCTTCACCTTCTTGAACATCTCGGCGTACTGCGCGCCGGATTTTCGCATCTCCTCGGAGTAGGCCTCAAGTATCACGCGGACCTCTTCGTTGACGCGGTCTTCAAGGGAAAGTTCGTCCAGCAGACCCCCATTAACGCGCGCTTCGGTCACCTTCAAGTCGCTGGTGGTGATCATCTTGGCGTCGATGAGGTGCTTGACCGTGCGGCGGGCCAGATACCCTATGTAATCTCGAGAAAAAATCATGGGCTAAGTCTCAGGATACCGCATGGGACCGCAGCCTGTACACCAGCCTCCCGATGCAACCGGGAAGGAGGCGAAACGGCCTTGAGAGCCTGGCCGATCGGCTACTTGTCAGGCAGTTATTCATCGGGCCAACTTCAGCGCGTCCCCGGTTCGCCACGGCGCAGTAGGCCTAACCACAGCCAAGCGCCCGGCTGCCGCTCGAACTCTTTGCAAACTCCTTCGTTTCTGTTGCGCAGACGCCGCCATCCCTCAGGCCCGCTCTCTGACATTGAAAACAAATGAAAAAGAGGGACTTGGCCACTCTGGTTGAGATATAGTGTCCTAACCGGAAAGCCAACAGCTAAACTGCCGGACCAAAAACTCAACGACAAGGAGAATATCGTGGCTAGCTTCTGCACAAAATGTGGATCTGAATTGTCCCCCGGCGTTCAATTCTGCAAGTCATGCGGCACACCCGTGACGCCTGCGCAACCAGCCGCTGCACCGGGAAACTCCGGAACCAGCGCGCTCAAGATCGTCCTCATTATCCTCGCCGTGTTCATTGGACTGGGCATTCTCGGCGCGGGTACCTTCGGGTTCTTCGTGTGGCGCGTGGCCCATGCCGTGCACGTTTCGGGCTCGGGGTCGGATGTCACCGTGCACACCCCCGGCGGCATGCTCACGGCAAACACCTCCGAGACCTTCAGCGCCTCCGACCTCGGCACAGACATCTACCCCGGCGCCGCAGCCGGCAAGGGAAGCATGCGCATGAGCATGCCCACCGGTTCAATGGTTTCGGCCGTGTATGTCACTGGCGATTCGAAAGACCAGGTTCTCGCTTTTTACAAAACCAGGTTTGGCAGCGATGCCTCGGTTTTCGATAGTTCCGACGGCACAGTTCTCACGGTCAACAAGGGTCAACAGGAATCTGTCGTGGTGACAATCACCAAAGGCTCGTCGGAGTACGCGGGCAAGACGGAGATCCACATCGTCCATTCGACGTCCAAAAAGCCCTCCTGATGCCATGGGCGCAGGGCGCGTGGCCGTTTGCAGGCTTGATGGATGCAAAGCGCTGCGCGCCCCGGCAAAGTGTCAGAGCCCGTTGGGAAAGGCGTCGGAGACGGGATGGGATAGCATTCCTCGGGGGCTAAACGGGCTGCGGAAAAAAGGCCGAGTTTGAACAGAGGTCCCGAAAAGCTCACCTCAGGGGCTAAAGCCCATGCGATTTTTGCGGCATTTGGCACGACTGAAGTCGTGCCCTGACACTTATTCCAGCTCCGACAAGAGTTTTTACGCAGCCTGTAAGGCCTGGCTCATTTTTTGCGGGGTTTATGTACGGGCTGAAGTTCGAATGGGTCTGCCGATGGCGGCCTGAATCGCGCTAGCTACAGTTTCGGCCGTCGCGTCCAGGTGTCCCGCAGCCAGCCGCACACTCTCCGCCGGCGTCGATAAGAATGGAAACCCGCCCCCCGCCTGGGCAAAAGCTGTGTGCGTGAGACCGAGAACTGTGACCGCCCCGGCGGTCTTCAGAAACTCCCTGCGTTGAATCGGTGAAAGTGGATCGAGTGTCATAGAGACAGGCTCCTCGCTCCCCTTGCCCGGACTCTAGTCGCGATGCGGGCAGGTCTTCGTATTCAGGCATTCCTCGGCCACGCGCAGCCGCTCCACCGGACGGCCCCGCACCAGGTGTTCTTCCACAATCGCGCCGGCGTCCTCCGGGCGAACGTTTCCATACCAGACCGCCTCAGGGTAGACCACTACCATGGGTCCGTGCTCGCATTGGTCCAGGCAACCGGATTTGTTGATCCTAACCTTGCCGGCGAGACCGGCTTCTTTTGACAGTTGTTGCAGCCGCGTATGCAAATCGCTCTTTCCATCGGCCGTGCAGGACGGCCGCGGCGCATCGGCCGGGCGCGAGTTGTGGCAGACAAAGACGTGGCGTTCGAAGCGGGGCAAGCGTTCATCCTCCTGAAGGCGAGTCACTCCAGAGTAAACCCCCATACCAGGGGCGTGCTCTGGGGCGCGTTGCTATTCGGCAGCAAGGCCTCCATCCCCGCGAAGTCAGCGCCGCGAAGTCAGCCCCGCGAAGTTTCCACATCCCCCCTCTTGCCACCCGGCTGAATCTGAGAGAATAGGTGCTTGACTATGAGCACAGACAACCTCCTCCCGCTAAAAGACGACATGGTGGCCTTTATCGAGGGCCACGGTCTGCACCGCCTGCCCGGTTACGTCACCGACGACATTCCCTCCATTGTGTGGGAAGGCCAAGACAACCCCGAATCCTGGAAAGACTTTGTGGAGATGGCCAAGCACGTCGGCGCTCCCTTCGTCACCTTCAGCGAGATGACGCTGGAGCGCGAGGAGCTCGACGCACTCATCGAGGATGCCGGCGAGATGAACTTCCCCGATGAAGAAGCCAACGAGCTAGTCGAAGCCAAGTGGCTGCGCAAGTATGCCGGAATGCTGGGCTACATCCAGCTCGGCTTTGTCTACCAGGGGCTGGTGTTTCTGCACGAGACGACCACCGAGTGGTACGAGCGCTTCCAGACGCTGCTAGAAGACATCGAGGCCTTTCAGGACATCGTGATCGACGACGCGCATTCGCACGACGACGAGGACGAGTAGCCCCCTGTGACAAGCCCAGCCACCGCTGCCGGGGCTACGGCTGTTATCCCTGCCAGCACCGTGGNNATCATGCCGCAGCCGAATCCCTGGCGAAAGAAGGCCGCCTGCCCCAGGTGCTCGCCGAACTTCTTGTCGCCCGCGGCATCACCCAGGCAAGCGAAGCCTACGCTTTTCTGAACCCCGAAGCCGCTCAGCTGAACGATCCCTTTCTCATGCTCGGCATGACGGCAGCTGTCGAGCGGCTCGAACGCGCCATCGCCGCCAAAGAACCTGTCCTGCTTTACGGCGATTACGACGTCGACGGCACCACCGCGGTCGTGCTGCTCAAGACCGCCATCGAAATGCTGGGCGGCGAAGCGCGGTTTCATGTGCCCCACCGCCTCCGCGAAGGCTACGGGCTGCAATCCAGCGTGCTTGAAGCCGCTCATGCCGAGGGTGTGCGCCTGGTCATCACGGTGGATACCGGCATGAGAGCTTTTGCCGAAGCAGAGACAGCCCGTCGCCTGGGCCTCGATCTCATCATCACCGACCATCACCTCACTCAGGCCGACGACGCCGTCCCCACCGCGCTCGCAATCCTCAATCCCAATCAGCCCAACTGCTGTTATCCGGAGAAATCCCTCTGCGGCGCTGCCATCGCGCTCAAGCTGGCGCAGGCCGTGCTCGAACGCCGCGATCCGGTGCGCGCCCGCGAGAAAATACTGCCCAGCTTCCTCAAGATGGCGGCGATTGCCACCATTGCCGACGCAGTCCCGCTCCAAGGCGAGAATCGCGTGATCGCGGCCCTCGGCCTGCGCGAACTGCGCCGCCCGGTGGGCGCCGGACTCCGCGCGCTCTTCGCCGCCGCTGCCCTCGACCCGGCCGCAAAACAGATTACCGGCTTCGATGTGGCCTTTCGTCTGGCTCCGCGCATCAACGCCGCCGGCCGCATGGATGTGGCGTCGGAAGTGATCGAGCTGTTCTCGACCAAGGACTCGCATCGCGCCACAGAACTTGCTGCCAAGCTGGAGCGGTTGAATCGCGAACGCCGCGAGGCCGAAGCCACTGCCCTGCGCGTAATTGAGCAGCGCCTCGCCACCGATGAAGAGCTAGCAGCAGATCGCCTGCTGCTGATCGACGGCGAAGGCTGGCATCGCGGCGTCATCGGCATTCTGGCCTCGCGCGTCGTCGAGCGCACGGCCAAGCCCGCTATAGTGGTCAGCGTGGAAGACGGCGTGGCCCACGGCTCCGGCCGCTCGGTGGACGGCTTTCATTTATTGAATGCAATCGAAAGCTGCGCCGATCTCTTCACGCGCTTTGGCGGCCATGCCTTCGCCATCGGCTTTGCGTTGCCCGCCGGCGCGCTCCCTGAACTGAAGCGCCGCCTGCGGATCTATGGGGAAGAACATCTGGCCGCGCGCGAGGCGGAGCGGCTTCTGCGCATTCACGCCGAGCTTCCGCTTGACCGCATTACGCCGGTGCTGGCCGGCTGGCTGCGCAAGCTCGAACCGCTCGGCCACGGCAACCCAGAGCCGATGTTTGTTGCGCGGAGGGCTCGCCTGGTCGCCGCGCCGCGCTTCATGAAGGAGCGCCACTTGCGCCTGGAACTGGCGCAGGAATCGTCCACTTCCGCGACTCAATCCGGCTCGAGCGGCGTCACCCGCGCCGTAGGGTGGGACCTCGCCGGCCGCAGCGCCGAACTGGCCCTCAAAACTGGCAGCCTCATCGATCTTGTCTACCGCATCCGCGAAAACGATCATCCCGAATTCGGCGGCCTCGAAGTGGAAATCGCCGGCATGGAGCTGGCGGACGCCTGAGGCAACAAGGCGTACGGCTGGCATCGCTGCCAGCCGTCCGGTGTTGCGGTTCTATTCGATCTTCCGTTCTACCGCTCGTGTCCCTTCGGCGGAGCCCCCTTCGCGGTATTGCCGTTATGCTTCTCGTTATAGATCTGCTTGCTGTTCCGGTTCTCCTGGCGGTTAGCCTGCGCCTTCTCCTGCCCGGTCAGCTTGCCGCCATTCGCCACCCGCTCGTTGTGCACCTTCCGATCCAGCGCCGCCTGGTTGGCGTTGGTGCGCGCCGCCTCGCCTGAGGTCATCTCCCCGCTGCGCAAACCCTGCGCTGTGCGCTGCTGCTGGTTGGCTTCGCGGTTGTTCACCTCGTTCGGAGTCACGGTGTTTCCGTTGTGCTTCTCGTTGTAGATCTGCCGGCTTGCAGCATTCTGCTCCTGGTTGATCTGCTGGCGCTCCTGCCCGGTGAGTTTTCCGCCATTCGCCACGCGATCGTTGTGCACCTGCTGGTCAATCGCGGACTGCGTGCGATCGGCGCGCGCCGCCTCGCCCGAAGTCATTTGCCCGGTCCGCAGACCGTTGGCGATGCGCTGATCCTGGTTTGCCTCTCGATTGTTGGGATTGTAGTGGCTGCCGGCTTCGCGGTCCGCAGCCGAGACAGGCTGCGCCTGCGCATGCTGCAGCGCCGTTTGATGATAAGCATTGACATTCGACGACGCCATCGTTCCCGGCCGCCCGTGGTTCACCGATGCAAGCTGCGAGCGATCCTGCGCCGCGAAGTTTTCATGCTGCAACTGATTCGATGTCGGCTGGAGATGGTTCTCGTGCTCCGCCTGCATCTCCATCGGCGTGGGACGAGCCGAGATCCCCCCGCCGCCGTTATAGCTCACGTGGTTGTTGTTGACGATCGTGTTTTGCTGAATGACGGTTCGGTCCTCGTACACACTGGTCACATGCACGCTGCCAAAATTAGCCACGGCCCTGTTGTACGCAAAGGCTCCGCCGCGCCACTCGCCGCCAAAGAAGCCTATTCCGCCATAACCGAATCCATAGTTAACACCACCGTAAAATCCTACATGCGGTCCCCAGTAGCCAGGGTGCCATGCATAAAAACCGCCGGCGAATCCCCAATAACCCGGAGTCCACAGTACGCCAACTCTCGGCGGCGCCATCCACACGCCCGGAACCCAGTAGTAGCCCGCATCTCCATAGGCCCAATAACCGGGCGTCCAGATATAACCTGGAGCCGGCAGCGGAGGCTGCACATATACCGGCAGCACCGGCGGGGCAAATCCGACAGAGATAAAGACGCCGGCGTGCGCTTGCGTAACCGGCAGAGTCAGCATGGGCGTCACGATTGAAACGGCAAGTAGCAGACTGCGTAGCTTTGAGTGAAATGACATTGTCGTTCTCCATGTACCGGGGGAGGGGGAGGGATAAAGTCTCCCTTGGCTGCCCGGGAAATTTGGGTCTGTTCGATGAAACACAGGTTTTCAGAGCAAGTTGCTCAAAAGAACTCACCCGGCGACAAGTTTGGCTGAAGATGAAAGCTGGATGCAATCGAATTCTCGCCGGCGAGAAGCCGAAGTGGCACGGTTCCGTGGGGCCACACTGGCTCCCTTCCGCAACGGCTCACGACGAAGGCCCACGGCTGACCGCGGGCCTTTGTCTTTTCATAATATGAGCTGCGCGGCTTGCTCAGGGCCGAATGCTGAGTCCAATGCCAATAATGTGACGCGCCTGCAGGTCCACATTCAATGGAGCATAGGGCTGCGCCGGAACGCCGGTTGGCACCAGCGTAGTGCCGATATTTCCTGCCACCTGTCCAATGCCGATGTCGAAAGCAAAGTGCGGATGCTCCTTCTGCGTCACGCGAATCGCATAATCCAGCATGGTGGGCAGATGCGCCCGGCCGCCTATCAAATAGACACTGGTGGGGGCAAGGGGATTGGCTGGTAAGGGTCCCAGGTTCTTCGAGGTCGGCGGCTCCTGCGAAAACCCCGCCGATGGCACAATCGCCGTCTTGAATAAGAACGGCAGCGGAATGCCTAGCCCTCGCGAGCACTGGGCCCCAACGCTGTCTAGTACCTGTAACTAAGCCCGATGCCGACTACGCTCCGCGCCTGCAGGTTCACGGGCGTGGTAACAACCGGAGGCCCAAACGCGGGGTTGGTTGGATTGAAAAATGGGTTCGGAACATAGATGGAACCGATGTTCCCCGCCACCTGGCCGATGCCAATGTCAAACGCGAAGTGCGGCTTGTCCCTCTGCGTCACGCGCACGGCGTAGTCCAGTGTTGTGGGTATGTGAGCGCTCATAAGCGGGTACGACGCCGGATTGCAGGCGCCTAAACCCTCGCACTGATAGAGCGCCGCGTTCAGTAGGGTGTTCAGATTCACCGAAGTCTTGGGCTCCTGCGTGAATCCCATCGAGGGTACCGCTACGATCCCATGGCCGAGGGGCAGCGGAATGCCCAAACCGCCGAAGAACCGCCCGCCAAAGCGAGTACTCTGGCCGCCGATGCCGAAGATGGTGGCATTGGTGGCCTTCCAGCCCAGGTTCAGCAGGAACGGCACTGGAGGTTTCGCCCAGGTCTTGGTGACGGCAATGTACGCGTCGCCGCTGGTGTACGACTTGTCCGTTCCCGTCAGCGTTTTGTTGGCCGCGCCCGAGACAAAGTGGTCGTTGGTGCGGAACACGCCGCCGATCGCAATTCCTGGCATCCAGGGGCCGAATTGCCCGTCCCTGAAAGCGACGACCTTGCCGTGAAAGACGTTCATGCCGGAGTAGTTCCACAGGTTGCTGAGACCGAGCGGTGTGGCCGCGGCGGTGGGCTGGTCTCCAAACTGATGAACACTGCGCGTGTAGCCCACCTCGGCCCGGTTGGCGAACGCTTCAGTGATGCTAAAAGTCTCAATATTGCCGATCACCGTGGCGGCATCGATGAAGTGAAAGCCCACTGCAGGGTGAGAAAGAACGTGCCCCTTCTCGCCATAGACCACATACGCGGTTGGGGTAAGGAAGCCGCCGGTCTGCCCTTCCAGGGTCAGGTTCTGGGCGCAAAGCCGGCCGCAAGGCAGCAAGGCAATCGCAACAAAGGCGAATAGGGACTTCACGAAGACATTCGGTTTCAAATTTGGCTCCTGTGGAGCGCCCGCCGCGGCGAGCCGGCCTCCGGGGTCATTTGGGAAATTATCCTCTTTTAACACAACTCAAGCACCCTCGTCTCCCCCATTCGCCAAAGTGGTAAACTGAGCCCAATGCCGCGCGGTCTGTTCATCACTCTCGAAGGGCTTGACGGTTCGGGCAAGACCACCCAAATCAAGCGTTTGGCGGTTTGGCTGGAGAAGCGCGGCGTGCAGCCCGTCATCACCCGCCAACCCGGCGGAACCCCCATCGGCGACCGCATTCGCGAGATCCTGCTCGACGCGAGTTCCATGGTTCTCGCCCCGATGACCGAGACGGCTCTCATGTTCGGCGACCGCGCCCAAGCCATCTTCGAGGTCATCCAGCCCGCCCTCGATGCCGGAAAGATTGTCCTCTGCGACCGCTTCACTGACTCGACAGAAGCCTACCAGGGCGGAGGCCGCGAACTCGGCACCGCGGTTGTCCTGGAACTGCACCGCCTGATCTGCCGCAACCTGCAACCCGATCTCACCCTGCTGCTGCTACCCTCATTCGATGCCTCCCTGGCCCGCGCCCGCCGCCGCAACACCCGCGACGAGGCCCAAACCGGCAAGAACGAAAACCGCTTCGAGCAGGAGCAGGACGCCTTCCATCGCCGTGTGTGGGAGAAATACCGCGAAATCGCCGCCCGCGAACCCGACCGTGTAGTCCTGATCCCCGGCGACCTGACCATCGACGAAATCCACGAGCAAATTGTCGAAGCCGTGGCCGAACGCCTGCTGCTTACGGGTCGGCCGGCTCAAGGATGACCAACGACCACGGGTGCCGACCTTGACCACGCTTTGGTTTTTATGACAATCGGGGTCCCCGGCGGACAATCTTGGGCCGCTGGAGTGATCTGGGGTGGGGTATTTGTAACTACACTCTCTTTCCGCCCTTTAGAATGAGCCCTTTGGTACACCATCTGTGCCGTGATACGCAGTCAATATAAGTGCATCAAACTATGATATTGCATCAATATGGATAACGGTGCATAATTGCTCTATGAGAACCAGTGTCACCCTTGACGAAGACGTCTACCAACTGGCAACGCTCTATGCAAGAGGGAGGGGAGTCACGCTTGGCGCAGCCCTGAGCGAACTGGCTCGCAAGGGCTGCACAGCGCTGCATTCCGACTCCCCTTCGCCCCGCCTGGTCCGGGCGCCAAACGGGCTGCTGATCTTTGCCTCTCAGGGCAGAGTCATTACCTCCGAGATGGTTAAGGCGGCTCTGGAAGAAGATGACCTTGGCTAAGCCGAAATACTTGCTTGATGTAAATGTGCTGATCGCTCTTACGGAGCCCGATCACATACACCACAAGCCGGTGATGAAATGGTTCGATACACAGGGTCTTGATTGGGGTCTGTGTGCTTTTTCCGAAGCTGGATTCTTGCGGGTCTCGACGAATCCAAAAGTCCGTGCGCATTCGGTTGAGGAATCAACTCTGGTGTTGGCAAACCTCGCCAACCGTCGCGGCTATCGCTATTGGCCCATTACAACAGGCTGGGCGGACCTCGCCGCGCCCTTTGGCGAGAGGGTATTCGGGCACCAACAGATCACCGACGCCTATCTGCTCGGGCTCGCCGTGAAAGAAAACGGCATTCTGGTCACATTGGACAGAGCGATTTCTTATATGGCTGGACCGCAATACAGAAACCATCTCCTCGTCCTCGGATCGTAGCCCGGTCTCAGATGCGGTATTCATTCCTGAGTCCGTCGGCCCCTCCCCAGATGCCATAAACTCATTCCATGGGCTTTCAGGACTTCCTCGGCAACACGGCGACGGTGACGCACCTGCGCGAGGCCGTCCGCGCCGAGCGATTTCCTCATTCGCTCATCCTTGCCGGACCTAAGGGCGCAGGTAAGTACACCCTTGCGCTGATGCTGGCCAAGGCCGTCAACTGCCTTCAGCCCACCGAAACCGACGGACTGCCCGATTTTTGCGGTGTCTGCCGCAACTGCGCCCGCATCGGCGACTCCGCGAATCTCGACGAGCTGGTCGCCGCAGCCGTGGCCGCCCGTGACGACCTCCGCGAGACCGACAAGAAAGAAACCCGCATCCTGATCCAGACTCATCCCGACGTGCTCATCGTTCCCCCCGACCCGCCGCAACTGCTGATCAAGCTGGGGCAGGTGCGCCAGGTTATCCACGTGGCTTACTACCGCCCCCCGGTCGAATCGAAGCGCTCATTTTCCATCTTTACTTCTTCGGCCTTCATGAAAGAGGCAGCCAATAGCCTGCTCAAAGTCCTCGAAGAGCCGCCCGAACACACCTCACTGATCCTGCTGACGGAAAACCCACAAGAGCTTCTGCCCACCATCCGCTCCCGCGCCGTGGTGCACCGCCTGGGCGCCATTCCTTCTACCGATCTCGAGGCCCTGCTGGCCGAACGCCGCCCGGAACTGAAGCCGAAAGACCGCGCCCTCGCCGCCCGCCTGGCAGAAGGCGCCGTGGGCCGCGCGCTCACCATCGATCTGGGTGTCTACCTCGCCAGCCGCCAGGACGCGCTCATCCTGCTGCGCACTGCTCTTCGGGAGCCAGACTACTCCCAGCTCTTCCACGCCACGGAGAGCTACCGCGCCGGCGCCGACGGCCAGCAGAAGACCATCAACCTGCTCCGCGCGCTCGGCAGCCTCATCGAGGATCTTCTGCTGGTCGTGGCCGGCACGCCTGCCCTCATCCGCAACCTCGATCTGGAGGCCGAACTCGATCAACTGGCCCAGGGCCTGTCCGTGGACTGGATCGATGGAGCCGCCCGCGCCCTCGTCCAGGTGGAACAGGGCATGAGGCGCAACCTGCTCCGCTCGCTCTCCCTGGACTCCATGGCGGTGAGCCTCGAACGTGTCTGACCGTTTCTGACCGGGCCTGACCAGGCCGCCATTCAGCAGAAAGGGCGACCTGCACGAGTTCTGTGGCATCTGTTGGAATAAATGCGCTTCCATCGATTGCGCGCGCGCTGAGACTCGACAGGAAAGCCTTGTCAGTGCATTCTTGTAACTAAGTAACCTGTGGAGTGAGGCGAAGTTTTCTCCGCTTGAGCGAGTTCCCTCCGCTCTCATCAGGTGAGCTGTCAAGGATTCCCGCGGGCGCACTCAAGGCCTTCAAAGCCAAAGATCGGTACAACGTTTGTATTTTCCGAGGAAGGATACTTCTCTATGGGTCTTTCACCGATTCTGCCCACAACTCGCTCCGAGAGCGTCAGGGGCGGTCGGCCGCAGGTCCGCAACCGGCGCAATTCGACGGCACCGGCTCGCTTCCGCTTTCCGGCCCAAATCACTGACGTGGATGCCCCGCTGCGCCACGCCGAGCTCTTCTACCTGCAAAAGCAGATTCAGTTGCAGACCCCCATGGTGATCGTCCTCGAAGACGGCGAGCAGGTGGATGGCTGCATTGAATGGTACGACCGCAACACGCTCAAGGTTCGCGGCAAAACCAAGACCCTGATCTATAAATCCGCAATAAAATACATGTACAAGCTCGGCGACGTTGGGCAGTAGCCAAGAGCAGTGGTTAGCGATTAGTGGTTAGAATACAAAGGCCACCGCCCCCAACCTTGCAATTTTCTCCAATCGCAAAGGTGGGAAAGCACAAGTCTTGCCAGTACTACAGATGTGCTTGCTTCAGGCCCCCCGGTCCGGGCCTAAAGGCCCTGTCGTTTTGGCCATTTTTCAGGAGGTTAAAACCCTCTGCTCCCTCCACAACCACGATCTACAACTGTGGTACTAAGGCGGTTGGATTTAGACCCCTCTTGAGGTTCGTGACACAAAAGTTGCAAACTGTCTCGATCAAAATTTATTGCTTTCAGGCTGGAATCTCGAAAACCAGAAGCCGATAGAGTGCAGGTAACAAACAACCACCTGCTCCAAATAGCGATTCCGGACCTTCAGATGAACCCCGGGTCGGTGCAGGCGGAAATCGATATAAGGAGCATCACATGCTGACCATTCTCAATAGCATCTCGTCGTTGAATGCAGAGAACGCCCTGTCTTCGACTCAGGCGAATCTGCAGAATTCCCTCACACAACTGTCGACCGGCCTCAGGATCAATTCCGGAGCGGATGACGCCGCCGGGCTGTCGATTGCCAATGGCCTGCAAGCCAACATTGCAGCCCTCACCCAGTCCTCATCGAACGCATCAGACGGCATCGGCGTCCTTCAGACCGCCGATGGCGCAATGTCCCAAGTCACCACGTTGCTCAACCGCGCGGTAACGCTGGCCACCGAAGCCTCGAATGGCGGCCTCTCAGCCGATCAATCGACCGCCCTGGATACGGAATATCAATCGATCCTGACCGAAATCACCAACATCAGCGGCACGACCAACTTCAACGGAACGGCCGTCTTCGGTTCGACGCCAGCCGTGTACGAAACCGACGGCAGTTCCGGCGGCAGCACCACCCTTGCCGATACGAAGATCTCCGATATCGATGCAAAGACCCTGGGATTGACAGGCGATCTGACTTCCAGTGCGGATGCAATCAAAGAATTGACTAACATCACCGCAGCGATCGCCACGGTCGCCGCCGATCGCGGCGCAGTTGGCGCGTCAGTGAACCAGCTGACCGCGAGCCAGAACGTAGAGAATACCGAAGTCACCAACCTGCAGAGCGCCGTCAACAACATTCAGAATGCCGACGTGGGCAAGACGGTCGCGAACATGACGCAGTACAACGTGCTGGAACAGACGGGCATGGCGGCCTTGTCGCAGTCCAACCAATCACAGCAGTCTGTCCTGAAGCTGCTGCAGTAGTTTCGCCAACGCATACCTCCGACCTGGCGGCGCCAATGCTGGCGCCGCCACTTTTTTCGCTGTGCGCCTGAACTTCGCGGTTCAAAGTGCCGATAGTGTATTGCGGCTTGAAACCTGAATGCAGGGACAGAGGTTAGCCGCATATCGAGTGAAAAGGAATCGGCACAGTCATGAGTTCAGTCTCGGCACTTGATTCACTGCTTTCGTCATCATCCTCGTCGTCTTCTGCCATCGACCTGAGTTCGATTCTGCAGGCGGCCACGGGAGCATCGTCGTCAGGCATCGATGTGACCGCGGCGGTGAACTCAGCGATCACGGCGGCCAGGGCGCCGGAGACCAATTGGGAGAATCAGGAAACGACCGATCAGAACCAGATCACTGCCCTGGACACGCTCCAAACCGATGCCACGAATCTTGACAACGACGCGCAGGCCTTGAACAGTCTTACCGGTCCCCTCTCGGCCAGAACCGTGTCCTCGTCGAATTCGAGCGTGGTCTCCGGTTCTGCCGCGTCTGGCAGCACTCCCGGAACTCATGTTGTGATCGTCAACAGTCTAGCCACCACAGCTTCCTGGACTTCAGGCGTATTCGCCGACAGCTCGACTGCATTGCCCGCCGGCAGCTTCACCATCACCACCGGAAGCGGCTCCACGGCAACCATTACCACCGATGGCACGGAATCCCTCTCCGATGTGGTGAGCCAGATCAACAGCGATAACCTTGGCGTCACCGCAAGTGTTGTCACCGACGCCACAGGCTCGCGGCTGGCGGTCGTCTCCAATAGCTCCGGGAGCGCGGCAAACTTCACAATCAGCACTTCGAATACCGGTTTTGGCTTTACGCAGGCCGCAACCGGCGCCAATGCCTCCCTCACCGTAGATGGCATTGGAATTTCCAGTGCGTCGAACACAGTTACCGGCGTGGTTTCAGGCCTGACGCTTGACCTGGCAAGCGCTGACCCCGGGGTCGCCGTGACTCTCGGTGTCGCGCCGGATACATCGCAGGCCACAACCGCGATCAACCAGTTTGTAACCGACTACAACCAGCTCGTCAACGACCTGACTACTCAGTTCACGTTCAGCGGCACGAGTGAAGGCCCGCTGGCGAGCGACTCGATAGTGCGCAATCTGCAAAGCGACGTGCTCGGGGCGCTGGGTTACACCTATTCGCCAACATCGGGAAGCACGACCGTGCCGAACCTGACTTCGCTCGGGATCAGCGTGGGAGATGACGGAACACTGACCGTGGATTCCGGCACCTTGCAGAGTACGCTGCAGAGCAACTTCAGCGACGTGCAGAACTTCTTTCAGGGCACGGCGTTGAATGGGTTTGCCAACTCTCTCGATCAGGAACTCACCAGCTTTATCAGCCCGAGCGACGGGGCGTTCACGCTCGACCTGCAGAGCATCAATAGCGAAATAACCGATCTCCAAAACAACGTTACCAATTTCGAAACCAACTACATCACGCCGCTGCAGACCCAATTGCAGAGCGATTATAGCCAGGCTGAGATCCTGCTGCAGGAATTACCGTCGGAGATGCAGCAGATCAACGAAGAGCTAGGGTTGAATAACAGTAGCCAAGGTTGAGACAGGAAATGAACCGAACAGATCTGGCATATCGTAGAACCGCGGCGGAAGCGGCCAGCGGCTTGGGCTTGCTGATAGCCCTGTTCGACACGCTTGCAGGCGATCTGCGGCGTGCCGCCGAGGCACAGCGCGCAAACGACATAGAGCGGCGAAGCCGCGAAGCTCGTCACGCGCTACTGGTTATCGGATACCTGGAAGACTGGGTCGCGCGCGGAACAGACGGCGAGCTTGCGCGAGAGCTGATTGCCTTCTATTCATCGATGCGCCGCAAGCTGATTGAAGCTGCGGCCAGGAAGTCCGCGAAACTCCTTGAGCAACAGATGGATCGCGTGTTGGAGTTGCGGGAACATTGGCAACAGATCGAACTGCGCAATGAACCTTCGGGGCCCGAAATTTTGCGCCCGGTAATTCCGATCCCACCGGGCTATCCCGCACCGCAGATAGAGCGGCAACGCGGAAGTTGGTCGGCGTAGGGACCTTCCGGAATGGTACGGACGAACTGCGGGGCATCGCCCACCCTATCGATGAACTCGAGAACTCAATAACTATTCTGAACCGGATTCATTGCCGGGAAACCCCGTCCTCAACTTGAGGACGCGGTATCTCAACTCTGCGGGGGAACCAGGTAGTCGAGCAGTGTGGTGGGCAAGACTTTTGCCGCCGCAGCCAGAGCGGCGCTGTTGGCGGTCTGCGCCTGCGCCAGGTCTGTGGCTGCCGTCGCCGTATCGATTCCGACCAGAGAAGTTGCCTGCGACGTAAGACTGACCGTCTCCTGTTGGAGATAGTTCTCCTGGGAGTTCAGTTGGGTTTCAGCATTGGCATAGATCACGCGCTGCTGGCTCACGTAGCTCAGCGCGGAGTTTACCGCGTTGGTGGCCGTCTCGATATCGGCGCTGTTGCCGCCTTGAAGCGCTGTGACCAGCGAACTCAGCGAACCCAACACATCGTTGCTGGAGTTTGAGAAGATCTGGCTGCCTGGAATGTTGGACTGAACGGTAAGATCGTCGCCTACGGTTACGGAGTTCACTCCGTTGTTGCCGTTGTAGGTGTACCCGGAGGCGGAGGTCGAATCCGCCGTATAGGGAACCTCCGTACTCGCCGTGCCGCCGAACAGATACGATCCTTGAAGCGACGTGTTCGCTTCCGAGACGACGCTGGTCAAGATTCCCTGCACTTGAGTAGCGACCTCCTGTTGGTCGCTGGCATTTGTCGTGCCATTGGCTCCCTCCGTGCCGAGGGTGACCGCAGTCGTAAGCGACGACACTACGGAGCTGAGTGCTGAGTCGGCACTTTGAACTGTGGAGAGAACACTGCTGACGTTCTGCGTGTACTGGTCTACATCCTTGGTTTCGATGGTGTTCTGCACCATGCTGGCCGATGCCGCCGGGTTGTCAGAAGGCACATTGACGCTTTTGCCGGTCGATACTTCCTGCAAGGCTGTGTTGAGCGCCGTTTGGGTCTGCTGCAGGTCGGCAAGGACATCCGGAACCAGGTTTTGATTCACGCGCATAGCCGTCTATACCTCTACGAAATCATGTTGATGGTGTCAGTGTTTAATTGCTGGATGGTGCTCACAATCCGGGCAGCGGCCTCATAGGCGGTCTGAAAACGGATCAGGTTCGTAGTCTCCTCGTCGATGCTCACTCCAGAGACGGAACTTTGCTGATTGGTCAACTGCAACAGGTTTTGACCGATCGCCGTTGACTGCGTGCTGGCATTGGAGGCCGCGGTACCCACCTGGTCGACGAGGTTGGCGTAGGCCTGCGACACTGTCTGGCCGGACGGAAGAGCGCTGGTGAGGGATGCGGAGAGATTTGCAACGTTTCCGTTGCTGCCGGCGGACCCGTCGGAACTAATGGCGATCAGCGACGGATCGGAGATAGCGACGCTCACGCCCGCCGCGGCGCCTGTAGCCGGAACGCTGAAGAAATTCTGGCCGGCGTTGCCGTTCGAATCGAATCCTTCAGCCTGGGCAGCATTGAAACTGGCCGCGAACTGGCTCGCCAGGGTGTTGAGTTGCGCAAGATAACCCGGGATCACCTGATCCCGAATCTGGATTGCGCCGCCAAGCTGGCCCCCTTGAATGGAAGACGTAATGTCGTTTCCGTTCGAGTCGAGCACATGCTGCATGCCATCGCTGCCTGTGGTTGTCTGCAGGGAATAACTGCTGTCTCCCATCACCAGCGGGGTACCGTTTCCAGTAGTGATTGTCTCTCCATCGCTGCCCTGCATGACGGAAATTCCGGTAAGCTGCGAGAGCTGTTGAACCAACTCGTCGCGTTGATCCTCGACCGTGCCTCCACTCTGTCCATCCGCGGTGAGCTGGGATATCTGCCCATTGAGCTGCGCAATCTGCGTGGTCAGCGAGTTGATTTGCGACACGGTCTGCGTGACTTGAGTGTCGGCGCTGGATTGCGCGCTGGTGAGGCCGCTTGCAGTGTTATTGAAGGCATTTGCCAGGTTCTGGCCGCTGGAGAGGACTTCCTGCTGGACAGCCGAGCTGGATGGACTAGCGGAAAGCTGGGTAAGATCGCTCGAAAATGCCGATAGCGCGCTGGCAATGTCTGTGCCCGTCGATGAAAAGTATGTCTGGATCTGCTGCAGGCTGGAAGACTGCGTATCGACGCTACTCTGCAACGAGGTCTGGCTCTGAATCTGCAGATTCAGGAGTTCGTCGCGGACGCTTTGGAGCCCGGTGAGGCTAACGCCGCCGCCGATGATCTCGTTACCGGACTGGCTTTGTTCGCTCTCGGCGAATTGCGGGATCTCCCGTGTATAGCCCGGAGTATTTGAGTTGGCGATGTTGTTGCTGGTAGCGGTGAGTGCGCCCTGAGCTGCCTCAAGCGCCTGCGTGCCGATCAAAAGCGATGTGTTCAATCCACCCATACTGGCTAAATCTGGCATGACCAGGTGTGCTTGCTCAACCTGGGGCCAGAATCCTCCTGCATTTGTCCTTGAAATGAACTAAAAAGCGAGACCATCAGGGCGACCGAATGGCTGGAGTGCTTGATGAGCGCCGAATAGCGGCGGTTTAATTCCTGTAGAGAGCTGGAAGCGGAGAAAATCTGAGCTTTCAATTCGCTGTCTGTGAGAGGTGAGGAAGCGAGCGGGCGATCTTGCGGCGACCGGCCAAGGTCCTGCGCCAGTTCTTCAAGCCGGGAGCTGAAGGCCTGCTGATTGGCGACACTATCCTCAAGCGCCGTCAACGAGTTTTGAACAATAGCCCGCATGGCCCGGTCCAGTTCGAAGGCCATCAGACCCAAGAGCTGAAGGTATTCTTCAAGCTTGCGGTTCCGCTCCTGAACGACAGTCTCGATCATTCCTGTTGCTTTCCGTTCCCTGATTTCGGACCTGCGAGCCTGCCGATGCAATCCCCTCAGGCATGCTCGTCGATCATCGACGATGCGATTGCAGTTGGGTCGATCTTGTACTGCCCGCTGCCGACGGCTTGCTTCAGCTGACTAACCAAATCCTGGCGGATCTCCGGCGAACTCATCGCCTTGCTCACGAGTGAGCCGACGGAGCTTGAATCCGACGTAAAGGTTGTGCGATCCACGCTGCCCTCCAAATCGGACGCGCCGAGCTGCTGATCGCTCACTTTTCTTGTATCCTGCTCGCTCGACACCTGTCCCGATGTCACCTGCGATAGATCGATCCTCATATCGACTCCTCTTATTGACCTGCGTCCCTATCGGCACCTGTGTCGCAAAAGTTTAATCAAAATCTCAGTTTTTCCGATGAATCTTTACCGTTTCTTCAGAGCCGGCGGGCGGTGGAGCGCCAGGATCTGCCTTTTCGGCCTCCTTGTGCATGGCTTTGGCAATCATGCTAGCAATTCCAATGCCACCCGACGAGGCCAGTGCGGTCGAAAGCGACTGCACCCCAAGGCTCATCATCTGTTCCCGCCCCGAGGCATCTTCATCGTCTTCGGCTCCCGGCACGGTGGCCATCGACTGCTCGGCCTGCTGAAGCCAACTGCCTAAAAGCATGGATTCGAACTCCTTGGCGCCTTTTTCGATCCGGGCATCGGCCTGGTTGCCCTCTCCCGGCTGAATCTGACGCAAGATGTGGTCCTGGCGCGACTGCATCAGACTCGATTGCGCCGAGGCCGTAAGGGAACCGGCAAAGAGTGGGCTGGCCATTTACTGGACCTCCAATTCGGCCTGCAATCCGCCTTCGGCCTTGATTGTCTGCAGGATTGCGATTACGTCGCGGGATGTTGTTCCGATGGCATGGAGCCCGTTCACCAGCTCTTCCACGTTTGCGCCTTCATCGAGCCGCATGGTCTGCGCCGGGAGGTCGGTGACGTTGACACTCGTCTCGGGAACCAGCGTTGCGGTGGGATTCACGAAGGTGAGCCTATCGCCCTCAGGGCCTCTTTCCGATGGTCCCTGCTCCGAGCGGCCCTGTGTCTGTTGATGCGCTCCATTGCCACTCGCGTTGCGTCCGCCCGTGCCAGATCCCTGGGCGGCTCCAGCCCAGTCTGGTCCCATCGCACCCGGAATCGGCTCTACCGCGTAAGAGGTAACGACCTGAATTGAGAGGCTGCCATGAATTACGGAAACCGGCGACAGTTTTACGTCTCCGCCCAGAACGATGGTGCCGGTTCGCTCGTTCACTACAACCTTTGCCGGCGTGGAAACGCTGAGCGAGAGATTTTGCACGCGCGAGATCAGCAACGGCACCGACGGTGCCCCTGCATCGGCTACGTCCACATCGACACGCGAGCTATCGAGGGCCGAAGCAACCGTCTTGCTGAAGTTTTCGTTGACCGCATCAGCAATCCGCTTCGCGGTGGTGAAGTCCGGATTGCGGAGCAGAAGCGATACCGTCTTGAAGCCGTGGAGATCGACTGAGGTGTCGCGCTCAACAATGCCGCCATTGGGCACGGCGCCGACCGTTGTGGAATTGACTTCCTTGCCATTGAGGCCATTGCCGGCAGTGTATCCGCCCATAATCAGCGGACCTTGCGCTTCGGCGTAGATTTGACCGTCTGGCCCGTGCAGGGCGCTCATCAGCAACACGCCACCCACCAGGCTCTTGGCGTCGCCCACCGATGAAACCGTAACATCGAGCCGGGCGCCGGGCCTGGCAAAAGGCGGCAACGACGCTGTTACGAAGACTGCTGCTACGTTCTTGACTTCGACAGAGGCAGGGGAAATCAGCACCCCCATCTTCTGCATCGCATTGGCCAGCGTCTGCACGGTAAAGTAGGTCTGCTGGCTGTCTCCTGTTCGATTGAGCCCAACGACGAGACCATAACCGACCAGCATGTTGTCTCTCACGCCTTCAACGCTGGTGATATCACGGATAAGGACGCGGCGATCGGGGTTTGCCGCAGCAGCATTCGGCGCAAGCGCCGAAAATATAGCGCCCAGAAGCAGCGCATACATCGGCAGCGCGGCAGGTCGAATCTTCGAGTTTGCGAATGAGAAGATCATCGGTCTCAGAATCCCAGCAGCCAGAGCAATGCGCGCGTTATCCGGTTCGGCGGACGCGTGCTGTCGGCGATAATTCCTTTGCCCTTCATATCGATCTCGAGGTTGCTCAGAGCGGCAGAAGGCACGGTGTTATTCGGTCCAATATCTTTGGGCCTCACAACCCCGCGAATCGTCACGTCCTCATGCTGGTTGTTCATGAAGATTTTGCGTTGTGCTTCCACGACAAGATTTCCGCTGGGCAACACAGAAACTACCTGCGCGGTCATGCTGGTCTGAAATGTCGTGCTGGAATCCGTTGCCCCCGCACCTTTCAGTGTGGTTGAGGAGTTGGCGTTGAACAGCGGATTCAATCCCTTGGTGTTCACATCCCCGGCCAGACCCGTAATCGCGGACGCAGTCTGGAACGCTCGCTGGCTGTTGACATTGCCACTTTGGGCCGCGGTTGTCTGCACGGAAACAAGAATGACGACCGTATCGTTGAGTTTGCGCGCTTTGTAATCGGAGGAAAGATCGCTCACATCGCCGGAATCCCAGAGACTTCCGACCGTGCGTTCCGATTTCACAGGTTCCTGCTCCTGGAGCCGCGCAATATAATCCGACCGCAACCCGGCTGGACTTTGTTTTTTTCCGGTTCGCGCGTTTGCTCCTGGAACCGTCAACATGCCGGCTGCAACCACAAGCGCAACGAACGTAAATCGTGAAAAAGCTCGTCTTCGGATCATGGGGGTCACAACCTGCCTTTCAATAAGCCATCGTCGACGACCTGCGCCGTGTAATTCCGCCGATGATCCTGGTCGGTGGCTCGAATTGTTTGGCCGGCCGCACCGCTTTCGAGGCAGATAACTGGAATCCGGATGTGGACGTGTTCGTTATCGAGCAGGAGGATGGCCCGTGACCCGCTTCGAATTACGATCGGCCTCGGCCGCGATCCCGCACTCTGAAGCGGAGATAGCCGCGAGGAGATAGCTAATAGCTGAGCCGTATCTTTCCTGTCGATGCGAATGCTGACAATGAACGGTAGGCAATCTTCACGGTTCTCGCACTCCAGGCGCATTATGAACCGATCTGTGTCCAACGGCTCCAGGGAATGCACCTGCAACAGTGGAGCGGGCGTGGCGGCCACAACATCCGTGGGAAGCGTTACCTGGTCCGGTGTAATCTGCACTCCCATCTTGATGACGGCCGCGGCGATCTGCTGGGCAGTGATCGAGTAATGCGATGGCGCGGCCAGAGCCGGCCACGCCATCGCAGCGAAGATCGTACTTGTCAACATCAAAATCAGCTTGTTTCGCGTCATCGGATCTTCACTCTACTGCGCCAATTGGTTTAACTGCTGCAGCATCTCATCTGCCGCCTTGATCACGCGCGAATTCGATTCGTACGAACGCTGCGCCAGGATCATGTTCACAAACTCGTCCACGACGTTGACGTTGGACTGTTCCAACATCCCCTGCTGAATCGTTCCAAGGCCGTCGGAGCTGCCGGCAGCCCCAACAACCGGCTCGCCCGAGGCAGTGGTGGGAAGATAGATGTTATTGCCAATGCTGTTCAGTCCGCCGGGGTTCTGGAACATCGCAAGCTGAATCACGCCCACTTGCTGTGCCTGCGTTTGACCGGGTAGTGTCGCGCTGACCGTCCCGTCGCTGCCAACTGTAATATTTGTTGCCGAGGCCGGAATGTTAATCGACGGCTGCAACGCGTCGCCATTCGCGGTGACCAGGTTGCCCTGCGCATCCGGCTGAAACGATCCAGAGCGTGTGTAGCCGGTCTGGCCATTCGGGAGCAGGATCTGAAAGAAGCCGCTGCCTTGAATCGCAAAGTCCAGCGGATTGCCGGTGCTGCTCAAATCGCCCTGCGTCTGAACGATCTCGGTATTTCCGGGCCTGGTGCCGAGTCCGATCTGCAAACCGGATGCAACCGTCGTCTGCTGCGTAGCCGCGGCGCCCGGCATAATATCGTTCTGATAAAGAAGATCGGAGAACTGGACGCGTCGCGATTGAAAACCGGCGGTGCTGGAGTTGGCCAGATTATTCGCAATGTTATCCAGATTGATCTGTTGAGCGGTCATCCCGCTGGCCGCGGTATACAGTGCGTGAAACATCGAGTCTCCTTTTAGCCAACCTTGGGCAGGTCCTGCGTTGCTGTTTTATCGATCTCTGAATTGAACATTGAAAGCGCGCGCTGCATCATCTCGGCAGAACGCTGCGCGGTAACCAACTCCACCATGCTTACCATGGGATTCACATTCGAGCTCTCCAGCATTCCCTGCCTGACGTTGGAATTGGTGGCTGGAGCTGCGGTTTTTGCCGGCGCGGAATAGTAGGTGCCGCCGACGCTGGTCAGTTGCGTGCCCGCGGGAAATTCAACCATGCGCAACTTGCCTGAAAGCGCTCCATTTGTCGAGATTGTTCCATCGGCGCTGATCGAGACTTCTCCAGGCAACATGGAAATAACGCCCTTGTCACCCATGACGGCGTCGCCGGAAGCAGTGATCAACTGTCCCTTGCTCGACACCTGGAAAGCTCCGTTGCGCGTGTACATCGGACCGTTTGCGGTTTGCACCACAAAGTAGCCCGAGCCTTCAATGGCAAGATCGAGCGGGTTGCCGGACTTCTGCAGAGCTCCCTGGCCCTGGTCGATTGTTGTGCCGCTCAGGACACCATAGTTATTGATTGCCTGATTCAAGGCGGTGTCACCCAAGCCACCTTTGTCCGCAAGAACCGAGCTGAACACATTGTGCTCGGCCCTGTAACCCGCGGTGCTTGTGTTGGCGAGGTTATTGGCAATCGTATCCAACGCCTGCATGCGCGACACAAGAGCAGTACATGCGGCATAGTATCCACTGTCCATGGGCACCCCTTGCTGCAAAGACATGCACGGCGCATGCCATTCCGCAAGGCAAATTTTGCCCATAAAAGGCTCCGATTGGCCCGGAAAAGTGCAATTTGATGAGGGTTTGATGAGAGCTGAGGTCCAAAAACGCGCTGTGTTTTTTCGAGGAGGTATTTTCCTCATCCGAAACACACACGACCGTGAGGAACCGCGTGCAACGGCAGGCAATCGTCAGGACGAAACTGACGCCAGCCGGCCACGAGCGGATACCCGAGAACTCCGCCTTTCGTTCGACGAACATTCCCTTGAATACAAATTCAACTCTTCATGGGCCCCGTGCACGATTCCAATCCAGCGGCCCGAGCTCGGGAGATCCCGGAGTTCACGGAAATACTCGACCACGCACAGGGGAAGGGACCATGCCTGGGCAAGTCTGAGTCCCACAAGGTCAGGATCCTTCAATACCGGGTACATTGGCTCCCACCCGAGAATTGCGGGCAACGAGCCAAGAGAGTGAAGCAGGCCATTCAGATAGGCCTCATCCGGCCCGACGTTCCTGGCCATCGTTTCCGCAATACGTTTGCAGTTTCCCGCGATCTCTCCGGCGTGCGACCAGGCTTTTCGGATGGAGAGCTTGTCCATGGCGCGGTTCAAGGTCCGCCGCGATGCGGCGTCAATACACGCTTGCACGCCGAGCGCTGAAATACAATCCTCGATGCGGTTCGGACGTCCCTCGGCGACAGGGTATTCGTGTCCCGCCAACCGCAAGGTCTGTATTGTTGCGCCCAGATCGCCAAGTACAATCTGGGTTATTTCATGAAGATCGATTGAGCGCCCGTGAGCGCTGAGTTCCATGAGCAGCAGTGTCTCCGGCATTACGGGCACGTCCGGAAGATCTCGCGCAAGGTCGATTTGCGGTTGTTGGCTGGAATTACGCCATGCCCCGATTTCAAAAACTTTCTTGTTCAGCACCGTGTCACCGCCCAGAGAATCTATCGGCAACTGTTGCTGATTTGTCTATCTCTAAACCGCGATCGCTTCCTTGAAAATGCCGGATTGTTCGCCGATCTCCGCAGCGGTTCTGCATTGTAGACAAAAAACAATATCCGCAACTCCACGTTTCCCCGTAACCCTCGCCAAGACCAGGTTTCTATAAGACGCGAAAGTGGCCTCTCTGGCCGCAACCTGGACAGCGATGCGGCCGACCGTACGCGCCATGGCTTCTGGCGAGCCAGGATCGCCGATAACAATTTCCTCGTAGTGAGGCGGGGTCGCCACTCTTTCCATCTGTTCTTCGAAATCGGTTGGAGTCACGATGCACGGTTCTACTCTGCAACGCGTTGTCTCCTCGATAACCTCAAGACACCTGTGCTCGACTCGCGAGGAAAAACCGAGGACAATTCGCCTGGCTGTCGAGGAGTAATGCAATGGGACGGCCCTGCAGGCATTCAAGATCGTCTTTGGAATGTCCGCCTCCACTATTTGGCCGACGGACCCCGGAGCCAGCATCGGGTAGCCCCATTGAGCCGACCTTGCCGCCGCAAGCTGCCTCTCGGTAACCATGCCCAGGCTGACAAGCGTCTCGTCGATGTCCTCATCGAAAGACTGGCTTTGGGCGGTTGCGACGCGAAGTTGTTCGGAAGTCAGATAGTTTTTCGACAGCAGGATAAGGCCGAGCGACAAGCGAGGATGGCGTGTGATCTCAACCACTCGCCGGCTGCAAAGGGATTCAAGCTGTGTGCGAGCCGCCTCGGCAAAACAATCCACGCTGCAATACCAGTCAGTACCAACACGAACACCTGGCCGGCTTCCCGGCAAGCTACGCATCAGCTGAGTGGCGCGGCATGTGCGGAGAGCGCACGCCGCCCGACGGTTCTTCAGAGGACCATCAAGTTCCGGCATGAAGGATTTGAGCAAGTTCATTGTGATTGGCCTCGGCAGATCAGTTAGTAAGGTAAGATGCAACAGGTTGCGGAATCTCAGTGACGCGCAGCCCATAGTTGCCGTCGACCACCACGGCCTCGCCGCGGGCAATCAGCTTGCCATCCAGATAAAGTTCAACGGGTTCGTCGGCCATGCGATCCAGTTCAATGACCGAACCGCTCCCGAGATCGAGCACCTCACGGAGGGGTAACTGCCGCTGCCCGAACCTGAGTGACACGTTCAGTTCCACATCCATTACCAGCTTGAGGTTGTGGGAAGGCACGGCGGATTTATCTGACTCACCCTCGCTGGAGCTCTGTCCCGACATCGACAGCATATCGAGCATTTGTCCGCCAAAATAGAGCAGCACCTGCATGTCGGAATTCTCGTTGAGGACCGCAAGCGGCACAACAAACATGCCGCCAAATGCCAGTCCTGCAACCCGCTCAACCCTGAAGCGAAGCTGCCCAAATTCGCCGGAGGGCGAAGCGGCCAGTTTATCGGTGGCCGATGCAAGAACCTTTACGAGAATCTCAGCGTGCTCATCCGTGAACTTCGCGACCGGCTGCTTGAGAATCCTGGACACCAGCTCCACAACCTGGGGTTCGTAGAACTCAACATAGTATTCACCGGAGAGCGCGCCATCCACGGATACACGGAAATTGATGGGCGTTCCCTTTGGAGTGGGAGTATTTGGTTGACTCAAGACTTCAAGCGGCCACAGAACGCCGGTCGCGCTAGCCAACACCTCACCGAGCGACTCAGCAAACGCCGACGCAAAAGCTGTTGCAACTTTTCTCTTTCCCTGATTGTCCATGTTTCTTATCTCCTCTCTCTATCTGCAGGCCGCACAGTGCGGCCAAGCTGGGCAGCACGCTGGGACCCAATCCGAACAGGCGCAGCCTCAAACAGCCCATGCCCTCCCGCGGTCAGCATGGCCGGAATACGTATAGGCGCATGCAGCTTGAGCACAGAGCCAGGCTGAAGCGCAATCAGGTCCCGCACGGGCACCCTCAATTCCTTGAGTTCCGCGGTAACCTCCACATCGCAGTCGAGAATCCGTTCACGCAGAGGCGGCATCGGGAAGCTCCACACGCGGGACCTTCGCTGCGGTTGATCGAGCCTGATCTGTTTCAACACTGCATTCAAGAACTCTGCTGAAAAGATCAATCTGAATGAGCCTGCCACGCCTGCAAGCTGAACTCCAAACCGAAACACTGTTGCAATTTCATTGATCGCAAAGGCTTGATGCATCTCAGAAGCTTTGATGCGATGGCCAGCGACGAAAGCAAGATCGGGCATTTGCCATGCGGCTACCGCCTGGCGTCCGATGAGAAGAACGATGTCCTGCATAATCTCATCTTCAATTTCAGACAGCTCGCGGCCCGGATCTTCTGCCGCTCCGGACCCACCCAGCAGAAGCTCGATGATGGGAAATACCAGTTCGTTGTCAAACTCCATGAACATCGAGTTGGCAGAAAACGGAACGACGTAGCAATGAGCTGGAAGGCCGGCAATGTGGTCCTTGATCGAAAGCTGGTCGAGCGCCTCGAGCTTTACTTCAAAGCTGGCGCCAAGATATGCGTCAAGAGCGCTTGAAACATGCTGGCCAAACTCTTCGTGGATGACAGTTAGCGCGCGAGCATCCTCATTCGACAGGCGCCCCGCGGAACGAAAATTGCAACTATACACAGTGCGCGGCTTGCGGGCCTTTTGCCGATCAGGCTGCGAAACGGGAACAACAACTTCTTCCACGCTGTTTTCTCTAGGCGGATTCACGATACTCTCCTCTCACCGGCTCAACTGACCGCTGCCTTCTCTGAATGTGTTCGAGCAAGGCCTTCAGCTTGACCATCGTCTCCTCTCTGATTTGGGAGACACGAGAAAGCGATATTCCCACAACTTTTGCAATTTCTTTCATTGTGAGTTCCTCGCGATAGTAAAGCGACAGGATCACCTGTTCTCTTTCACTCAGTCTAGAAATCGCTTCCGCGAGGTGGGCCTTAACTTCCCCTTCGAGGCACAACTCGAATGGATTTGGGTCATCCAGATCGGGAGCGGATTCAATAACGTCGTACACCTCCGAGCGATCGCTGGAAACGGTCAACTGCTGTCCGGCAATTTGCAAAGAATCGAGCTGGGCGCGGATTCTTTGAAACTGCTCCGGCTCCAGTCCCATTTCGCACGCAACCTCGGACTCGACAGGATGGCGTCCCAGACGCGCTTCAAGGCGCGCCGTCGCTTCGGCGATCTCCCGCGCCCTTCTTCGCATATATCGCGAACCCCAGTCGGTTTCGCGCAGACTGTCGAAGATCGCGCCCCGAATCCTGAACTTAGCGAAGGTCTTGAATTGGACATTCTTCGATCCATCGAAGCTGCGTGTTGCTTCAAGAAGCCCAATCACGCCCGCGCTGACGAGATCGTCCATTTCAACGTGCTGTGGAAGCCGCTCGCGGATGCGCGCCGCGATATAGTAGACCTGCGGCAGTTCCTGCATGACGAGATCGTCTTCGCTCGTCATATTCACCACACTCGTCTTGTAGGCCAATTCTGCCGGCGTCATCTGGTCACCTCCTCGAACGTGAGGGCATCAAGTTTCTTCATCGCACCGACCCCAACGACATAACTTGCGTCATGGGAGGAATCTCCGATGGCGATATGACAACAATTTTGGGAATGAACGGCTCGAGAACCCGCCTCAGATAGAAACGGCCGGGCGACGAGCAGAGAAGCACCGGCGGAGCAACGGCAATCTGCTCGCCGAGCATTGCGCGCAACCCTTCCAGCACTCTTCGCGCCACGGAGAGCTGGATTGCTCCACCGGTTCCCATCTGTTGAGTTTGGGTGGCCGACCGGGCACATTCCTCCTCAATCGAGCTTTCGAGCGTGACGACCTTCAGACGTCCACTCTCATCAAGAAGCGGGCGAATCAAGGCGCGCCCCAGGGTATGTCTTGCGGCTTCAACCAGGATGACTGGATTCTTGTTCGTCGCGGCCGTTTCGACCAGAGTTTCGAGGATCGTACCCAGATCGCGAATCGAGACCTGTTCCCTGAGCAACTGCTGAAGCACCTTCTGCACCTCTCCCAGCGTCATTAGTTTCGGAATCAACTCATCCACAAGTTTGGGATGAGAATCGCTTAGCCTGTCCACGAGCCGCTTTGTTTCTTGACGCGTCAGCAGATCGTGAGCATTGCGCTTGATCAGTTCCGAAAGATGCGCAGCCAGAATCGAAGTGTGATCGACGACGGCACATCCCGCAGCGATAGCCTGAGCCTGCAAATCGGGAGTAATCCATTTTGCGGGCGAGTCGAATGCAGGCTCGCGTGTATCCTGACCGGGCAAATCTCCAGGCTTCAGATTTGAATTAACGGCGAGCAGACGGTCGCGCCGCATCTCCCAGCGTGCAATCTCAACGCCGCGAAGATAGATAACATACTCTTTCTCTTTCAGAGACAAGTTATCCGTGATGTGGATCGATGGAACAAGGAACCCGAGGGTCTGAGCCAGATTCTTGCGGAGCGATTTAACGCGCGCCAGCAACTGGCCTCCCTGCTTGACGTCGACGAGCGGCACAAGCCCTACGCCTACCTCAAGCATCAGTTCGTCGAGTTTCAAAACTGCGTCCATCGGATCGACAGCGGCAGTTCCCGCCTTGTCACCCCGTGCGGATGCCGACTTGGCGCTCGACGCAACCTCCGCGGGAGTAGGCGGTTTCATCTTCCACGCGGCAAACATTGTTACGCCGCCCAGAGCCATAAACGAAATTTTTGGCATTCCCGGAATGAGTGCCAGGGACAGAAGGCAACCGCTGACGATCCACAGAGGCCGCGCTGTTTTGAAAACCTGTTTGCCGATGTCCGTGCCCAAAGAGTGGTCCGACGCGGCCCGTGTAACGACGATGCCGCCGGCCACAGAGACCAGCAGCGACGGGATGATTGCGACCAGCCCATCGCCTACAGTCAGAATCGTGTAGGTCTTGAGCGCATCCTGGAATGGCATTCCCTGCTGGAAAACACCGATAAGAAATCCAGCGATTATGTTGATCGCGGTAACAAGAATGGTGGCAAGCGAGTCTCTCTGGCTGAATCGGGCCGCGCCATCCATGGAACCGCAGAACTCGGCTTCGCGCGCCACTTGTTCACGGCGCGCGCGCGCCTGGTCGGCGTTGATCAGGCCAGTGTTCAGGTCCGAGTCAATCGCCATCTGCTTGCCAGGCATGGCGTCGAGAGTGAAGCGGGCCGTCACCTCGGCGGTGCGAACTGCGCCGTGGCTTACGACAAGGTATTGAATGGCAATGAGGGCGACGAAGATAACAAAGCCAACAATGTAGTTGCCGCCAACCACAAATTGACCGAATGCCTCAATCACCTTGCCTGCGGCAGATGTGCCTTCGCTTCCATGCAACAGAATGCGGCGGGTTGCCGCCAGATCGAGCGACAGCCGCATCAGAGTCAATAAGAGAATCATGCTTGGAAATACGGAGAACTCGACGGGCCGAAGAATCTGGATCGCGGTAAGCAGAACCAGCACCGACGCTGTAATGCTGAGAGTCAGCAACAGATCGAGCGCGATGCCCGGCAGCGGCACGAGCATGACGAACACAAGCGCGACGGCTCCCGTTGGAATGATCCACTCGGAGTAGGTGCGGAGCGTATTTAACAGTCCTGACTTTTTATTCACTGCGGCCTCGTGACATTTCTAACGGTATGTGAAGCTCTCCATTGCGCCTCGCGGGTTCTCACTTCGGCTTGCGCCTTGTAGATCAGGACGAGAATCTCAGCAACAGCGTGATACAAAGCAGATGGAATGGGATCGCCGACTTCGACTGTCTTGTAAAGCGCTTGCGCCAAAGGGCGGTTCTCCATCAATGGAATATCCAGTCTCCATGCGATCTCCTTGATCTTTGCCGCCAGGTTATCGAGACCTTTGGCGACCACCACCGGCGCTTTCATATTCGCTTCGTAACGAAGGGCAACTGCATAATGCGTCGGGTTCGTAATCACCACGGTGGCTGTCTCGGCGGCTTTCAGCATTTGCCTGCGCCGGGATTGGCGCAGAATCCTCCGCACCCTTGCTTTGCTTTCCGGATTGCCTTCTGTCTGCCGCAGTTCGTCCTTGATATCCTGGCGGCTCATCTTCAAATCGCCTTCGCTCTTCAACCAGAGCAACATGTAATCGACGCCTGACCAAACGAGAAGAATCAATCCAGATTTCCAGAACAGTTCGAGGAGAATGCCACCAATCAGGCGTATGAATCCGCGTGCATCGACGGACGTGCTAGTGACGATATATGTCCAATGAGCCCGAATGGACGCAATCCCAACCCATGCGATGGCGCTGAACGGCAACAGAGACTTGAGAATCGTGCTCACTGCACTTAGCGAGGCGAGCTGACGCAGGCGGTCGGGAGGGCTGAGCCGTTCAAACTTGAATGACAGAGCTTCCGGCGCGAAAACAAAACCGCCCTGGGCGAAACCGGCTACGAGCGACATCGCGAGCCCTGCACCGAGAATCGGAACGACCCAGCGGAGGGCCTGAATGGCCGTCCAGAAAAGAAGTGGACCGTTTGGCTCGATCGAGTCGGAGTTCGCAAGATCCAAAGTTGTGCGGAAGAAGCTGGCCCATTGCGGCACGAACCCCCGGCACAGCAAATACATGGCTCCCGCGATGGCACACATCGAGAGCGCGCTGCTCAATTCGCGCGAACGAGTGACCTGCCCCCGCTCGCGCGCCTTTTGGCGCTGCCGCGGTGTTGCCTGTTCGCTTTTGTTCGAGTCAGCCATTGAATTTCAACCCGCCAGATGAAATATTCGCTCGCCGTTTGCCATCGCATCCATGAACAAGCGACGGAAAAGGTCGGGCCAGTATTTAAGCGTTGCGATCAGAACCAGGATCCCCAACATGCTCTTGACTGCCGGCCCCAGCAGCATGAGAGGCATTTGTGGTGAAGCCTTTCCAAGCAAACCGAGGATGATATCCGCCGCCAGGGTTGCGGAAAGAACGGGGGCAGCGATTTGAACTCCAAGACTGAAGACTTGGCCAACAGCCGTAACTACAGAAAAAGTAAACAGTCCGCTCAAGTGCGCCGTCCCTGGTGGAACGTCGCGGTAGCTGTTTCCAACGGCGCGGAGAAGCCAGTAATGTACGTCCATTCTCAGGAAGAGCAACATGACGATGCTCTGGTAGAACGTGGCCATGACGGTTGTATCTACCTGGGTTTGGGGATCGAGAAGGTTGACCAGGGAGTAGCCCATCTGCATACCGAGCACCTGACCGGAAAGCTGCACCGCCTCAAAAACGATGTTGGTCGCGATTCCCATGCCGGCGCCGACCATGAACTCGGTGACGATCACCAATGGCCAGTTGGTAATGACACGTGGATCGATTACCTGCCCCACCACCGGATACAGAATCAGCGTCAAGGCGAGAACCAAAATCGCTTTCACGCGCGCGGGGATCACGACGCTGCCAAAAAACGGCGCGAACAACATGAGGCCCGAGAGCCGCACGCCGATCGTCAGCAGCTTGGTAATGATCGTCAATAGGGGAATCTCAATCATTTGAGGTACCCATGAAAATCGGAAAACGTGGAAAAGGTGAAATTTGCCAGATGACGCCACATCCACGGCATGCAAACGAACAATGCACCGCCGGTTGCAATCAGACGAGCGACCGTAGAAACCGTTGTGTCCTGCAACGAAGTAAGCACCTGCACGATGTTGACCACGAGGCTGACGAAGATTGCGACACCCAGAATCGGACCCGCCAGGATAATCACCTCCTGCAGCATCGAGCGACCGAGCAATACCACCTGATCGATATCCATGGCCTTAGTTAAAACTCCTCATGAGAGAACTGATTAGGAGATGCCACCCATCTACCATGAGAAAAAGCAGCAATTTGAGCGGGGTGGAAATAACCACAGGCGGCAACTGGAACATGCCCACCGAAGTAGTGATGGAGGCAACCACCATATCGACAATCAGAAAGGGCAGAAACAAGACAGTGCCGATTTGAAAGCCGGCCTTCAACTCCGACAAGATGTATGCGGGCAGTAATACCCGCATAGACAAATCATCCGGCGAAGCTGGACGCGGCTCTTTCGCGAGGTCTATAAAGAGCGCAACGTCCTTTTCGCGAACGTAGTGAATCATGAAAGTTCGCAGCGGACCTTCTCCGCGCTTCAGCGCCTCGATTGCGGTGATTTGACCTGCCTGCATGGGAGCAATCGCACTGTCGTAGATCCGTTCACCGACCGGCTGCATCAGAAAGAAAGTAAGAATGAGAGAAAGTCCGATCAGGGTCTGGTTCGACGGCGTTGTCTGCAATCCCAGCGCCTGGCGCAGAAAATGAAAGACAATCAGCAGCCGAGCGAACGGAGTTACGCAGAGAAGGATCGAGGGAATCAGTGTGAGGACGGTGAGTAAAACAACGATCGACCATGGCACCGATCCACCCGGCACGCCTTGCACTTGCAACACGCCTCCAGTAGCGGCGGGCGGCGACACTGGACTGTTCATTACGATGATTGGGGCCCCAGGCTGCGTGACATAGGGATAGGGAACATTCGAGGGGTCGATTGCTGGATTCGCCGCGGGCATTGCGGCATTTGCTTCAGGCGCAACGGTTGCGGACACGCCGGCGCCGGCCTGCGCCACCATGGGAGCAGTGACGGCAAGGGACATGGATGCAAGCACCGCGCAATGTCCAACCACCTGAAGCAAGGTCATCCAGCAAGCTCCGTCAGCCCAGCCGAAGAGTCGAAATCGTCGCGAGGCTTTTGCATCTGATCCAATTGCGTGAGGAGCGACACACCGGACGGACCGCCGCCGACAAGGAAGCGGCGGCCATCGGCTTGAATGACCGCAACCAAGCGCTTGTCACCGAGAGTGACTGTTTCGAGGACGCGCAACTGTTTCGGAACCGAGCAGCGGCTGTTCAGCCAGGACAGAGCGCGGCCCAACGGGCCAGTATGCGCCATGGCCGGCCGGCGATCATTCGGAGGAGCAGGAACGGGCCGCGCCCTCTGTTTGCTGATCGCCGACATTCCCAGTTCTCCCAGATAACTTGAAAATGGCGTTGAAATTTGTTGCACACCCGATGCGCAAAGCATCGAGCCAGGTTCGCCGACCGGTTTTCTGGCAAGTTGTTTATTAGAAGATCGATCGATTGAGATTCTTAGATTCATGCTTGCTCCGTAATGCGAACGGCGAGCCGGTCGCCGACCACTTCAAATTCCGTCCAGCCAATCAGCAACTGGTTCACGCGCAATGGCAGGTCGCTACTGTGATGAAAGGCAGTCTCGACAATCGACCCTTTCTCGAGGGAGAGGAGATCGGCAATCGTGAAGTGCACTATAGGTATTTCGAGCGTGAGGGTGCACGGTAGCCAGGGAAAGTTCTCGAGCGGATCGCTCTGGACCGGCGCCGTAACGGAGACAACCGGCTTCCCTGGGATGGGATCCAGGTTTTGAACTGCTGCACTCATTGGACTCCTCGTTCGCTCACGTTCTCAGGTCGAGATTTGAAGCCAGACCGGAGTTCCCGCACTGGCCTGACTAAGGCACACTGCGGGGAGCGCTTGCCAGAGGTAAAAGCAATCGAAGGGCCGGAATTGTAGAGAGGGAAGGGGCCTTTGAGCGAGAGCGCGAATTGCGCTTACATCGCTCATTTCAAAAGGCATATATACGAATATGCGTCGACGGGCCAGCTCCATGGCAGGTGAGATAGCCATGAGAGCCGGCGCTCGAAGACGATCGTCTATGACGGCGGGAGTTTATCCCGGCGAAGTCTCTAATCGTAAGTTAACCGTTGCCTCTTTGCGTTCGACTTAAGTGATGACCTGCAACAGTGCCTGCGACACCTGGTTAAACGTGGTCAGAACCTTCGCACTGGCCTGATATCCCTGCTGCGCAACAATCATGTTTGAGAATTCCGTGGCGAGGTCTACGTTCGACTCCTCAACAGCACTTCCGGTGATTGCGCCATTGCCGGCTACGTCAGCCTGTCCGATCACAGCTGCCCCCGAAGCGAATGAAGCCTGATAGTCGTTGTTTGCTATCGGGGTTAGTCCCTGGTTGTTCGCAAAGCTGGCAATTGCTATCTGGCCGATAGCAAGCGTCTGACTGTTGCTGAACTGGCCCTGGACGGTTCCGTCGGGAAGGACTGAATAACCGCTGAGCGTTCCAGCCGTATAGCCGTTCTGAATGGGGTCAGAGGTTGCGCTGGCTGTATCCTGCTGGGTGATAAGCGGGTTTCCGGCGCTGTCGGCCAAAGCCCAATTCAGGGTCATGGGCGCAGCCTGGTCGGCAAGCCCAGTAATGCTGATGCCGGGAACCGAACCGGTGGGCGACGTGAGAACTCCAGAAGAATTGAAGGTCATGGTTCCGGATGTGATTTGCGTCGCAGGGCCGGTCCCGCCCGTGTCGGCAGCCGGCAGAGTGATGCTATAGTTCCAGGAATTCGGCGCGGTATTGGTGTAAGTGACCGAAAGCACGTGCGACTCACCGAGCGAATCGTAAACCGTGATAGGAGTACTGAAGCTGTCTCCCGCCGCGGCGCTCGCATTGAGATTGGTATTCATCTGAAAACTGGTGGTAGCCGACGCTGGAATAATTCCCGCCTGGCTTACGGTAATCGGAGTCAGCTCGGAGGTTGTTGAGACCACTCCGTTCGAGGCCGGGTATCCCATCACCAGTTCGCCTTGCGGCGTGCAGAGTTGGCCTGACGAATTGACAGTGAAATCGCCGGAACGCGTATAGTTCGTCTCTCCGTTGCCTTCAACGACAAAGAAGCCATTTCCCTGCAGTGCCATGTTTGACGCAATGCCCGTCGAGTTGAGGTTTCCATCGGTAAAGTTGGCAATCTTCCCGGCGATCTGGACGCCATCGCCGATCTGTATCGGGTCGCCGTTTCCTGAGGTCCCCTGCGCCTGGTTGAAGATGCTTGCAAAGCTAAGGGTCTGATCCTTGTAACCATCTGTGTTCAGGTTTGCCAGGTTATTGGCGATCACATTAAGCGCTGCCGAGCTGGCAGCCAGGCCTGAGAGTGGAATCGAGAATGCGGACATTATTTTGCTCCTGTGTAAGCGGGATAGGGATTGACTGTTGGCAGTCCAAGGCTGCCGTAGAGATTCATGAGCCCGTTGGTTGCTGTTGTGGCTGGCGATGCTCCGAGAGTTTGGAGGGCGGCTGCCACGGCAGCGGCTGCCGTTGAGGATTTTGCCGACGACGAGCTATTGGCCGCCGCTTGAGGCGATGAATTCGCGGAGTTTTGGGACGATGCGGCCTGAGTTCCCGATGTGCTCGATGAGCTAGGCGACATGTTTTCGAGTGTCTGGTTGATCGAGATGAGCTGATCCAACTGATTCAGCGAAACCATCTGCCCAACCATCTCAGTAGGATCGACCGGTTGGGTCGGATCCTGATTCTGCAACTCGGTGATCAGAAGGTTCAGGAAGGTAGACTGCAGGCTCGACGATGACGTACTCGAAGTGCTCGAAGTGCTGCCAGAGCTGCCTGACGTCGAGGCCGCCATCGAGCTCGCGTTTTGAACTGCTGCCGGCATCGCCGGAGCAAAACCTTGAATGTTCATTCCTCTTTCCTCCCGTAAATCGAAGTGTGCCTATGCCCTGATATCCAGCCTGTATTCGCCGCTTGCGACTGCCGAATCCCTCAGAGGGATCGGGTCGTTCTGAAGTGCTAGCGGCGCCTCAGAGATCTCAACTGGACGAATCGCTTTCTGTTGTTGTTGCGAAGAGCGATCTCCTTCGTTTGAGAAAGAGGTCCCGCCCTGGTTGACGTGAATGGTTGCGTGCAGCCCATATTCGCTGCCGAGTTTTGCCTGAATGGAGGGGATATGCGCTGAAAGCGCACTCCCGAGTTCGTTGTGATCGACAGAGATCTGGGCTTGCATCTGCTGTTGCGAGACGGCAGTCCGAATCGAGATATCTCCAAACTCGCTAGAGTGCATGCCCACGCGCATCTCCGATTCGCCCATCGTCTGGATCAGCCGAGCAGCATTGATGCCGGACATGCCTGCAGACCCGCTGCCAACCCACTGCTCGGATACCTGGCTCTCAGACCCTTCGCCACGATGAGTTGCAGTCTCAGTGGAACCAGAGGATGTGTGGGTTTGTGTCACGCTGTGCGATTCCGTCTGCGCCGCAAAGGCAGCCGGTTGAAGCGTAATGCCTTCGGCGCCCTTGGCCGCAACAACTGCCGTCTGCGCGCTATCAATCTGAGGGTGTTGAGCTGGCGAGCTTGTTGCTCCGAGATTCGGTGAAGAGGTGGGATCGTCTCCGCCATAGTTATTTTTTGTCTGCTTGGCCGTTTCGGCCGTGTTCGCCGCATCCGAATTCAATCCGAATGCCGAACCGGGAGCCTTCGACTGAATCACCGTTCCTGCCGGCTGATTCGCATCTCCATTGTTTTTCACAATTGCAGAGCCCTTTAAAATGTCCGTTGCCAGATTCGTTTGCAGCACGCTCGCTGGATCGGATGGGGGAGTGCCGCCTGTATCTGCGTTCGCAGCGGAAGATTGAGCAGTGCCGGTTTCCGTGCCTTGCGCCGGAGAGGCCAGGTCCGCCGCCGTCAGTTGCTGAGCAAGCTGTCGAGAAGAGGAAATTGCTATCTGCATGCCAGCGAGTATCTGCTCTCCAGCATTTTCCCGATCGATTCGAGAACTTCGCGCGTCGTTCACGTCATCGGACCCCTTTATGTTTCCCTGCGCTTGCATATCCGAATTTGAACCCGCGATTTCGATATCGGATGTCGTGGCCGAGGCGCCGAACGATGTGTTCAGCTGAGGCTGTGCCGTCGAGGCCTGGTAGCAAAAATGCGATGCGACTTGGGAAGTGAAGGCGGTCCTTTTTGATGCAGTCCTGAGAGAGTTGCGATCACCGGCGTTCTGCGGACTCTTCGCCGATGTCGAATTGTCGTCGACCTGGCCTGACCTCCGATCGATCTGTTTATCGCGCGGTGAGGCGCTGTTACCTTGTGGAGCCGCACTCGTGTTCTGGTTCTGATTCTCATTGGGAGTGGAATCGCCTGAATGCCCGGCGGACTGGCCTTGCGAGTCAGAACTACCTGAATCGGATCTTTGGACTGGACGACTTGAAGCGCTCGTGAGGGTGTCAAGAAACGACGGGCCCGAAGATTTCACGGCAGCACTTTCGAGAGTTGTCGAGCTGCTCTGAACGGGTTTTAGCGCAATTCGCACGCCCCTTTTATTGCAAGCCTCGTGCCATCGATTGGCGTCCAGGAGAACCCTCACGCGAATCTATAAGTCGTTCAATACAAATAGCATATGCTTAACCGAGTGATTGGGTAGGCGGGAGCACTCTTCGTAATGGGCAACGGTTGCCGAATTCACTGGGCAAACTCTGCCTAACTGTTGAATAAACTCGCCTACTTGCTGCCCGCTGCCAAAAGCAAAAGGCCCGCGAACCGAAGTCGCAGGCCAAAAAGTTTCGACAAACAATTGCTTATCAACCTCGTTGTAATCGCGCAACAAAAATATCGTCGAGAGTCTTCTGCTGGATGCGAAGCTGATTTTGCTCCCACGCATTTCGCTGTTGCTCTAGAAGATCTGTCAACATCCTGCGGTTCACACGGGCTGCCTGATAAAGCTTCATATGCGTATCGCGTTGGCTCTTCAATGTCACCAGAGTCTCGGAGAGAGTTTGCTTTGCCACGACGGCTGAATTCATCTCATCCTGCAGGTCCTTCAGTTGACATGCCTGCATCCATCTCTGCAGCGATTCTTCCCGCTCATCGCTTGCCTTGGCCAGTTCTTCAGTCAATTCGTCGATGCGACGCCGAACGCGAGCCACTTCGAATTGAACCTTTTGCAACGCGAGTTCTTCACGCTTTTCGATGCTCTCTCTGAACTGAAGCACGGATGCCAGTGGAAATCGAAAACCCATTTCAGAATCTCCCGAGCTTTTCTTCGCGATTCAATGCGCCCCTAAATCGGCAGCTCCATCATTTTCTTCACAGCTTCGTCAAAGGTGCAGAATTCATCCGGTTTCTGTTTCAGGAAACTGCTAATCGCAGGAAGAGTTTCGATTGCTTTATCCAGGATCGGATCCGAACCACTCTGGTAGGCGCCAATCCGAATAAGATCTTCCGACCGCGCATACGCGGCCAATAGCTGGCGCACAGCGTTGGCCCGCGCAAGATGCCGATCGCTCACCATATTGCTCATTAGCCGGCTGAGACTCTCGAGAATGGATATCGGAGGATAATGACCGTGAAGCGCGAGATTCCGGTCCAGTACGATGTGCCCATCGAGCAACGACCGCACCGTATCCACAACAGGATCCTGCTGATCGTCTCCTTCCATGAGCACAGTATAGAAAGCGGTGATGCTTCCCTGGGAAAAGTTCCCTGCACGTTCGGCGAGACGAGCAAGCATATTCAGGACTGAAGGCGTATAGCCTTTTGCAGTCGGAGGTTCTCCGGCGGCCAGGCCAATCTCGCGTTGCGCCATCGCGAAGCGTGTCAGCGAGTCGACAATCAACAAAACATTCTTCCCGGTACTGGCGAAATGCTCTGCCACGGCTGTGGCCGCAAGCGCAGCGCGTATACGGAGAACGGGCGATTGATCGGATGTGGATACAACGACCACAGCGCGTTGCAGCCCTTCTTCGCCGAGGACCTCGAGGAACTCGCCCACTTCGCGCCCCCGCTCGCCGACCAGCGCCAACACGGTCATATCCGCGGCAGTTCCGCGCGCCATCATTCCGATGAGTGTGCTTTTTCCAACCCCGCTTCCGCCAAAGATTCCTACGCGCTGCCCTCGGCCGCACGTCAAGAAACCATCGATCGCTCGAATTCCGCAGCTGAGCGGTTCGCGAATTGGCACGCGTTCAAGGGGCAGCGGCGCAGAGCCGTCGATAGTGACAGAATGGATGGCCCGATAATCGCCTTTTCCATCCAGAGGATTGCCGGACGAATCGATGACGCGACCCAGCATCTTAGGTCCAACCCGGATCGATGGACGCGCGCCCCAGGTAATGAGTTGGTCCCCGAAGCGAATTCCCTGCGGCTGATCGGTGGTCATCGCCAACATTGTCGAACCGCGAAACCCGACGATCTCACCCGAATAATTCTTTCCGCTGTGATCCATAATCAGGCAGGACTCACCCACCGAGCAGAATGGTCCTTCAGACTCAATCAGGTTACCGACAACCTGGCTGATTCGGCCGTGCCATCGAAGCGTTGAGCCTGTCTCGAGGTAATGCGTATAAGGAGCTAGAAGTGGGCGGCTCATCGGCTTGCCGGCCTCAATGCGAGCAAATCGAAAAACCCTTGCTCAACTTCTTTCAATTGCGTGTCGAGCCCGAAATTGGCAGATCCAAGCTCGGTTCCAACCATGCAATCCTGGTCGCTGAGATGCGCGTCCTCGGCGATCTCAACGTGAGCCATGCCCGGAATTTCCGCGAAGTAATGTCTCCACCTATCAGCGCGACTGGGGCTCACGCGAAGCGTCACGCTTGAGCCTTCGCGCATTTTTCCCACGGCAATTCGAACCAGCGCGGCTACCAGCATTGGATCAACCTGGGATTCGCGGTGCAGAATCTTGGCGGCAATCGAAAGCGCGAGCTGAACAATCTCCGCTTCCACTCGCGCATAGTACTCGTTCCGCTGTTCCTCGAATCCTAAAAGAAGCTTGGCAATCGCCGCACGCTCCGCAAGAAGCTTTTGGTCATATTCCTTGCGCAAGCGCTGCTCCACTTCGAGCGCCGCACCTGCCCGTTCGCGCTCAATCTTCGCGGCAATTTCGGTTGACAAATGTGTCGATGCAGCAGAGCCATCGCCTTTTTCCGCGCCGCCCAGGTTCGGCATCCGCATCGGAATTGCGAACTCGCGCTCCGCGCGATTCGTCATATCCCGATATTGCAGGGCAGCGACAGGAACCGCGATCGCGCCACCGGTCTCCGCGCTAGAGCACATACTCATCTTCTCCTTCGCTCTTCAACACGATTTTGCCTTCTGCCTCCAGCTTGCGGGCGATGGCAACAATTTCGCTTTGGGCTTTGGCAACATCCTTACTCCGAACCGGTCCCAGCATCTCGGAGTCTTCTTTCATAATCTCCACGGCGCGCGAGGACATGGTGCGATAGATGTGGGCTCGCAGGTCTTCACTCGCACCCTTGAGCGCAATCATCAGTGTCTTCTTGTCGACGGAATTGACAAGCTCGCGCAAGTCGGGCTCAGGAACTTCGAGAAAGTTTTCGAACGTGAACATCATGTCGCGAATATTGATCGCCAACTTCGGCTCTTCGGCTTCAATCGTCTCCAGAATCTGCCGCGCCGCGGTTGGGTCCATGCGGTTCATTAAGTCGGCAAGGTTCTTGAATCCTGAGTCAGAGCGCCTGGATTGATCGCCAGTCGAAGCAAAACGGCGATTGAGCACTCTCGATGCCTTAGCCGCGGCCTCCGGGGAAAATTGTTTCATTGTCGCGAGCCGCTTCACGCAATCCACGCGAGCCTCGGGCTCGAGATTCATGAGCAGCGACGAGGCCTGCTTGGGATCGAGGTGCCCCACAACCAGAGCCTTGGTCTGCGCGTGTTCTCCCGCCAAAAAGCGAGCCAATTTTTGAGGTTCAGCCTTCTTCAGCGCCTCCACCTTGAACGACTTTCCGTCGTCCTTCCGGGTCAACCGATCCACTATGCTCTTGGCGCCATTCTCTCCAAATGCCTTTACGAGCAGGCGCACTGCACGATCCTGACCGCCAACCGCGATAAACTCCTGCGCGGCGATCAGCTCGTGGTACTCCTCAAGTACCTGCACCGTCACTTCTATGGGAACGGGCGCCAGGTTGGCCACTTCTTCGGTAATCCGCTCGAGGTCGTCCTTTGGCAAATTACGCAAAATCGGCGCAGCATCGTCCTCACCTAGGAGCGAGAGTAGAATCGCCGCCTTCTGCGCGCCACTTGAGGTTGTCCGATCGAGTGCGCTCATTGCTTTTCCTCCCGCATCCACGCTTGCATTGCGCGTGCCGTATCCAGCGGTTTCTGCCGCACGAGTTCAAAGGCCTGCGTCTTCAACTGAGCGGCTCGCAACGTATGATCAACGGAACTTGCCGCACCCGCCGCGAGCGATTGGTTGCTTCCGGTGGCCAGCGCAGGTTGAAGGCCCGCGCCAAGTTCATTGCGGGACAATGCCTGCTTCTGTACCGGCCGCACAACAAATAGATAGGCCAACACAAAAAGCGCGAGGAGCGAGAGCGGCCGCAGGATTGACGAATAGTCCGAAACTGTTTTTTGTACCTCGGTGGCCCAGCCCGCGGCGGGAAGATCCGAATTTACCGGGTTACCGTCAAAAGACATGTTCTGCACGCTGATGGTGTCGCCGCGCTTGGCGTCGAATCCAATAGCAGCCTCGGCGAGTTGCTGGATCTTGTTGAGTTCGTCTTGCGATCTTGGCCGCTTGGTGAGAGTTGTTTTGCCGCCACGGTCGGTCTTTACCACTGCGTCGTCTATAAGAAGAGCCGCTGTCACGCGTTGGATGCGTCCTGCCGGCGTAACCGTGTGAATGACGGTCTTGTTCACCCCATACTGCGCGCTTTCAGACTTCGAGGTCTGCTGCCGGGCCAGTGAGTCGGCAGGCTTTGCCTTTTTATCTGTGGGTATGTTGCTTGCAGTGCCGGGAACGCCAGACTGAACGGCGCCTCCGCCTGAGTCATCTTCCGATCGTTGAACGCTGAGGAGCGCGCTCACAGAAGGGTCATACTTTTCATCGCTCTCTTCGGTCGAGTTCTGATCGTAATCGATGTTCACGCTGGCGCGGATCGCGTTGGCGCCGACGACCGGCTCCAGCGTGCCGATCAATCGCTGCGTCAGCCTGGCCACCTCTCCCTCCCCGGTGTCCGTATCGTCGTGACCCAGTCCCAGCGACCTGTCGGAGTCCGCATCGATGATAGCGACATCCTCGGGCTTCAATCCATCCACAGCGCCTGAAACCAGCCGCGAGATCGCCATCACTGCGTCCTTGGAAAGACCATTATGACGAAGCTTTAAAATCACAGAAGCCTTGGCGCCGCGTTGGCGATCGAGAAAGACAGAATCCGTTGGCATCACCAGGTGAACCCGCGCGCTGTCTACATCGGAAAGCGTCTTAACAGTGCGTTCCAATTCGCCCTCGAGCGCGCGTTGATAGGCGACCTTCTCATCGAATTCGGTTTGGCCCCAGGACATCTTGTCAAATAGCTCAAAACCAAGGCGTCCACTATGCGGCTGACCCTGCGATGCCGTTTGCAGCCGAGCAGCATCCAACTTGTCTTGAGGAACACTCACGGTTTTTCCGTCAGCACTGATTTGATGCGGAATGTTTTGCGTGTCAAGCTGCGCAGCAAGCGATTGCGCGTCCGCCGGGTCCATATCCTGATAGAGCGGCTTGTAGGTTGGCGTTCCCATCAGGCGGGCAAAGATCGTCAAGAGGACCACCGTGATCCCCGCCCCGGCCAGAAGGAGCGCCTTCTGGCGGCCGCTACGCGTTGACCAAAACTGTTTTGCCTGTTCGGCCACATTCCCAAAGTCTGCCATCGGATCTCAATCCTAGAACTGCATTTTTTCTATATCCTGGTAGGCGCTGACGATCTTGTTCCTCACCTGCATCATCAGCTGAAACGAAACGTCTGCTTTTTCGACAGCGATCATCACCTGGTTTAAATCGGCCCCGCCGCCTTGCAAGAGATTACTGACCTGCGATGCAGCCGCGTCATGCAATTGATTAACGCCGCTGACGGCATTTGAGAGGACTGCCGAAAAACTATCTCCTCCCGATTGAGCCGCATTGTCCAGCGGCGCTACGTTCGGCATGTAGGCATTCGGAATTGCGCCCAGAGTGACGTTACTCATTTTCCGCTCCCGGTTTACGAAGATTTCAAAATGTCGATCGATTGCTGGATCATCTGTTTTGCAGCCGTCACTGCGGAGGCGTTCAGTTGATACGCTCGCACAGCGCCCATCAGGTCCACCATCTCAGAGACTGGATTGATAGCCGGATAGGCGACAAAGCCTTTCGCGTCGGCATCCGGATTTCCCGGCTCATACCGCATCACGGGCGGAGTTTGATCGTCAACCACCTGGGTCAGCTGCACCGAACCCGCTGTTGGCCGGCCAAGACCGCCAATGTGGTTGAGCACAGAACGAAACGGAGACGCGTTCGAGGCGCTGAAGACAACCTCCTTACGCACATAGGGTCCACCGGAATCGGTGTGCGTGGTCTCCGCATTGGCCAGGTTCGCCGAGGTCACTTCCGCCCGCTGCCTTTCAGCGGAAAGAGCGGACGCGCTAATGCTTAACATGTCGAAGAGGCCCATGATCAATTCCCATCCTTAATGGCAGTCAGCAAGCGATGAAACTCAGACTTGATCAGTTGCACGCCCATTTGATATTGGAGTTGAGTTTGAGAAAGCAGCAAGCTTTCTCTGTCGACGTTCACGTTGTTCCCGTCCGGACGCGTCGGCAGGCCTTCCACCTCGATGGACGCAGGCTCCAGGTGCAGATTATTTCCCTGGCTCACCGCCTGCTGCATTGCGGCCTGAAAGTTGATGTCTTTTGTTTGATAGCCAGGCGTGTCGACATTGGCAATGTTCGACGCGACCAGTTGCTGGCGATCCGAGGTCACTTTCAGATAGCCTTGAAGCAGTTGCATCAGAGGCGGAGTTGTCATATTGCGTATCTCCTTGGGGGCAGACCGTATTCGCGAATTTTGTTACGCAGTGTGCGCAAACTGATACCGAGCATCTCCGCGGCATGAGTACGGTTTCCATCCGTGAGGGCAAGCGTCTTTTCGAGGTGCAGTTTCTCCACTTGCCAGATCGGAGTGCCCGCGGGTACTTGAGCTGGGGCTGTGGTCACAGGAGACGGAAACACCACATCTGGAGCCTGGGCAAGGCTGGCGCGGCCGTGAAACTCCGTCTCGAAGCACTGCGCATCGATCACGGGCATTTCACTCAACGTGACAACACGGCGCATAAAGTTGGCCAGTTCGCGCACATTTCCCGGCCACGAGTGAGACTGCAAGCGCTCCAGAAAGCTGGGATGCAACTGCGGGAAGCCGGAACGATTCAGTTCCGCGTATTTCTCCGCAAAGTAGCGAGCCAAAACCGGAATATCTTCGCGCCGCTCGCGCAAGGGCGGCAGAGTCAACGGAATCACGTTGAGGCGGTAGTAGAGATCCGCGCGAAATTGTCCCCGTCCGACCATTGCGGAGAGTGAAACATTTGTTGTTGCAATCACTCGAACATCGACTCGTACGGCCCGCGTTTCACCCAGGCGTTCAAATTCACGTTCCTGCAGAACGCGCAACATCTTTGGCTGCAGATTGAGCGGCATTTCGCCGATCTCGTCGAGCAGAATCGTGCCACCATCCGCCAGTTCGAACTTGCCAGGCCGGGATGCGATGGCGCCGGTAAAGGCTCCTCGCCCATGACCGAAGAGCTCGCTTTCGAGCAACGCTTCGGGGACTGCGGCGCAGTTGATCGCAATAAACGGTTTGCCGCCGCGATCGCTCGACTCATGGATGAAACGCGCCAACAGCTCTTTTCCCGTGCCACTCTCGGCCTCGATCAAAACGTCGGCGCCAGTGCTAGACGCCGCGCGGGCGCGCTGCAGGGCTCGCAGCAGCGATGGCGCATGGCCGACAATATCTCCGTTCGAATCGATCTGTTCCGCCGGCAGACGCTTTGCGCAACTCATCACTTGCGCAGCCGTGGCCTGGAGCCGATCGAACGGAATCGGCTTGGTGAGGTAGTCCAGCGCCCCATCGCGCATGGCGCTCACAGCGTCCGGAACCGAGCCATAGGCGGTGAGCAGAATTACCGCGGTGCTGGGGCACGCATTGCGCGCGGCTTTCATCACTTCCATCCCGGAGCCATCGGGCATCCGAATGTCGGTTACAACCAGGTCGTACTCCCGATTCTCAACGCTGCGAATTGCTTCCCGCACGCAGGAAGCGGTATCGACCGTCCAGCCGTTGCGAAGAAAATTCGCGCGCAACGCCGTGCGAATGCCCGGTTCGTCATCAACCACCATTACCGACAGCGCTTCGTCCCTGCTCATATGACTGGAAACTCCAACTCAAAAGTTGTGCCTTCGTTGATTCGACTCGAAACCCTGATTTCTCCTCCATGCTGCGTCATAAGCCGCTTGCATACGGCCAGCCCCAGCCCTGGAGTTTCTCCGGTGGCACTGAATCCCGGGTCGAAAATGTGTTCAATTGCGTCCTCCGGGATTCCGCATCCGCTATCCGCAACCTCGACAATGGCGCGAATGACTCCAGCGCATTCAACCGCGCGGGTAGAGACGTCGATCTTGTTTCCCGCCGGAGTGTGACGAATTGCATTGCACGCGATGTTGAGGACGATCTGGCGAAGGGCATCCTCGTTACCGAAAATGCACAGCGAGCCATCGGCGGCGTAAAACGAAATCTCTACGCCTGCCTGCTCGGCGATAGGCTGCACAAACTCCACGCCGCTCTTCACACAGCCGGCAAGCGCCACCCTGGACAGATGCAGCTTGATTTCTCCGTTGAGGCTGAGCACGTTATTGACGGTTCCGGACAGAGTCCGGATTCCAGCCCTGAGGTGCGAGATCCAGCGAGCGGTTTCGCCGCGATCTTCCTCGATGAGGCCGGCAAATAATTCCAGGCTCGCTAATGGATTTCTAATTTCATGAGCGAGGATCGTCGAAATTTCCGCGAGGACCGTGGTGCGCCGCGCAGCCTCCCGCTTTTGCTCTGCTTCCTTGTTTGCCGTAACGTCCCGAAGAATCCAAATGCTTTCGAGCCTGGGCGCGCGATCTGCCGGGCTCGGATGCGTCGACGTGCCGAACAGCTTCCGATTTCCAATTGCCAGCCAGCGCCTGCCGGTCTTTGTGTCGAGGCAAACTTCGCTGTCGACCTGTTGTTCCAATCCCTGGAAGAGCGACTCAAAGTTGACCTGGCTGAGATGCGAAAGTTCGCGCAGACTATTGATTTTCGCGCTTCCGAGCTCCAGCAGATTGCGCCCTTCCGGATTGATCATGACGATCCGCTGGTCACTGTTCAGCACCAATACGCCGCATGGCATGGAGTCCAGCATCTGTTGCAGTGCTGCGCGCATGCGGTCGTTCTCGGCCAGGCTTCTGGTCAAGTCCGCGTTGCGCTTTGAGAGCTCGGCGTTGAGACGCGTCACCTCGCATTGAAGGTCGCGATACGACGCCTCAAGCACTGAAGACGCTGAGATGAACTCGGAGAAGGCGTCCGCAAGCAATTGCGGACTGGGAATTGGATTCCCACTCATCGCGTTCATTGGAAAGGCATGAGAACTCGGCAGCATTTGCCTATCTGACATGCACGATGAGTGCCAAACTGGAACTAATTGCCCAATTTGGGCCAAGGGACCTACAACATTATGTGCTCGGCCTTGATTTCGTCCCCATCCCCCACGAGGATTGTGGCCCGCTCAATCGCATTGCGCAACTCGCGCACGTTTCCCGGCCAACTGTGCTGCATCAGAACGTCTAGAGCCTCTTGCGACAGCGTGAGTGCGGGACGAAACCTGGCGATAAATGCCAGTGCCAGATCTTCAACGTCGCTCAAACGCTTGCGGAGCGGAGGAAGATGGATGGGAAAGATTGCCAAACGATAATAGAGATCTTCGCGGAACTGTTGCTGCGCGACGCGCTTCTTCAAGTCGGAGTTTGTGGCTGCAATCACTCGAACATCGACTTTGAGGTTGTCGTTTCCGCCCAGGCGCTGGACCTCGCCCTGTTCCAGAAATCTGAGGATCTTGCTTTGCAGCGTTAAGGGCATGTCTCCAATTTCGTCGAGGAAAAGCGTGCCGCCGTGGGCCGAGTGAATGCGGCCGATTCGAGACTGGAGCGCGCCGGTAAACGATCCTTTTGCATAGCCAAAGAGTTCGGCTTCCAGCAGCGTGTCAGGGATTGCGGCGCAATTGACGACCACAAAGGGCTGGTTTCTTCGCGCGCTGATCAGGTGGGTCTCCTGGGCAATCATGTCTTTGCCGGTTCCGCTTTCGCCCGTGACGAGGACGGTGGTGTCACGAGCGGCGACCATGCGCGTCAACGCGTAGGCACGCATCATGGGCTCGGAATCGCCGACCATACTGCGCAGTCTGATCGCTGCTGCCGGCTGATGCCGCACTTGGGTTTCGGAGACCGCCGAGAGCGGCACCGGCCGCAGCGATCCGCCCTGATTGATAACATCCGCAATCTTCTTTGAGACAGGGGTTGGCGAGGCACTCCCGAGCAGAAGTTGGCCGGTATGGGAGTTCAGCACCAATATCTGTGTATTCGGATACCGTTCCCGAACGATCCCCTGGAATTCGCCTGCCTCAAGATCCGGCAATGACGGATCCATCAGGAGCACGCCATCCTCGTCACCGCGGCTGCGAAGAATCCTCAGAACCTCTGCGCCGCTGGTGGCCTGCAACATATTCCAGCGCGGAGCATTGAGCTTTTCGTGAAGGCCCTCGCGTAGCCGGGCATTGGGGCTCACGACAAGTACGTCAATTGGATTTCGATCTTCAAAGCGGACATATTGAGCAGCTAGAGTCGCCATCGTATTATCGATTCCTTGCCTGAGATGAAAAGCTTGTGAGAAAACTGTTTCGCGTGACCCGACTTCAAGAAGGAATATCCATCTGGATGCAATGTAGTGCTAACGCCCCGTCCGAAAGTTCTTGACGCTGCGCCGGCAAAGCGAACACAATGCAAAGCGGATTTTCAACAAACTCGCACGTGCCGCCTTGACTCCGGATGTTTGTCTCAACCAGCGAAAGGTTGAGGCGGCCGGCAAAATCGAGGTTCTTTTCGTGCCTGTTTTCGCGTCTCGACGTGCTCTCCACAATCACTTCGACAGATGTTTCGCAAGGACGAACCGACAACCGGACTAATCCCTCAGGAGAAGAGACCGACGCCGCTACCCGTAACGCCGCTCGAATTGCACGCTCGGTGCGGTCTGCGTGGCCATGGATTTTGACGGGTTGACGATCAAGTCCGGTCACGTCAATTCCGACCCCCTCTTCCCGCAAAACCGAAGACATGTCTTCCAGGACAAGACCAATCAGTTCTCCGATATCTACGTTGACCCAATTGGAATCGTTTTCTGCCGTATCCAAAACATCCTGCAGGCACGAAAGCAGATTGCTCATCCTCTCAACCTGCCTTGACGTCATCTCCAAGTAGCGGTCTTTCTCGGCTTGCAACGAGCCGCGCAATTTCCAGGCTCCCAATGCCCCACGCAGGACCGTGAGGGGCTGCGCCATTGCATGCAGACCATTCGCCAGATCCTCATAGGGACAGGTGCGGAAGGATGTCTCAGAACCCTCCGGGCCGCCGCATGTTTGGCTGCAATTAAGAAACGCGCAACTCATATCCAAACCCCCGCACCGTGTGGGTCAGCCTGGGCTCACCGGGAAGATCGATCTTGTCGCGCACATATTTCATGTACACGTCGACGATATTCGTGGCCGACTCGGATGACATGTTCCAAACTTCCTCAAGCAATGTCGCGCGTGAAACCGGGCGCCCCGCATTTCGCATCATGACGTCGAGGATGGCATATTCACGAGGGGTGAGCTCGATACGCCGGCCATTCCGTTCGACGCGGCGCTCGTCCCGGAAAATCGAAAGATCTCCAACGGTGGAACAGTTCGGGATCTGGCCGGAATTCCGGCGCAGCAGAGCATGCACGCGAGCGTTGAACTCCGCGAGAGAGAACGGCTTTGTCAGGCAATCGTCCGCCCCGGCTTGCAGGGCATCCACCCTGTCTTCTACCCTGGCGCGGGCGGTGAGCACCAGTACCGGCAATCGGGGTTGGGTTGGCCTCACCTGCTTGAGCAGGCTCAGGCCATCGAGGCTTGGCAGGTTCAAATCGAGAATCAGCAAATCGTAGCGGCGATTTGCATTGAGCGCTTCCAGCGCCTGTTCGCCATCGTGAATCTCGTTCACAATGAAGCGATCCGCCTGAAGCTCCATGCTCAAGAAACTGGAAAGAGAGTAATCATCCTCAACAAGTAGGACCTGCCGGTGCGCTGACTTTTTCGGGCCAGCATCGGCGGCTCCAGGGTCTTGGCGACTCTGGTGCGTGATTCTGCTTTCGTTCTGATCCGGGGCAAATTGCAACTTAACAGCCTTCAAGTCTTTCAATTCAGAGCGCTTAGAGAATACTTGAGTTCCCCAAGGTCTGGGGCTCTCAAACTCAGAGATGGTTACTTCAGAGTTTGTGGAGCGATTACGTATTGGTGCTTTCTACCCGGATTGTAGCGTTACGCTGCACAAATTCAAAGTGATCTAAACCACACCGCCATTGCACACTTTGGTAACCTTCAAAAGAGAGCGTTGTTTGAATCGACCCTGCATTGGCAACTGTTGTCTAAATAAGAGATTTCCGGTCAAGATCCTAAACCGTCTCCATCTAACCCCGTGAGTCGATTTGATATTGTCATTAAATAGATGGCGATCCGCCTGATTTTTGGGGCTCAAAATGCCGATAGATTAACGAAGCCTTTGGACTGCGGACAGTGAAACGGCAATCCGTTGAAATGGGGTGACTATGCGGAAATTCGATTATCGCTCTCCTCGATTCCCCGTCGATCTCCACGTTCGCTTGACTCTCGAGGAGTCAACGCAGTTCGGCTGTTGCAGAGAAATCAGCACCGAAGGCATGAAATTGGAGGTTCGCGAGCCGCTAGCCGTTGATGCCGCAGGCGCCGTCCACATTTCATTTCAGAATGTGAGCCTCGATCTCCCCGTGCGAGTCGTCCGCAGCGGAGAGGGATGCGATGGAGTGCAGTTTGTCTACGGTTCCGATGAGGAGCGCGACGAAGTCATCCGCTTTATCGCGCTGCTTGCCGCAGCCCCGCGCCGACCCGGGCCAGTCCTGCTCTGACTCAACAGACGATAGGAATCGGGACGAAACTGGCTGGTAGCCTCAGGTATGGCCACCCTGCTGGACGATGTTGGCCGTCGACAGGATAGGAGCGACCTCGGAGTCGCCTCGAACAACATATTGAACAATAAGCGAAATCCTGCGATTGGATGGATCTTCAGGTTTCTCAGGCAGGCGGAGCCGCTGGTCCGCGAAGCCCCGCACCTGGGAAACCTGGTTCGGCTGGATTCCTTCGGCTTGCATCATACGCCTGGCTTCGTTGGCCCTTTCTGTCGACAAGTCCCAGTTATCGTACTCACGATTTCCTGAGTAGGGTTTTGAGTCGGTGTGTCCCTCGATAGAAAGTTGGTTTGGCAGTTTGCCAAGTTCCTCCGCAAGTACCTTGAGCAATTCCACGAGGGCGGGCGTCGGCTTCGCGCTCCCCACATCAAAAAACGTGCCCTTCGCTGACTCCATCAGTTCGATGCGGAGCCCTTCTTGCGTAATTGTGATTTCAATCTGGTTCTTCAGCTTGTCCAATGGGTCGACGTGGTGGATTGAACGAAGAAGGTCCTCTTTCAGCTTTTGCATGTCTTCCTTCTTCAAGGCTACAAAATCGCCTGTGCCATTTTTGTTGGTTCCCACCACCTTCGCGAATCCTCGCGGGTCCTTGAAGTAGCCGCCAACCGCCTCCTGAACCTGTTTGCTGGCATTCATCATCCACAGCACGATGAACAGCGCCATCATCGCCGTGACAAAGTCGGCGTAAGCCACTTTCCATGCCCCGCCGTGGTGGCCCCCGTGGACAACCTTCTTCTTGACGATGATGACTTCGCTAGCTTTTGCCACGTTTTCCGTCCTGATCTGTCTCTACGCGGCCACTGCCGTGACCGGCTCATCCTTTTGCCGGCAAGCCTTGTCAACTTCCTGGAAGGTGGGCCGGACATGTTCTGGAATTGCGCGCCGCGCCATCTCGATTGCCAGTGAAGGCGAAATCCCCTTGATAAAGGCCAGCATGACCACGCGCAGCACGTGATAGGAAGCGTGCTCATTGTCCACAAGTTTTGAAAGGTTCGCGCCCAGCGGACCAACCACGCCGTAACAGAGCAGAATGCCCAGGAACGTGCCGACCAAAGCCGCAGCCACCTTGTGGCCAATCTCTTCCGGAGGGCCACCGAGGGAGCTCATCGTAACCACGACTCCAAGAACAGCGGCGACGATGCCCATGCCAGGCAGTGCGTCTGCCATGGTGCTGAGCGCTGTAGCCGACTCCGTCGCTCCCGCGTGATGAACATCCATGTCGATTTCCATCATCTGGTCGAGATCGAAGGCGCTCGATCCCCCGACGATCGCCATGCGCATCGTGTCGCAGACAAAGTCGCGAACGTGGCGATTTTTGAGGAAGTCCGGATATTTTGAGAACACCGCGCTTTTCTCCGGCTCTTCAATATCGCTCTCGATGCCGGCCAATCCGTCTTTTCGCGCTTTGTTGAAGAGGGTGTACATCATCTTGAGCAAATCAATATATTGACGCTTTGAGGACTGGGGCCCCTTGAGGATGTGGGCCAGGCCGCCGCCCACCTTTTTCAGCACATAGACAGGATTCCCTGAAAGCAAGGTCCCTATTGCAGCGCCGGCAATAATCAGGAACTCCGAGGGCTGCATGAGAACAAGCAATGGCCCCTTCTCCATGAGGAAACCGCCCAGAACTGCCGCGAATACTACAACGATTCCGATGATGGCATACATGTTCGATTTCCCTCTGCGGATCGCACAACGACAGACGATCTCGCTGACTTGCACCGAGGCATCTGGAGTGCTTTCTCTCTATCGGCACTCGCCGCATGAATTTCCAATGCGAATTGGCCCGAAAANNCCCGCTGAGCGGCTCGCAGGATCACGCTGCACCGATCACGCCGCTCCAACTGAGATAAGGTGGCCGAATCCGGTCTGCAACAGTTCGCCGATCTTGTCCGCCGAGGCAGGCTTGCTGAAGTAAAAGCCTTGAATCGTGTAGCACTGCTGCTTGCGAAGGAAGGCCAGCTGAGCTTCCTTTTCGACCCCTTCGGCCAGCACCGCCAGGTTCAGCGCCCGGGCCATCTCGATAATCGCGATCGCAATAGCCGCGCCGTCCGCATCGACCGGGACATCTTTGATAAACGAGCGGTCGATCTTGAGGCGATTAACCTTGAATTGCTTGAGATAACCAAGGCTGGAATAGCCGGTTCCGAAATCATCGATAGCCAGTGTCACGCCCAGTTCCCGCAGGCCAGCCGTGGTTGAAGACATCACATCGGCATTGGACAGCAGCAGGCTTTCCGTCAACTCCAACTCGAGCAGCTCCGGACTCAGGCCTGTCTCCCGCAGAACGTTGCCGACAAGTTCGGAAAAGCCCTGCTGACGAAACTGGATTGCCGAGACATTCACCGAGACTGGCACCGCCGGCAGACCTTTTTCCTGCCATGCTCGTGCCTGGGAGCAGGCCTTCCGCAACACCCACTCGCCGATGGGCACAATCAGGCCGCTGGTTTCGGCAATCTCAATAAAATTGTCCGGCGGAATCAGGCCCAGTTTGCTATGTTTCCAGCGCAAGAGCGCCTCAAGACCGGTGATCGCTCCGGTGCGGATGTCTACTTGCGGCTGGTACTCGAGAAAAAGTTCGTTGCGGGCGAGCACCTGACGCAAACCGTTTTCCAGCGTCAACCGCTCCACGAGTCTGTCATTCATCTCTTCCGTGAAGACCGCAAAGCGGTTTGGACTGTCTTCGCGCGCGCGGCACATGGCTACGTCGGACCGCTTCATCAGCGCTTCGCTATCCGCTCCGTTTTCCGGAAAAATGCTAATTCCCACATAGCAAAAAGCATTGAAAGTTTGGCCCAGGAAACAGTATTCAGCGTTCAACTTGACCATCAGGTATTTCGCTACCGCCCGCACCTGGCAAACATCGTCCACATCGGGCAGGATAATGGCAAACTCGGCGCCGCCGACCCGGGCGACAACGCAGTCTTTAACTGTTTCCGATCTGAGACGCGCCGCCAGTTCCTGTAGAAGCCGATCTCCGAACTCTTCCCCAAGCGAATCGTTGATGACTTTGAACCTATCGAGTTCCACAAGCAGAAGCGCAATTCTTCGGCCTCTCTCCCGGGCAGCGGCCAGAGTATCCACCAGGCGCTCGTGGAGAAGCGTTTGATTGGGCAGGCCGGTAAGCAAATCGTAATATGCCAGAAACTCGGTCTTGATTTCGGCCTGCTTTCGGTCCGTTACGTCCTCCGCTGTCCCATCGAATCGCACCAGGCGACCCTGATTCCAAACCTTGCGAATGTTAAATCGCACCCATTTCATTTCGCCGTTGCGGCAGCTCACCTTGAGCTCGATGCCGGATCGCACATCGGATTCCTTACCGGGCAATCGCTGTTGGTCCCATTCGTCTGGATTGAAAAATGCAGGCAGTTCTTCCCTCGCGGCCTGTTCCAGGACTTCGTCTACCGATTCAAAGCCAAGGATGCGCGCCATTGCATAGTTAATCTCCAGGAGCTTTCCGGCCGGGTTCGTCTGAAACATCCCCAGCGGCGCGCCTTCGAAAAGATCCCGGAATTTCGTTTCCGATTCCTGGAGTGCCTTATTGGCAAGCTCCAATCCGACGAGGTGACGCTGGATTTTGTCGAGTGATTCTGGCCAGTAATCTTCGACCGGATTAGGACGCCGTCTTTCAACGAAAGGCCGCAGTTGCGCACCAGGCGCCGTTACGTCGGTCTCCGGGTTCAGGTCCGCGGGATGGTCGCAGCGATCGTAAGAACCTTGCATGCGCAGAGCTAGTCCGGGAGCGCTTCGAAAGTGCATTTCCCCCTATCGGCGCTTCGCAGGAAAAATTTCAACGGACAATTTTTCGTTCGAGTCAAATCCCAGCAAGCCGCGCATTCATGTCCTGCTCCTCCACTTGAGATCCCACAAAAGTGTCACATCCATTCGGCGAGCTTAAGACTGCTCCGTGATGCGCCGCGCCCCGCACGTCTGGAAGATTTCAAGCCATATGCCGATAGAAGCTCACAATGTCGAGCGGGTGGTCGGCGGAAACTAACCAAGTTTCAAGCCAGGGCTCTCCTGTTGCGATAAAAAACAAAAGCCTGGGTTCGTCGATCCCGGGACATTGTGCCGAGCGAGGAATCTTCATCGGTCGACACAGCGGATGGGGAGAGCTGTGGACAAGAGTACCTTTGGCGGCATATTGATTGCGCTCGTCGGAATCGGATGCGGTTTGATTCTTGAAGGAGGCAGGATCTCCCAGGTGATCCAGCCGACGGCTGCTCTTATCGTGCTCGGCGGAACGATCGGCGCCGTGATGGTGCAGTTTCCCCTCAAAGTCGTCATCCAGGCCGCTATACATCTTAAGGATGTGTTCCTCAGTGCGGAGCCCGAATCCGACGAACTCGTAAAAAACCTCTTGCACTATGCCTACAAAGCCCGGAAAGAGGGCATGCTTTCGCTGGATGCCGAGTTGGCCAAGATCCAGGATCCATTTCTGAAAGAAAGCCTGATGCTTGCCGTCGACGGAGTGAGCGCCCCCGACCTGCGCAAGATGATGGAACTCCAGCTTGACTACCGGGGAGAAAAAGATGCCCGGATTCCGAAGGTATTCGAAGCCGCGGCCGGATTTGCTCCCACCATCGGCATCATCGGGGCGGTGCTTGGCCTTATCCAGGTAATGCAGCATCTGCAGGATATTAACGAAGTCGGAAAAGGGATCGCGGTAGCATTTGTCGCGACCATCTACGGCGTTGGTTCCGCGAACCTTCTTTTCCTGCCCTGGGCGGGAAAACTGAGAATCCGGATGCGCGAGAGGCAGGTTGTTCAGGAAATGACGCTGGAGGCCGTGCTCTCAATCATCGAAGGCGCCAATCCGCGCGCACTTGAGTTGCAATTGAAACGCTATCTCGGCGGCGTCCCTCGGCGTGGCCTGACGAAAGTGGCTAAACGATGAGGCGAAAAAGGGTAAGCGAAGAACACGTCAACCAGGAACGCTGGCTGCTTTCCTACTCGGACTTCATCACCTTGTTATTCGCTTTCTTCGTGGTTCTGTTCTCATCCACCTATCGCGATAACCAGGCGATCAGAAAACTTTCTCGAGCAATCCACAACGGATTCCAGACCCTCGGTGCATTCTCCGCGGATGAGAGCGGAAGCGGCGGCCCGTATGCGAGCCTCGCCGAGGACCAGGAAATCAACTCCTCCCGTGTCCACAATAATGAGATCAACCATAACCCTGCTTCGGCAGGTTCAGCCGCGGACATGCTCAAGCTCGAGCAACAGCTTGAGGCAACAATGGGCAAAGAACTCGCCAATCATGAGATGGTTCTCAACGTCACCCCGGAGGGGTTTGTCATCAGCCTCAAAGAACTCGGCTTCTTTAACAGCGGGCAAGATGAACTGTTGCCGGGCGCCGGGGAAAAGATAGAGAGAATTGCGAAGATCCTCTCGCGTCCAGGGATTGAGATCCGTGTCGACGGGCACTCCGATGACCAGCCCATTCATAACGCGCAGTTCCGCTCAAATTGGGAGCTGTCTACGGCGCGCGCAATGACCGTGCTGCGCCTCCTGGTAGACGACGGCGGTTTCGACCCAACCAAGATCTCCGCGTCGGGATTCGGGCAATACAGACCCGTCGCCGACAATTCAACTCCGGAAGGCCGCAGAATGAATCGACGCGTCGATCTGGTCGTTGTTCAATCCAGAGGCCCTCAGGCTCACGCGCAATAGCCCGCGCATGCAGCCTGATTTCCGGCTGCGTGGGATGTCTTTTCTGCAAAGTGTTTGCTATACGGACTTAGCTGTTCCGGCCGCTAAGAGAAGCGGGTCCGGCGCCAAAGCAAGGTCCCGCATACTCCCAAGGGCACGAGGGTGCCGATCACGAGGACGATGGTCCAGGGCAAATTGATGGAGATGTTTTGGGCTCGCGTGCCCAAGGCCAGCCAGATAAAGATGCCCACCGCGGTACACATCACAAGCACTTCCCACCAGCGCACGTCGTGTGCCTTGCCGGCATGAGGGTCATCGCCGGCGACAACGGCAGCCACTTGTTCAGTATCCAGACCGTAGCGGTCGCACTCGCGGTCCCTGGCGAACTTCCAGTTGACCAGTTCCGAAGCTCCGGGATCGGCCATGCTGATGGCGACTGCTCCGGCAATCATGATTCCCGATCCGACGAGGATCAGCAGTCTTCCGGAGGGGTTGAGGGCGGCCATTTCGCCGAAGACCAATGCGCCCCACGCCAATCCCCAAAGCTGGTTGGTGTTGGAGAGCGGGATGCCGCGGCCGAGGCCGATATACTTCGCCGCGTACTGTTGGAACAAGTCGCCGATAACCCAGCAGAAGCCGCCGAGGAACGGCCAGAAGAGCATGGGGCGCGTACGCTGGAGTTCCGCGACGAGGCTGCCGACACCGCCGAGATTGACGGCTGTGAGAAGAAAGACGGTGCCTAACTCGCCGAAGGTAAAGATGGTGACGAAAGAGAGCGGATTCATGCCGCTGATGTATGCCTTGCGATAGGGGATGTACATGGTGCCGAGCAGAACGCCGGCGCCAAGCGCAGCAACGATGCCCACCACGGCCCTGCCCGGCGTGTCGGAGTGGCTGGCGGTGGCTACAGCAAGAATTGCCGCGCCGCCGACGATGGCTGTCGCTCCGCCCAAGACCTTCGACCAGCCTTTGAAGCCCGAGCCGCGCAGCTCTTTGAAGAGCAGCCAGCCCCAGAAAAGGCCCACCAAACTATTGGTGTTCCAGAGCGGAAAGGCGATGGCGAGACCTACATTGCGCACAGCGAAGATGGTGAGCGTATTGGCGACGGCCCAGAGCATTCCGCCCAGCAGCGCCCAAATAATCAGGTGCGGTTTGTCGCGTAGATCCTGGAAGACAAAGCCGGTGCCTTTCAGCAGTGTGGGAACGGTCCAGCGCGCTACAAAGGCTCCCATCACCATGCCCATGGAGATGATGAAGGGAGAGAACCCCGCGTTCACGAGCTTGGTTGGCGCTTCAGCGCTGCCGAGCCAGACGGCAGCGGCCAGGCCGCAAAATACGCCGAGTTTGTGCAGGGAAAGGGTTGACCGCCCAGGGGCGCCCTTGGAGTTTTCGCTCACGCATTCACCTCAGGGTCATCAGGAGGATGGTTCCGAGAATCAATATGACGACGGGCACCCAGAGATGCACGTCGCTGAGGATCGCGACGAGGGTTGAGCGTTTCATGCTTCGACCTCTTCCGGACGAACCGGACGGTGCTCGTCGTAGGACTTTCGCGCCGCTATTGCCATGACCACGGGAATGCGTCCGTCGATTCCCGTCACTTCAGTTTGCCGATTCTCAAGCACGGCTTGAGTAAAGGACCGCAGCTCCGCGGCATAACTCTCGGTGTAACGCTCCATGAAGAAATTGAAAGGAAGATCTCTGTACATAGTTTTTCCGCTGCTGACGACGGCCTGATTGGGATAGCAATTGCCAGTTTCGATCTTTCCTTCGCTGCCCAGGATCTCAACGCGCTGGTCATAACCATAAACAGCCTTGCGGCTGTTGTCGATGGTGGCGATGACGCCATTGCGGAAGCGCATGAGAACCAGCGCGGTGTCGAGATCGCCGGCCTTACCGATCTCGGGATCAACCATGACGCCGCCGGCCGTATAGATTTCTTCGACTTCGTCTCCGATGAGGAAACGAGCCATATCGAAGTCGTGAATAGTCATGTCGATGAAGATGCCGCCGGAGACGCGGATGTAGCTGAGCGGCGGGGGCGCGGGGTCGCGGCTGACGATGTGCATGAGATGCGGAGCGCCGATTTCGCCACTCGCCACCGACTGGCGGACGCGAGCAAAGTTGGCATCGAAGCGGCGGTTGAATCCGACCTGCAATTTGACTCCGGCGGCTTTTACCGCGGCGAGGGCGCGGTCGATCTCGTCAAGGCTGTGAGCGATGGGCTTCTCGCAGAAGATATGCTTGCCGGCTTTGGCGGCCTCCACGATGAAATCGGCATGAGTCTCGGTGGGTGAGCAGATGAGCACGGCCTCGATGGCGGGGTCGGCGATTATCTCCGAGCCGGATTCGGCGACTCTGGGAATGCCGCAGTGGGCGGCCAGCGATTCCGCGGCCTCGCGATTCAGGTCGGCAATCGCTATTGTTTGCGCCTGCGGCAGACGGAAAGCCAGTGTCTTAGCGTGCACGCGGCCGATGCGGCCCGCGCCTATGATTCCGAAATGAAGTTTCTTCTCGCTCAATGTGCGCTCACAGGAAATTGGTCGAACAGGGTTAGTTGCTGGATGGTCTGCCATGAACAAGCTCCGGCTGACTCCCGCTCGATGATACCGCGAGGGAGCCGGTCACAAACCATGGATCAAACGCGCGCAAGCGAGTCAGTGAAATTGAATTCGATGGAATGCAGATATTCGCGGCTTCGGCGCGCACTCTCCCTGGGCGTGCCCATGCCCGGCAAAATATCCTGCTCAACCAGGCAATAGCCCTTATAGGCCCGCGCACTTAACCAGCGCAACAGGGCGGGAAAGTCGACGCAGCCTTTTCCGAGTTCGCAATAGACGCCGTGACGCATGCCGGTGAAGTAGTCCCACTGCTCGATCCGTGAACGGCGCGCTATGTTTGGCTCGATATCCTTTAAATGGATGTACCAGATGCGGTCTTTGAAGCGATTGAGCGCCGCGGCCAGATCACAATTCTCTCCGCCGGCACCGTGATAATAGTGGCCAGTGTCAAAGACAAGGCCGAGCCGCTGCGGGTCGGTCAACTCGAGCAAGGTTGCAATCTCTTCCGGCGTCTCGACGTAACCTGCGCAATGATGATGGAAGACCGTACGCAGGCCTGTTTCGTCAAAGACCGCGCGGGCAATTTGGTTTGCGCCAGCGGCAAATGTCTTCCACTCCGTTTGGCTAAGCCCGTCCTTTGGCGTCACGCGTCCGGCGATTTTGGTTCGCACGGGATCGGTCCCGTTGTCGTCCGCGAGAACCAGGAACGGGGCAGGTGTTGAGGCCACCGCAGCCAGCAGCCGCGCGGTCTTTACGGCGGCATCTACGCCTTCCGCATGAGCCGAAGCAAACTTCATCGCCACCGGCACAAACGCGCCGAGCATCACCAGGTTGCGCTTGGTAATTTCGTTTTTCAGCGCGGCTGGATCGGTGGGCATATAGCCCCAGTCGCCCAACTCCGTGCCGGTGTAGCCAGTCTCTGCGAGTTCATCCAGCATGCGGTCAAACGGGACTTGCTGGCTTGTGTCCTGGTGTTCCAGCGTGCCCCACGAACAAGGTGCGTTGCCAACCAACAGTTCTTTCATTCTTCTCCCTTGGAAATTGCGGCTCCAGGCGCTATCTGCGAAATTCTGCCGCCTGTCAATCACGTTTGCGTTCTGCTCAAAGGTGGTGGCGTTCTCGCTTGCGTGCCTCTTCGTAGCTTGCCCGGGCTTTGCGTACGCTGTCCGTTTCAGAAACTTCGGCAACCGCGACATCCCACCAGGATTCGTAGCCGGGCACACTTTTCGATGGATCTGTCTCCACGACAATGACCGTGGTGCGGTCGAGCTTTTTCGCTTCATCGAGGGCTGCCTTCAACTCGGCGAGGGTGTTGGCCTTCAAGGCGTACGCGCCCAGGCTGCGGGCATTGGCGGCATAGTCCACCATCAGGCGTTCGCCGTCCAACTGGCCGGATTTCGCGGAGCGGGCGCGGTAGCTGGTGCCGAAACCTTCCTGGCCCAGCGAGCGGCTCAGGCTGCCGATACTGGCAAAGCCGTGATTGTCTACCAGCACAATAACGATCTTGATGCCCTCCTGCACCGACGTCACAATTTCGCTCGGCATCATCAGATAGGTGCCATCTCCCAGGAAGACGTAGATTTCGCGGCTGGGATCGGCGATCTTGGCGCCAATAGCTGCTGGAATTTCATAGCCCATGCAGGAGTAGCCATACTCCATGTGATAACCGTTGGGCGCGCGCGTGCGCCACAGCTTGTGCAGATCGCCGGGATGGCTGCCCGCGGCGGAGAGCAGCACGTCGCGCGGACCGGAGACCTCCCACATGGCGCCGATGACTTCGCTTTGCGCGGGTTTTCCAGGGTTGTTGAGGTGGAACAGGCGGTCAACTTCGGTCTCCCATTCGATCTTCAAACTGGCCACTTCGGCTGCATACTCGGCGCTGACTTTTTTGCCGGGTAGCGCCGCGGCGAGTTGCTCAAGGGCCACGCGGGCATCTGCGACGACCGGAATGGCGCCCACCTTGTATGCGTCGAACTCCGCGGTGTTGATGTTGACGAAGCGCACTTCGGGGTTTTGAAATGCTGTCATTGAGGCCGACGTGAAGTCGGCGTAGCGGGTGCCGATGCCGATCACCAGATCTGCTGAGTGGGCCAGCCGATTGGCGGCCAGTGTGCCCGTTGCGCCGATCGCGCCTATCGATTGCGGATGGTCCCAGGCCAGGGAACCTTTGCCGGCTTGTGTTTCCGCCACGGGAATGCCGGTCTGCCTGACGAATTTGTCGAGCGCCTGCGAGGCCTCGCTCATAAGCACGCCGCCGCCGGCAACGATCAGAGGCTTTTGGGCGGCACGAATCGCTTCAACGGCACGAGTGAAGGACACTCGATCGGGCTGGCCGCGGCGAATGAGCCAGACGCGCTTGCGGAAGAGTTCTTCCGGATAGTCGTAGGCTTCGGTCTGCACATCCTGGGGCAGAGCGAGCGTAACGGCGCCACAATCGGAGGGTGAGGTGAGCACGCGCATCACCTCGGGCAACGCCGTGATGAGCTGCTCGGGGCGATAGATGCGATCCCAATAGCGAGAGACGGGCTTGAAGCAATCGTTGACACCGATATCCTGCGTAGTGGGCGACTCCACCTGTTGCAGCACGGGCGCCACGTTGCGGCGGGCGAAGATATCGCCGGGAAGCAGCAGCACGGGCAGGCGGTTGATGGTTGCCAGCGCAGCGCCGGTAATCATGTTGGTTGCGCCGGGGCCGATGGAGGAGGTGCAGGCAAAGGCGCGCATTCTGTTGCTGGCCTTGGCAAACCCCGCCGCCAGGTGCACGCCGGACTGCTCATTGCGCACCAGGATGTATTTGAAATCGGGGTTCTGTTGCAGAGCCTGGCCTATGCCGGCCACGTTTCCGTGACCGAAGATGCCGAGCATTCCCGCGAAGAATGCATTCTGCTTTCCATCGCGTTCGACATACTGGTTCTTCAGAAACTGAATCAGGGCCTGCGCCATTGTCATGCGACGCGTGTTCATCTCCATCACCTTTTCACCATGGGGACTCTGGGGTCTTTTTCTTTCTATGTAGTCGCACCCAAGCATAGTCGGGGTCGTCGTAGGCCGCGAGCGAACGCGCCGAGCCGGCCAACGCATTCAGGTAATACACGCTGTAGTCATGATTGCACAAGAACTGAAGTCTCGTCGCTCAAGTGCCGAATCGCCAATTCGAGCGAGACTTCAGAATGCTCGGCTACGGCATCCGATTGATTTTGTCAAGGATTGAGCGCCATCCCGTTGAAGGGCACACTTGACCCAGGGTTTTCCGCAGTGGTAGCGTTCTTCAGCACACGGTTGCATTTTCGGGGGAATCATGGTCCAAACAGAATCGCAGGCCCAATATAGAAGCCCGCTCTTTCAAATGACGCAGACCACGCCCACTTGTCTGTGGAACGATTCGGCCGCCATTGAAGAACTCACTTACTCGATTCAACATGGGGCCGTGGGAGCCACCTGCAATCCTTCGATCGCTGTTTCCGTACTCAAGCAGGAGATGCCGGTATGGAAGGGCCGCATTCTGGAACTGGCCGAGTCTTTTCCGGAAGCCACGGAAGATGAAATCGCGTGGATGATTGTGGAAGAAATGTCCGTGAAGGCAGCCAAGCTGCTCAAGCCAATCTTCGATCGGGAAAAGGGGCGCAACGGACGCCTCTCCATCCAGACCGATCCGAGAAACTATCGCAACTCCGGCGCGATGTTGACTCAAGCTATCCGATTCAGCCGGCTGGCGCCGAACATGATTGTCAAGATCGCGGCCACGCGCGCGGGCATTATCGCCATCGAAGAAGCCACCTATCGCGGCATCAGCATCAATGCCACCGTCAGCTTTACGCTGCCCCAGGCAATTGCCGTGGCGGAGGCCGTGGAGCGGGGTCTTAAGCACCGGGAAGCCGAAGGTCTCGATATCTCCACCATGGGTCCGGTGTGCACCATTATGGTGGGCCGGTTGGACGATTGGCTCAAGGTGCTGCTGGACAAGAAGAACCTCTCCGTCGATCCAGGCTATCTGGAGTGGGCCGGAGTCGCGGTCTTCAAAAAGGCATACAAGATTTTCCGCGAGCGCGGCTACCGGCTGCGGCTTCTCTCTGCCGCATTCCGCAACCACATGCACTGGAGCGAATTTATCGGCGGCGATGTGGTGATCTCTCCGCCGTGCTCATGGCAGCGCCGGTACAACGCCAGCGATATCGAAGTGATTTCCCGGATCGATACGCCGGTTGACGCTAAGATTGTGGATACACTGTTGAGCAAGTTTCCCGACTTCGAGTGCGCCTACACGGAGGGCGGGTTGACCCACGAAGAATTCGATACGTTCGGGTCGACAGGAAGGACGTTGAGACAGTTCATCTCAGCCTGCGCGGAGATGAATGGGATGGTTCGAGATATTATTCTTCCCAATCCTGATTTGGAATAGAAGCGCGTCAGCGAATCCGCATGAGCGGATTGCGGTCGTTCTCATCGGTTGCGAAAGAGGGCGCGACCCTCCGCTGCACTCTGCGGGCGCGTATGTTCGCGGAGGTCAACGTTTGGCGATTTGATGCTTGCTCTTTCTCGCCATCGCTGTCGACTCCCTGACGATCAGCTCTGCCTTGATTTTGATTTTGACAACCGATTTCTGTCCAGACATCAGCTTGATCAGGTTCTCCGTAGCAAGCTGTCCCATGCGCCGCATCGGCTGACGCACTGTCGTCAAAGGCGGATCTGTGTACGATGCGACGAAAAGATCGTCGAAGCCGGCTATGGAAATATCTTCCGGGATGCGCAGCCCGTGGATGCGAATCGAGCGCATCGCTCCCAGGGCGGTCATATCGTTGTAGCAGCAAACCGCGGTGGGAGGATCGCTTAGCGCCAGCAGTTGATCCATTGCGCGCATCGCCGCTTCCGGCTTGCCATTGCCGCGCACCACGAGTTCGGGATGAACCGGAATCTTCTCTGCATCGAGAGCCTCCCGGTAACCTGCGAAGCGCTCCGTATCCGATTGATAGCCGAATTGGTCACCGATATAGGCAATCCGCCGATGACCCAAGCCGACCAGGTGTTCGGCTACAGCCCTGGTTCCCTCCCGATTGCATATCATGACGGAGTGAACAAACGCCCCCGGATGCTGATCGTTTACCAATACGATGGGCACCATCATCTCCGACAGCAAGGGGAGATACAGCGCGCCGACGCGCGAAGAGGTAACGATGATGCCATCCACTCGCTGCTCGGCAAACGATTGAACTATCTTCTTCTCGCGGTCGGGATCGGCATTCGAGTCGGCCAGAAACACGCAGTAGCCATGATCGTTGGCAGTTTGCTCGATTCCTGTCACAACTTCGCTTGTAAAGGGGTCTGAGACGGTGGTCACTACGAGTCCGATGGTTCGAGTCCGCCTGGTGACCAGACCGCGCGCAACAGCGCTGGCGCGATAGCCCGACTCTTTTGCGATCTTCCGGATTCTCTCGGCGGTTTTGGCATTTACCAGCGGACTGTTCTGCAGCGCGCGGGAAACGGTGGGGTGCGAGACGCGGGCCAGGCGTGCAATGTCTTTGATCGAGGGCTGACGGAGAATTCGCTTCGAATCGTCCTGGGGGGCAGCTCCGTCAAGATTGCCTTTGTGCTTGTCAAACACTGCGCATTCTCTTCAACTCGGGCGTAGACTATCGACCTCAGTCTTTAACAGCGTCCAGGCTCTAGTCAATGCCCCCGCGATGGGAGAAATGGGGGCTTTCTGGATTGAATCGCCCTGGCGTTCATGAACGGCTGAGTTTTTCGCAACGAGTGCAGAGATGACGCTTCATGCGGCTTCGCCTTCCTGATAGAGATATCCTTTTGCAAGTTCAAGAAAGCCGGCGAGGTCGTTAGCTCTCCAGGCCTCACTCCTATTCAATTCCCTGGCCAGAAGAGTGGCGACGGCAGGAGCCGCTTCAATTGCCGCGCGCGCATCGAGGAAAAGGGCGCGGGTGCGGCGAGCCAGGACATCCTCAACGGTGCGCGCCATTTCATACCGCGCCGCCCAGATGACCTCGCGCGCGCGAAAGGGGAGACGCGGATGAAGCTGAGCGTCGAGTGCGGGATTCCCTGAAGAGAGCGCGCGAAGCTCCGGCAGCTCGGAGCCGTAGACGTATTCCCATTCAGAAGCCGTCGCCGTTGACTCCGAAGTCCAGCCGTGAATCTTCAACTCGAGCGTTCGCGAGGGCCGCTTGGGAAGTGAGGCAACCTGGCAGGCGCGATCGATCGTATCCTGTCCCATGCGTCTGTATGTTGTCCACTTTCCGCCGGTAACCGTAACGAGACCGGTTGGCGAGACGAGAATGGTGTGATCTCTCGAAAGCTGGGATGTCTTTACGCCGCTTTTCTTCACCAGTGGGCGCAGGCCTGACCACACGCTCAGAATCTCCTCGGCGCGTGGTCTGCGGCCAAAGTAGCGCGCGATGTGGTCGAGGAGGAATTTCTTTTCGGAGATTAAAGCCCGCGGTTCTGTAGACGCGCTGTCAACGGGCTCATCCGTGGTTCCTACGATTGTGGCTCCGTGCCACGGGATGGCGAAGAGCACGCGGCCGTCCGCGGTTTTTGGAATCATGAGCGCTGTTGTGCCGGTGAGGAACGATTGCGGCAGCACAAAATGCGTGCCCTGGCTGACAGAGAGCAAGGATTCATGCTCGCCACGATCCATTGAAACTGTATCTTCGGCAAAGACGCCGCAGGCATTGATCACGACCTTTGCCTGTAAATCGAAAACTGCGCCGTCTTCCCTGTCACGCACGTGAATGCCATCGGTTTTGCCATTACGATGCAGAATTCCTGTTGCCTCGACATAATTGATGGCAGTGCCACCCAGGTCCTGAAAGGTGCGCAACAATGCAATCGCGTAGCGGGCATCGTCAAACTGCCCATCGTGATAGAGGATGCCGCCGCGAAGACCATCTCCGATAAGTCCAGGGAGCTTTTCCAGCGTGGTTTTGGCGGAGAGGATCTCGGAACGTCCCAATGACAACTTGCCGGACAGCAGTTCATAGACCTTCAGGCCAAAACCGTAATAAGGAAGAGATGCAAGACTGTAGGCGGGGACAACGAACTGCCGATCGTGGACGAGGTGAGGCGCGTTCCGCAGCATGTGGCCCCGCTCCCGCAAGGCATCCGTGACCAGGGTTAGATTAAGCTGCTGAAGGTAGCGAACGCCGCCGTGCACGAGCTTTGTGCTGCGGCTCGACGTTCCTTTAGCAAAGTCGAATCGCTCGACGAGCAGAGTGCGATAGCCCCGGCAGGCTGCTTCAACGGCAGTGCCCAGGCCGGTGGCGCCGCCTCCAACGACCAAAACATCCCAAGGCGTGGCCGGCTGGCCCAATTCACGCAGAATTTCTGCTCTCGTTGTCACACCCGTTTCTCCTTTCCTCGGGCGCGATAAAAAGCTCAATAGAAATCATGCTTCGTTCCGCGCAGAGATTCCAGGAATTGAACCGGAAGCGATTGCCGCCCCGGTCAGGCGCATAGAAAATGCTGTTCATCGGCCATGTTACTCCGGGAACAAGCCGCCTGTTGCATATTTGTCGGATTGGAGAAGACTGCAGCCGATGGCGGGCGCATCGAGGGGATAGCAATTGCAGAGAGAACTCTCAGATTCCTATACGTTTGTAGATGCGCGCCATGTTATGCTACTGACGCTCAGATAAATACTGTATTTATAGGCACGTGAGAACCCAAGCAAGCCTGTAATTGCGGAAGAGGATCGGGTGCAACCGCGGCAACATCCCAAGCCCATACGGCATGTCGACCTAACCGACGTTCAGCTGGCTTCCAGCGAAACTGCGCGCGGGATCAACAGAAACATTGTGCTGGAGTTGATTCGCGCCAACCAGCCGCTTTCGCGGGCGGATATATCGCGCCGTTCCGGACTGCAGAGAAGCACAGTTTCTCAAATCGTGGAACAGCTTATCCGCGAAAACTGGGTGCGCGAGGGTGCAGTTGCTTCTCTGGCGCGCGGCCGCCATCCGACGCTCCTGGGACTGAATGAAGATCTAATGGTAATTGCGGTCGATATTCACCCCAAACAAGCAACCGTTGCAATGGTAGATCTGAACGGCAGGCTTCTCTCCCGGTCGCTGGTGCCTTTAAGCTCCATTCCGGCAGCGTCGACACGGCTGATTACCAATTGCATTCAGCGGATGCGAGATGCATTTTCAAGCAAATCGATTGAAGGAATCGGCGTAAGTCTTCCCGGCAGATTCGATCCCGGCTCACAGCGTCTGATCTTCGCCCCGAATCTGCACTGGCTGGACTTCGATTTGAAGGGGGCAATCGAAAAAAAGACAGGCTTGCCGGTAAGCATGGAGAACGCTGCCACCGCATGCCTGTTGGCAGAGCTCTTGTTCGGACGTCTCAATGGGATCCGCGATGCCGTGCTGGTGACAGTCTCCGAAGGGATAGGAACCGGCGTTTTTGCAAATGGCCAGGTGATTACCGGCAACCATGGATTGGCGGGAGAATTTGGCCACATTTCTCTGGATCCGTCGGGGATCGCCTGTGCCTGCGGACGCAAGGGCTGTTGGGAAACATTTGCCTCGTGCCGCGCGGCGCTCCGCTATTACAAGGAACTTCAGCCAAAAGCGCAGGCAATCGCTTTTCATGAGTTGCTCAACAAGGCGGAAGAAGGCGACGAATCTGCCATCGCAGCACTCGCAAAGCAGGCCTTTCACATCGGGCGCGGGCTTGGGCCAATTATTGCGGGGCTTTCTCCGAGTGTGATTCTTATTGCGGGAGACGTTACCTCAGCATGGCATCGTTTCGGCCCGATTATCGAGAAGGAAGCGGCAGAGCTCGCGTTGGCGGGATCGCCTCCGCGGGTATTGCCGACTCATGATGGGGAACTCGCGCGCCTTCGCGGAGCGGCGGCGCTTGTATTTCAACGCCGGTTTGTTCGCGAGCCCTCCCAGTCCATCATTTAGTGTTCGCTGGCCCATACGGACCAGAACTGGCAAGAGTAACGCTCCTGAAAGCTTTGCTCTTGGCAGCCCAGCCTTCTCTGACATCTGGATTCGCAAAATAGACAAAACAAAAGCGATGCCGACAACCAATAACTTCTCTTCAAATGTCTGATTCAGATAATGGAGAGTCGGTTTTGGTTTTTTCTTGGTTCGAAACTGGTTGACGAACTCAGGAGGTGGCTCTTTCTTCGTCACATTTGGTGATACTCCCCATTTCCAATAAATTCCGGTAAGCTGACACTGATTTGGCAGAAGTTGCGGCTCGATGTTCTTCTTCCCGAGCGCGCTGATGCAGGAGTGTGCGCGTTTTTCGTTGTTTCCTGCCGCTTTTCACCAAATGTGCGGAAGAACCCAAGATTACTTGCCAAACTCATTTGGTTTCTTTTCTCCCACGTTTGGAGTCCAAATTGCACGTTGGCAGGTGCATGCCTCAAAGATCAAGGTTGTACCGGACAGTCACGTGCGTCGCTCTTGTGCCGTTCAATGATGCGTCCAAATAGACGACATTTTATAGACGCGAAGAGTATTAAGGATGCTCCCTGACCGTCCCATTTCAAGTTCTATGCCGTGATTATTTGTGGTCGCAGGTATCTCCTTGATGATGTACCGCCTTCCGCCATCGATAAATATTTCAGCAACAGACTTGTCGATCAATATCTCCACTGATCCCATGCCCTTGTCGAGACCGCCATACTGAAGAGTGGCCAGAGGGTCTCCCTGGTATCGAATGGTCAGCTCGTCATCTTTCTCTAAGGTCACCTGCATCTTCACATGGAGAAGTCCGGGAGGAATGAGATGAAGCCTCCGGGTAGCATCCGTGACAGTTAGCGAGGACCAAGCATACTCCTTTGAGTGCAACCCTTCGATTTCCCGAATAGGAGTTGCGAGCAATCTGAGACCGTCCGGTGTGGTAACCAACCTGAATTCCGTTGGGAAGAGCATCATCTGATTGAACGGCATGCCCTGTTCCGTGATTCTTCCCCACGCCATTTGGACACGCCGTCCGTCCGGCATATCGGCGAAGGACTGCGCCGCATAAAGAATGTCGTCTCCATTCGCATTTTTTCCCTCTGCGTAGCGAAGCGCTGATGTTTCAGGAGTGAATGTGCTGCCATCGAAGCTGCCGATAAAGTATGTGGACGAGCCGCCATGAAGTATCCACTTGCGATGACTGTTATCTCCGTCGACAGGTAGCTCAAAGAAATCCGGACATTCATGAAGACCCATGAAGTGACTCTGCCATGTCCATGATTTGAGGTCGGTCGAAGTGTAGAAAGACATACCGTCTTTCTCAAACAAGACCATTACCCAGCGCCTTGTCTGTTCATACCAGAAGACCTTTGGATCCCTGGTGTCGTTCGTGTTTGCCTCGCTGTTGCTGTCAAGGACAGGATTACCCGTAAAGCGGGTGAACGTAACTCCATTGTCGGTGCTGTAGGCAATGCACTGCACCTGCTTATGCGAGAAGCGGTCAAAGGCTGTGTACACCAGCACGAGCGCATCTCTCCCCCACCCGCCGTCATTGCTGCGATCGACGAGGCTTGAACCGGACCAGGGCGAGCCCAGCTTATCGACCATGAGCGCGGGCGCCAACTCCCGCCAGTGAACCAAGTCCTTGCTCACTGCATGTCCCCAATACATAAACCCGGTATCCCACGTCACTCCAAATGGAAACGCCTGCCAGAACAGATGGTATTGGCCCTTGTAAAAGATCGGACCGTTGACGTCATTACTCCATCCTCGCTTGACCGTAAAGTGAAACTGTGGTCGATTCGGTTCCTTATATAAACTGTCCTCTCCCTCAATCTTGCTCGACTGATAGATGCGATCCAATGCCAAATGAGTCGCACTGCCGGACAGTGTGATTGTCTGCCCCTGAAACTCACTCACATTGATGAATATCCAGTAGTCGATTGGGCCTTCCGCCAACTGCGCGGGGAATTCACGTTTCAGCTTGTCATCAACGCCGATCTGAAACACTCGCATTTTGGCTTCGCGGCCGATCGGGATATTCAAGTATTGCTGCGTGATATGCATTGCCCTAGTCTCCGCACAAAGGGAGATGGGCAGCCAGAGGTAAACACCTAAGAGGCAGACACAAAGACGAAAACACTTTAGAGCTAGCAAGCGTGAAGCAAACCACCTTTGATTGTCGTCAGAGTTGCCAGCCATGGATCCGGCTGCCGCCACGCGATTTACACTGAGCAGATGCATACCTACCTCGATATCATGCACTTGTGAAAAGGTCGTCTTGGTGGGTCCGCCGCATGATTTGACACGGGACTAGAGCGAGTCTGTTGACGGAGTGTCTGCAAATCGCAGGCCTCAGCTAAGCGATAGAGCGTTCAATGAACGGGCTGCTTGCTAAACTAGCCGAGTTGAGAACTCATTGAGTAATTCAAATTTGCGCCACACGAGGCCCGTACAATGAGTTCGCAATCAAGTGAAATGGTGCGCGGAACCATTGAACGATCTTCGAGTCGAGCCAGCATGGCCTTCATAGCTGCAATACCAATTTCGAGGCATGGCTGACGTAGTGTTGTTAGAGGGACTGGAAGAATGCTTGCATATTTTACATCGTCGAAACCCACAAGCCGGATTGTTTGTGGCACGGCAATGCCAAGCTTTGCGAGTGTGTGCATAAGTTGACCTGCCGTGTAGTCGGTTGCGCAAAGTATGCCTTCAGGACGAACGGCCTGAACCCAGCGTTGGACGGTGTCGATATCGGTCGGATCCGCCAACAAGACACACTCAGGGGACATTCCAGACGCATATTGACGCAGTGCTTCACTTAAGCCGGCAATGCGCGCATTCACCGTCGGGGCCGAACCCGGACGTCCAACGAATCCAAGTCTCGTGCAGCCGAGGTCCAGCAGGTACTTTGCCATTCGGCAACCTTCTCGCCAATTGTCTATTCCAACGAGATCGTGCTGTGTAGGCTCTGGAAACGGCTGTGTGCTTCGATCCAGCAAGATGATTGGAATGCTTGCTTCATCCAAGCGATTAACAATCTGCTGATTAATCTCCTCCGTATGAGAAGTTAGTTCGAGTGGTGCAAAGAAGACTCCATCGACCCTTCTTGCAATAAATGAGTTACAAAGCTCAAGAGCTTGTGCCTCTTTGTTAACACTTGAGTTCGATATGTTTCCCCAGATAAGAGCCTGTTGCGACGAGTTACCGGCTCGTGCCAAGCCTGCACATACAGGTTCGAATATCTCACCCTCTCCTAAGTTTGGAAAAAGCAGTCCAAACGAGTGAGCAGCGTCATTGCGCTGGAGTCCTACGTAGGTCCCCGAACCAGCCTTGCGTTCTACCAACCCTTCCGACTCTAATTGTCGGAGAGCACGAATTACCGTCAGTCGCGAACTGCTAAATTGCTTGCTCAGCTCGGAGTCACTGGGTAGTTTGTCTCCCGGTGAATATTCCAAAGAAGAGATCTTCGCGCGTAACATGTCGGCAATTTGCTTGTATTTTGGCGGCGCTTCTGAGGACTCATCAAGATCGTGCACGATATCCACTTTATGCTCCATGCGAAAACGCAAACAGCAGTCGATTCCTAGACATGTCGATATACTACATCACCTTTCAACCATGGACAAGTCTGTAGATTGATTGACGACATCGTGCTATTGCTAGAGGAAGCTCTTAGCAAGTAATTCATTTGTATGCTGACTGGCGGCCATGAGTTGGCTTGCATCACCGAGGTGTTGTTACACGGGTAGCGCAATTCCCGCATCCCTTAAGCAGAGGTATCACGGTGCCGATAAGACCGACTTTTCAGTGTGTTCCGCGCTCAGTAAGTTGGCGTATCAGATCGACCTCGTGCTGACGGTAGGGCGTGCCATCTTGCCGAAATACATCATGGAACCACAAGGTGGGCTGAATAAGCACATATGGCCTTTGTTTGGAATCCCATGGTAGGTAGGTTTGCGTCTTGCCTGCAACCAGGCCCCAGTTCATCGCTGCTACGTGATATTGTTTGGCGATTGGCAGTGAACCGTCAAAGGTGCTTCCGGCTCCGCGGGCCATGTATTCGGTGCAAAGGATGGGCCTGCCCATCCTCTCCAGTTCCTGGATGCGACCCTCAAAGACCTCGGGCCACCCGTAATCGTGAAATGAGATGATATCGGACTGCTCTAATTGAATCTTGGTCGTCACACTCTCCTTGTCGGGGTCCCTCCAGTTCCCTACCCAGACCGCGCTCGTGAGCGGCTGGCTGGGATGCACGCTGCGCGCCCAGGTGAATGCGCGCGGCAGAAGCTCATCCACTCTCTCAACCTTCGCTGCAACATCTTCCGCAACATCGCCTCCCGGATTGTCTGGCTCATTCCAGATATCCCAAGCGAGAATGCGCTGATCGTCCGCGAAGGCGCCCACCACACCTCGTACGTAAGCGGCCAGCTCCGGCTCTACCGCTTTATCCATGAGGCGCCGCTTGCCCGGACTTTGAACCCAACCTGAGTTATGCACCCCAGGGATCGGAGGCTGCTGTGGCCCAAGCTGTGGGTCTGGTCCCCAGCAGGAATCGAACAACACCAGGATTGGCCGGATGTGGTGTCTGGCAGCGATGGAAAGGAATATATCCAGGCGAGCCTTGAATCCTTCAGGATCCTGTTTCCAGAGCTGATCCTGAAGAAACACACGGATCGTGTTCATCCCGATCGACTCCGCCATTCCCAACTCTCTGTCATTCAGTGCAGGGTTGAACGTCGTTGCCTGGAACATCTCCAGTTCGTTGATGGCGTCGGAAGGGATATAGTTTGCGCCAACGAGCCAGGGCTGCTGCGCATACCATTGGTTTGCACGTTCCGCGCTCCAACGTTCCGATTCCGCTGGCGTCGCGGCGCGCAAGGGCAGAGCCCCGAGCAGACAAATCAACACTGTACCTGCAAGAACTGAAATATTCATAACTTTCTCTTTTCCCGTTGCATACACGCTTAGCGAGCGCGGCATAGTTTTATTTCTTCAGTGGAATCTCTATCACCGTCACGCTGGCGTTCGGAAAGGTGTAGGAATGTTTGGCCGTGAATCTCTCGGTATGTGTCACAGCGATCACACGGTTCGGGCTGTATTCGTCGTTCTCAGCAAGCACACCGTCGCCGGCGATGGTCGTCACTTGAGCAGACCCAGTGTCTACTCGAAAGGAACTAAGATCGATGAGAGCGGTTTCAGGACGCGTAACATTGCGATTGACGCACAGTAGCAGCAACTTGCTTCCGTCCTCGGACTGGGCCGCAACGACATCGAGATAAGGAGCGCCCACGATCTCTGGTAGCTGAGTGACGCCCTTGGAGATGTTGTAAGTTGGTGAAGTGGAGTCGACCTTGAGCAAAGTGCCGGGTCTCGCATTTGCGTAGGTCCGCAGCACCCAATAGGCAGGCGAGGCATACACCTGTTCCCGCTTCTTCCAGATCCCGCCAAACTCGATGATGCCCGTCATGTTGGCGATCGACACAACATCCGAGTTGCGCATCATCGCATTCAGGAATCCGCCGGCAAAGAGGGCGCCTCCCACATTGTTGTAACTCGGCACCGTGTGCGAGTGGTCGGCGATCATCAGCCACTCGGTAAAGGCAAACTGCACATTGGGCCGGTGAGCTTCCACAGCCTGCTGCTTCATCGCACGGATCCGCTCCGACAGTCCCCAGGGGAGAGCAAGCATGGCCATGGTTCGAAATTCGTTTGTAGCATCGGGAAGAAGCACATCTTCGTTGAAGATGAAGTGACTGGATAGGTAATCGAAGGTGCCGGCTGGGTCGGTAAGCTGCTGCGCGTTCCACTCCCGAAACAGGCCTGCGTCGCCTCCGGTCGCAATGAGGCGGGCACTCGGGTCGACCTTTCGGACGGCTTCACTATTCGCCAAGGTCACGGCCGCGGCAAGCGACGCCGCAGGATAGCCCACCTGGTAGTTTCCCCAAAGTTCATTCCCCAGTTCCCATGTAAGTCCCCCGCGATGATCGGCCCAGTGCGCGTTGACGAAGCTGACCCACTCGGCCGCATCGCGCGGAGTTCCGGTACCAAGATTCAGAGCAATCTGCGGCTTCGCCTGGATGAGCTCGCAGAAGCGGAGGAACTCGACAGTACCGAAAGTGTTGTACTCCGGTATGCCCCAGGCCAGGTTCAATTCGCTAACGCGCGTGTCCTGCGGCCCCACGCCATGATGCCAGTCATACGCAGAGGTGAAGTTGCCCCCGAAGCGCACCGCCGGGGAATGGAGTTCGCGTGCCAACGTCAGCACTTCCGGGTCCATGCCATCTACCGCGTCGTCAGGATTCAAGACGACGTTGTCCACCAGCACACGAGCATCGCCTTCAAGAGAGATCACTAAGTCGACAGGCTCAAGCGTCGCAACCTGGCCGGAACTCAACTCGAGGTGAAATGTGTACTTCGTCCAAGCGGCTGATGTCGCCTGCACGACACTCGACGCCAGCACTTCGGCCGGGTCCGCGTGGCGGCGCAGAGAGAGCTTTACCGTATCGTTCCCATCGACATGTTTTAGCCATAGGCTGCCGCTGTACTTGAGCTCGCGATGAACAGGGAGATAGACCTGTTCGAGAATGCCCACCTCCTTGCCAGGGAGCGACATCAGGAGAATGGATTGTGCTGAATTCGCCGCGTCTCCACGCACTGGAGCATAACGGCCGCCTTCTGCCGGATAGAGCGGCTCCCACGGTGCCGGCAAACCGAGCGATGACGCGGCACGAAGTTCAGGACGGGAGTTCCATTGTGTCTCGAGATTCTCCGCAGACCAGAGTCCTTCTTCAAAGGAGGAGTTCTCGACAACGTTGGCCCAAAGCCCTCCGTAAGTAGAGTGGCCGATCGGCTCTAGAAAACTTCCAAAAAGCGTTGGCGCTATTTCTTGCCGCGTGTCGGGCTGGCTAACTCGAATCACGATGGGGTTGTTTTGAAGTTCTGGCGAAGACTCCGACATCTGAGACCAGGCGAGGGGCACCGCCAATACCGCCAAACAAAGTAAGGTAAGAGACTTGATGATTTTTGCCACCGATTCGTCGAGGTCCTTCATGTTCAATGACTTCTTCCTTCGCGCAAGGAAATGGGATTGATAAAACGTAAACCGACGCAGTCCCATCGGGGCAACGCCGGTCCACTCGGATCTTTGTATGACCGGAGGAGGGCCGTACCAGGCGAACCTAAACTGCCTGGCACGGCACCCCAGAGCGATCAGAAGTTTGCACGAAACGTGAATTGTATGTTTCTTGGGCTTGTAGTGGTTGAGTTTGGAATGCCAAAAGACGAGTCCGTCGGATTCGAGTCCGGGGCCGTGAATATGTGGCGGTTGAATGCGTTGAGCGCTTCTGCTTTGAATACAAAAGACACACCTTCGCGGATCGGCGTGGTCTTCATTAGGCTGATGTCTTCATCGTCGTAGTGCTGCAACCTCGCCTCTCCTGTGACCCTGGGTACGTCGCCAAAGGTATAGGCTCCCGTACCTCGGTTGGCGGTGCTGTTGGGATCGATAAAGGCCGCGGCATTGAAGAAGCTGTTCTGTCCAGCGATAAAGGGGTTTATCTTGCCCGAACGATAGGACGTGCTCTTCAGGGACTGCCCGGCAACACGGTTGTAGTAGATGTTGTTATCCCAGCCGGGAATTGGGGTTGCGCAACAGAATGAAATCGGCTGTCCGGACTCGTAGCGCAGAACCGTGCCGGCCTCCCATCCCCCGGCAACGTAGCTCGCCAGCCCATGGTTCAGGTACGCCTTTCCTTTCCCCAGGGGCAATTGATACATCGGCGCCACCACAAAAGTATCTGGCAAGTCTTGAATTGAGAGGGCCTTTTCCTGGTGTAGATCCGTAGGATTCTGAATAGTGCTAGGCTCCGGCTGCTCGGATTCGGCATCCGTCAGACTCTTCTCCCAAGTGTAGGAGGCCTGCAAAGATAAGCCATTCCGGAAGCGCCGGCTCAGAGACACAAGCAGCGCGTTGTACGTCGACATGCCGTCGTTCTGGAGGCAGCAGCCTGCGTCGATCTGAGAATACTGCGGGAAAGGACGGAGAGCGCGGTTGATTGGCGCACCTGCGCCCCACAAGGAGTAGAAGCCCGCAAAGGGGGCAGTCACTCCCACAGTGTTTCCAGCCACGGCGGAATTCAACTGATTGCCCAGTTTGAACGCACTGATAGGGATATTGTTTGGGTTCTCCAGAGACGAACGAAGGTTCTGGGCATGGTTGCCCGTATAGCCGACTTCGAGGATAAGGTCCTGTGCGAGCTGCTGCTGAAGCTGGAGGCCCCACTCATAGAGCATGTCCGGCTTGCCTTGCGAAGACTTGATCCAGGAGCTGCCCAGGGGCTGACCGTTGAAGATACCTGGGTCCAGATCGGGCGGTTGACCGTAGGCAGGGAAGCCTTTGTCGGACAAGAACGAAGGCGAAAAGCCATCGCTGCTTGTAAACACAGGCTGAATCTTGTAACCGGCGTTCATTCCACCCCCGTCGTCGGCATAGATTAGCGGACCGGAGATCAAGCCCCCCCCGCCGCGAATCACGGTCTTTCCATTTGCAAACGGAGAAAACGCGAATCCGAATCGAGGTTGAAAGTCTTTGTAGTAGGTGTCAGTCCAACTCGAATTACCTTTGTAGGTTGTACCGAAGACGAGAGCTCCGGGAATGTTGTACTCGGGATCGTTCGCGGTAGGACTGAAATTAGACGTGTAGTTATGAGCTGCCGTGCGGGGAACATCCACGTCCCAGCGGAAACCCAGGTTGAGGGTCAACTTGTCGCTCAACTTCAGGTCGTCCTGGGCAAACAACGCATAGTAGGACGACGCCCATCGCGGCAGTGAAATATTCAGCCCCGCCCCGAAGTTGCCGGAGGATGTCTGGCCGAGAAGAAGGCTCGCAAAGCTGTTACCGTCAAGCTCCGAGTTCGCGGGGTCCGATGCCGTCTGCGCGCGATCGAAGCCCAGGGTAGGTGTTGGATAGGACACCGGCGAAAACTGCTGAATGCGGTAGTCCGCCCCGAACTTGAAGCTGTTGCGCCCCTTCTCTATGCTTATGCTGTCATTAAAGCGCCAGCCGTTGTCGATCCAATCGTTGTTCAACCCACTGCCCAAGGCGACGTACTGATCCCGGCTGTCGAACCCGATATTGGTAAAGTTTTTTGAAGCAGGCGCATTGGAAATTCCAAGCTGCTGCGTGTAATCGATGCTCTGTAGGGCCGGAAAGGCAAAACAGGCGCTGTTGGTGCGGTTAAATCCGAAATTGAAGTGGTTCAACATGGTTGGCGTAATGATAAAGTCCCAGCCGGCGCGGGCAAAATGCGTCGTGAAGTTCTGGTTCCAGCCAATAGAAGCTTCAGGATAAGGAAGATTTGGAGTTGTGCAGCAGGTGCGGAGATTTTCGCGTGTCGAGTAGGACGCGAAAAATTTCTGCCGGGGCGAGGGACTGGCATCAATCCGGATCGTGTAAGTGGTGTTGTTAATCGGCTGCGTAAACGGATAATAGAAGTTGTTAATCAGCCCTGCCTGCGAGGGAGAGGGAACATAGGCGAGAACGTTCGTCGCCACCGTGCTGAAATTTTGCTTCGGAACCACGTTGCCCGCGAAAGGAAGCCGGCAAGGCGTTCCGTTCACAACAGTCTGTGTTGAAGGATCGAACACCTCACCGGGATAGACAGGCTTCCCATCGCAAGGATTGATAGCCGTGCCGCCGGTTGCCGGTGGCGCCGCCGGATTGTAGAGATCCGTAAAATCGCCGCCCCGTTCGAGAGCGGTCGGCAAGGTGCTGATCTCCGTCCCCCCAACCGTATGCCGGATTTGCTCCCAGCCGAAGAAAAATTGCAGCTTATCGGCCCCGTTGAAGACGTGCGGAATAGTTGCGGGTCCGCCCAGCGTGACTCCAAAATCGTTCTGCGTATCGGCGGGTTTCGCGTAAAGACTGGTGCACTGAGGAGTATTGTTCGCGCCCGAACAGTTCGCGGCTAAATCTCCATTATTGAACCAGGTGTTTCCGTCCAGCGCTTGATTCTTGACGATGTCGAAGGCGGTGCCGTGATAGTGGTTCGTGCCGCTCTTGGTCACAAAGCTTTCGATGCCGCCTTCTTCGCGCCCGTACTCCGCGGTGGGAATGCCCGTCGTAAGCTTGAATTCCTGAATCGCCTCTACGGATGGCGCCTCTTCATCGAACTCGGAGCCGTTTTCACTTCTCATCTGATCCGCGCCGTCGAGCATGTCGCTATTGGCCTGCATCTCTGAGCCCGAGATCCTCAAGTTATAAATGTCGCCGGTCAAGCTGGACTCCGACCCTGGGCCCGTTGTCCCTGGGAGCAGAAATTCAAAAGATTCCGGTGAGCGAAAAGCGCCAACGCCGCCAAGCGCGAGCGGCAGTTCTTCGATCGCCCGGTCCTGGATTGTTCCACCAATGTCGGATGATTGCGTCTCCACGGTCGGCGAGGAAGCATCCACGTTAATCGTCGTTTCGGTGCTGCCGGCCTTTAGCGTCAGGTTCAGGGCCGACACATTCCCGATCGTGATCTGAACCCCATGCTGGATCTGCGTCGAAAAGCCGGACGCTGATGCCGTGACATCGTACGAGCCCAGATTCAGCTCCGGAATGCTATAGGCGCCTTCCGAGCTTGAAACCGTGGTCCGCGTCACTCCTGTATTGGGGTCGCGGACAGTGATCTTGGCTCCCGGAATGGCCGCTCCCGACTGGTCCAGAACGCTGCCTGACAGAGATCCGCGCACCGATTGTGCATACGCTACATGCGACTGAAAGAGGGTACCTGCTAAAAACAAGATCGCGCAGATGCCGACCAGTAACGTGATCATCCTGCTCAATTTCTTCATTACGTTTCCTCCTGGTTCATTCTGTTACCTCCCAAAATGTTGCTCATCTATGGTTGGTCGAGCTCCATTGCGATGGCTATGCAGCCCCCGCTGGTTCAATAAAGCTTACGGTCTTCGGCGACACAGACCTCGCGATCTGCCAAAGCTCATCGGCGGAGACTGAAAGGTACGTTCGAGTTCATGTCGAAACTTCATTGGTCTTTTTAACCAACATGGACGTTATCTGCTCCGATGTACTACCCGCAAGATGATAGGTGAACCAAAAAGCACTGGTGCAAATGAACCAGTGGGGCGCCCTTGTTGCGACAGGCTTTAATTGGCACATTTTGCCATTTGCTGAATTCTGCTATTTAAATAGCTTCATTCCTCCAGGATGACCCACAGTTGGTGAAGCGAAGGCGGGCTCTCCCAACGAAATGCTTCCACCGGGACTAATCGCAATCAATCGCATTTGACTCGCGTTTCGCGGGGATTTGGTATAAAGTCGCGGTGTGCCATAATTCAAACATTGATAGTCTGAAATGTCGATTGCGCGCTTGCAGCTCGATCTCAGATGCATGGACGAATGATGCTTATCACCGCCGTTCGACTCGGTAAGAGATTGGCAATATGCAGCCTGAGCGCTGGAACCTTGCTCCTCGCATCCGGGTGTGCCCGGGCTCACCCGCATACCGTCGCGGTAATTCCTGAGATGACGGCACAGGAGCTTTGGGAGGCTGAGCATGCAGGTGTAGCTTCTGCCGCGTTGGGTACAAACTGGGAAATCTACTGGAACGGGCCCGGCCGCAAAGATGATGTGGCGCGGCAGATCGAGCTAGTCGAGGCCGCGATCGCGCAACGGGATGGTGGCCTTATTCTTTCGCCAGACCACGCCCTCGCGCTGAATACGCTTGTCCGTCGCGCAGTCGCTCAAGGAATTCCTACCGTCATCGTGGGCTCACATTTATCGATTTCTCCGAATCCAAAACTTGCGTACATCCTGAACGATGATGAAGAAACCGGCAGGCTTGCGGCCGATCGGGCGGGAGAGACCCTTCATGGGATGGGCGACGTTGCATTGATCGGAAGCGAGCCTGGAATTGCATCCACTTTTCTAAGAACAACTGCTTTCAGGCATAGGCTCTCTGAGCGGTATCCGTCCATTCACATTGTAAATGAGCTTCCGGGTTCTGGCGCGTTCGATGAAGGTTTACTCGGTGCCCAGCAGATACTTGAACGCTATCCTAAGCTTGACGCAATTGTCGCCCTCGACACCGTTGCAACCCGAGCATCTTTCTCGGCGCTCAAAAGTCACCAAAGGAACAATGAAGTAAAACTCATTGCCTGCGACCAGGCATTGGACCTTCTGTACTATCTGCGCAAGGGAGAAATCGATTCAATTATCGTAGAGAACACTTTTGAGATGGGTTATCGCGCCATGAAACTAATAAACGCAGGCCAGCGCGGCGAGTCAATCTTAGGTAATCAGCTGTTACCGCCAACAATGGTAACGCGGGAGAATGTAGACCGGCCAGATGTGCAGCGAATGCTTTCGATGGACTGGAGACCAACCCAGTGAAACTGTTTAAGCATTCATGGAACGCCGCCATCGCGGCCTTGATCGGGGCAGTTAGCGCTGCTGCTCTCCTTTTTTCTTTCATTCACTACATACGTCCTTTCCTCGGACTTCCCTTCCGCGACCCGTTCGCTGACGGCAAGTCGAACTTGTGGCAACCAATGGGAGGTGCCTGGGATCTTGCTAATGGAACAATGCAGAATCACTCCGACGAGTGGGGTGCGAAGCTACTGGCAGGATCGAAGTACTGGACGGATTACGTTGTCGAAGCGGACTTGGAGATCTTGAGAGATTATGGCGATGCTGGCCTGATCGTGCGTTCTAATCAGGAAGACAGGGGCGTCGATGCATATAACGGATACTACGTCGGCTTGCGCAGTATAGATGACTCCTTGGTGATCGGCCGGGCAGACTACGGTTGGATGGAAGGTCGACCGGTGCCCATGCCCGGCGGAGTCCGCAGGCTGACCTGGTACCACCTCAAAGTCGTCGTCCAGGGCTGTGAAATAGGTGTCGCTGCCAACGAAGTTGGAACGCAAAACAGGGCATGGACCGTGTTTCAGGAGTCAGGTTGCGTGGCCTCTGGCAGAATCGGGCTGCGCTCAGTGGCGACTGTCGCATCATGGCGGAATGTGAAGGTGTACTCGGTCGGTGTGCCCGCAGAGCTTGCCGCCATCCGCCGGCATGTGACCGAGGAGACCCATCCCGAATTTCCAAAAGGCGAGGCAGCCTATAACTCCTCTCATACCTTCCCAACCTATGATCCAAAGGACGCGAAGTTTACTCCGGAGAAGACCGCGGCAAAAGCCCACCCCCCGCAGCCAATTAGCAGCCTGAACAACCTTCCGGAGCCTGTATCGCACCCGGTCTCGGTGCGCGGAGTGGTAACGCTCACTTCACCGCAACTCTACGTCCAGGACGTCACTGGCGGAGTGGCTGTTGCTGAAGTGAATGTTTCTGCTCTTGGAATTGGAGACGAAGTTGAGATTACCGGATGGCCCGACGCACAGCCATTTTCAACGATCCTGCGCAAAGCCGACGTCCGTCTGCTTTTGGGCCGGACGCCGCCCCCGCCGGTTTCGATTACCGCCGCCCAGGCTGCAACCGGTGTTTTCGAGGCCGACTTTGTGGAAACCCAGGGGTATTTGCAACATATACATTACGAATCGGGGAACACAATCATTCTGGACCTCGACGATGGTTCTCAATCCTTTAGAGCTATCGTGACGGGAGGACCCTCAGCGGCGTTGTATCGCAAATTTAGCGAGCAGAGCCTGTTGCGCGTCCGGGGTATTTGCGTTTTAGATCCGCGATTCACTCAAAACGAAGTTCCCTTTGCACTGCTTCTTCGCGCCGCGGACGATATAGATGTGCTGGTTGGTCCGCCATGGTGGAGTGCCCGGCGCTTCATCGAGTTGACCTGCGTATTACTGCTACTCCTCCTGATGATTCTCTTTCTATATGTCCGAATCGAAAACTGGAGAATGAAGGGGATTCTCGATGAGCGAGAACGACTGGCGCTCGAGATGCATGACACGTTGGCACAGAGTTTCGCTGGAGTCGGCTATCAGCTACAGGGGATTCGCAACGGCATGCGCAACGGTCCGGCAAATTGGCCAACCATCAACGAGCAGCTTGACCGCGCATGCGAGATGGTGCGGCAAACGCACGAGGAATCCAGCCTGAGCATTGCGATGCTGAAACCGGGATCACCCGAGTTTGGAGACTTGACTATTGCCTTTGAGCGGTGCGCCTCACGGATTGCCGAGGGTGGGGACGTGAGAGTAACGGTGACACGCGAAGGTCCTATTCGGGCGCTCCCGTTACGAGTGACAGATACTCTCTTTCACATCGGCGCTGAGGCTATAACCAACGCCATTCGTCATGCTCAAACGGAAACGGTTGAGGTTCACATGACGTATGAGACGAATGCCATCGTGCTACACGTGCAGGATCACGGCATCGGTTTCACCGCGGGGGGACAGCTTCGAAGTCACGGTCTTCGCGACATGGAACATCGAGCCGCAAGTATTTCAGCAGATTTGCATGTCCATACTGCGCCAGGAGAAGGCACCTGTATCGAAGTCGTGGTTCCCTTGCACTCCAGAAAAGTATTAACTGAATTGGTGAGCCATGGCGAACGGTACATCACGCGCTTAGCCTTCAAGGCAGGACAGAAACTGGGGTTTCATCGTCGCTAAGCAGGCGGTGAACAGACAAACGCCCACAGCCGTCAACTGCTGCGGTCAAGACTTACCAGGCCGCGTTGAACGGCGACGGCAGCAGCTTCGGTTCTATCTTTCACTTCCAGCTTATCCAGGCAATTTACGACATGATTTCGAACTGTCCGATGACTGAGATGCATTAGATCCGCTATCTCGCGGTTTGTAAGCCCATGTGCCACAAACCCGAGCACCTCCTGTTCTCTGGGACTGAGTTGTATACGGCTCACGCGCCTGGCTAGCTGTGCAGCAATGGATTCTGAGATGAGCCGCCCTCCAGCCTGGACCTCGCGGATTGCGCTGAGCACCTCGTTAAGAGAGGCGCTCTTCAGCAAGTAGGCCATTGCGCCTCCTTGAAGCGCAGCGAAGACGTCTTCATCTGAGTGGTAATTTGTAAGTACGATGATCTTCAAGTGAGGGTTCTGAGCGCGAAGTGCCGAGATGGTCTGGAGTCCGTCCATTTCTGGCATGCGAAGATCCATCAGCACGATGTCGGGCGTGGCTGAAGGGATAGTCTTGATCGCCTCACTCCCCGATGCCGCCATTCCTACCACCGCGATGCCAGGTTCACTTTCCAGCATGGTCTTGAGCCCGAGACGCACCACGGGGTGATCTTCCACAACGAAAACCTTGATTGCAACGTTGTTCACCATGCAAGGTCCTTTCTTTGCGATGCGTACTGCCGAACAGCGTGTCTCGCTGACCAACTAATACTGCTGCACTGGTTGGTCAGGGTAACCATGTCCTATTGAGGATACTTCAAGCGCACACTAAAGTTGTCGCATTAGTCTATGGGCCAATCATAATGGCTCTGAATAGAGATTGCAAAGTCAATTGGGAACGATAGCTGAACGTGTTCGCACATCGCAAGACGTGTAACCATCGCGTCAACTCGGCAACCAAAAGCATCGGAAGCATTTACCTGGGGAAGTTAATCTTGGGCACAGCACAACCCTGGCAACAGCATCCATACAGGGATCTTCAGCCGCTTCTTTGCTTGATCGATGGCAGTGACCGCTCCGTCTCCACGGCTCCGTCCTGCAGAGATTCCGAAGAGTAATACCATAATGCGGTTGGAGCGGGTAAAAGACCGGGACATCGGTGTTCTCCACGCTCAGGGTATTGTGGGCGTGGATGTCATCACCCGCACCTGCATCGCGTGGTCCTCAGCCGCGGGCTCACCCCCAACCGCACCCGCTGGATCCCTTGCTGGCCTGGCTTCTTCTCGCCTGTCGGTGTGTTGTCACGAGTTATTCCGCTGCCCGTTTCGAGCGATCTCGAACAATTGTTTGCTGGACATCGAAGCCGGTTAAGAAAGCTTCCCGCTTCTTAATCTTCGCTTCAGTTCAGCCCATAATCATGCGGTGACTTGCGTTTTGCGATTGCAAGTTCAGTTCGCAGCAAAGTAATCCTATACACGTATGTAGATATGATATGGGTTGTGTGCTATTGTTTAGCCATGAAAAATACTCTCGCAATCGATATCGGTGGGACAAACTTCAGTATCGCCATCTTCGAGGGGGCATCGTTATTCGGAAAGCTCACGCACTCGACTGATCGTAAGGCAGGTCCGACTGGAATATTGAATCAGATCGAGAAAATGCTCAGGGTCTTATGGCGCGATGGGGCCATTCACGGATGCGGAATTGGATTTGGCGGTCCCGTTGACTTTGCCGCCCAGAAGGTTGTCGCGTCTACACATGTGGACGGTTGGGAAGGTTTTGACTTGGTCAGAGAGGTTGAAACCAGGTTCTGCACGCCGGTCGTCATAGATCGCGACAGTATGGTGGGTGTTCTCGGGGAAGGGTATTTCGGGGCGGGTCGAGGCATCCGGCCACTTTTTTATATCACGCTTTCAACGGGAATCGGTGGTGGGCTGCTTACCGCGAGCGGTCTGTATCGCGGAGCTGACTCATTTGCCTGTGAACTGGGCCACCATACGGTCGTCCCGGATGGACCAGCCTGCCTCTGCGGCTCCAATGGATGTCTGGAACGAATGTGTTCCGGACTGTGGCTTGAACGCGATTACGGACGTCCCGCACAGGAACTGTTCATGGAGCCGGAGTTTGTTTCTCGTTATGTGATTCATCTTGCCCAAGGGATCAAGAGCTGCCTGATGTTCCTCAATCCCGCCCGCATAGTAATAGGGGGAGGAATCAGTCAGGCGGCGGATCTGCTCTTCATTCCGTTGCGAAAGGAACTGGATCGCCAGATGACGTCTTGGTGGAGAGCGAGCGTTGAGGTGGTTCCTGCTGCTCTCGTCGGAGAGAGCGTTCTTCGGGGGGCGTTGGCCTTAGCTACCGAACATATCTACCACCAGAACCCAGCGAGCCTGGATTGCGTTAGCGATGCAGTTGCTCCTCCATTGCTTCAAGGCTAACCCCACGTGTCTCCGGATAGAAAAGGATTACCACGATGAATTGGAGCGCCGTAAATCCCGAAAAGAAATAGAACGGTCCTGAATGCCACCTGGCGGCGGCAATTGGAAAGACGATCGATACCAGAGCATTCATAAACCAATGAGTGAAGCTACCGATGCTCTGCCCCTTGGCCCGCACCCGGTTCGGGAAAATTTCACTTATATAGACCCAGATTACAGCCCCTTGCGAAAAAGTGAAGAAACCGATAAAGCCCATCAGAAGCCAGACCAGGGCTCCTTGATATTGTTCCAGCCGAAATATAGTACCGACCCCAAAAAGACACAGAGTTGTCCCTACTGATCCGATAAGCAGAAGCATCCTGCGGCCAATCCGATCGATAACCAACATTGCCAAAGTGACGCCGATGAGGTTGGTAATGCCGATGAGCACAGCTTGAAAGTCACTCGACCCCTTGTCAAAGCCAGCTTTTTCAAAGATGTCGTTCAGGTAGTACATGATGGCGTTGATGCCCGAGAGTTGGTTGAACATTCCAATGGAAATGGCCAGAAAAATGGGAAAGCGATAGCGCCATTGGAAGACGTTTGTACCCTTCGATCCAATTGCATCTTCCAAAGACTTTGTGATTTCACGTAGTTCAAGTTCCGGGTCAGGATCGCCATTTCGCTGGAGTACCTCCAAGGCCTCCCGCGTCTTGCCTTTACCTGCGAGCCATCGTGGGCTTTCGGGAATGAAAAACAATGCCAGGTAGAAAACCAAAGCCGGGACGGCCGCAATGCTGAATTTCCAGCGCCAATCTGTGGCCCCAAGGTGCAACAGGCCCAGGCAGAAGTTAGAGAAGTACGCCAACAACATTCCAAAAACGACATTGAATTGAAACGCCATGACAAGGCGGCCACGAAGTTTTGGGGGAGCGATCTCTGCGATATAGGTTGGACTTATCACCGAGGAGCCCCCTACTGCCAGGCCTGCGAGTACGCGAAAGCACAGGAGGGGGTACCAGCCCCATGCCAATGCACACCCCAGGGCCGTGAGCACGTAGAGCAAGCCGAGGGCGCGTAGACAGGCGCGACGACCGGCAATATCTCCCATCTTGCCTGCAAAGGCAGCGCCCAATACGGTGCCCCAAAGGGCACTTGAGACCGTAAAGCCAAGAGCGAGGGGAGATAAATGAAAGACACTCGTCAGGGAGCCCGTGGTTCCCGCGATGACCGCAGTATCGAAACCAAAAAGGAGGCCCCCGAGAGAAGCGATCACACAAGTCGCTAACAAGCGTTTATTGAGGGTTTTGCGTACTTCAGACATCTGCAACTCCAAGGCCACATTCCAGTGGCGCTGTATGCAGGGCAGTCAATGACTTGACATGCCCCCGGAATTCGTAGCAGCTAACAGGCCTGTGCCGTAGCGCATATTGCTTGAAATCAACCGCATACCGTTCCGCATTGCCCTCTGTCATTTCTTCATCCGTTTCGCTCCGGAAGCAGCCTGATAAGGGATACCCCTCGATAGACTTGCCCAGATGGGTACTCTACCCCTCTCATTTCCACTGCGAGTTCAACATATCATATACGTGTATGTCTTTTTACCGTTGACAGTTTCAAATCTAACATGTATACATGTTTGCGTCGTCGATTGGATGATTTGCGCGGCGCAAGCCGGCACCGCCCCATCATGGCCGGAGGCTTCGTGAAAAGCGGACTGATCGCCTTCCAGAACGTTGCTGAGCGACCAGGCCTTACCCACAGGCACCACATAGCGGAAACTCCGGCAAAGCGGTTCATTCTGGAGGCAAAGATCCAAGGTGTCTGCCTCTTGGAATATGAAAACGATGGCTGGCTGGACATTTACCTCGTCGACGGTTCCATTTACGAGGCGCTCGCCGGCAAAGCTGCGGTGCCGCATGTGGACCTCTTTCACAACAATCACCATGGCACGTTCACAGGCTTCGCCGGAGCGACTGGGTTGCTAACGACCGGCGGAGGTACTGGTGCGCGGCCGCCGACTTCAACATTGACGGCTCGCCAAACCATGCATCATGGATTTTACCGATTGTCGCTAAGAATGCAGGGCAGCGCAATGCGGATATTCTCTTCGCATCCATGATGCCGGTTCAGCTCGTTACCGCTCTATGGCATTTCTCCTAAACCCGGCATGTGGCGTTGGAAGACTTCGATAAACAGATAGAAGGAACACGCGAATGACTCGATGGCAAACAAACAGTTTTCGGACTTATTACACTCTCGGCCTGGAGGAAATATCTTCGATCTTAGATAAGCTTTCCGGCGCTTCGGTGGCCGTAATAGGGGATTTTTGTCTAGATATTTACTGGGCAATCGATCGGTCGGCGTCGGAACTCTCAGTTGAGACAGGGCTCAAGACCGAACCAGTCAGTAAGCAGCGCTACTCGCCAGGCGGTGCAGGAAACGTTGTTATGAATTTATTATCCCTTGGAGTTGAGTCGGTCTATCCTGTGGGCGTTCTGGGAAACGATCCTTTTGGACGTGAGCTGCGGCTGCTACTGGACAATTCTCATGTGGATTGCAGTGGCTTGATTTCGCAAGATGAGGGGTGGTCGACACAGACTTATATTAAGCCATGCGTGGAAGGTCAGGAGTTGAGCCGTATCGACTTCGGTAATTTCAATCACTTATCGAACGTAGTTGAGTCGGAGTTATTTTCAAAACTTGAAGACATCCTGCACAAAGTCTCGGTCGTGTTGGTAAATCATCAAGTTACTGGGAGCATTCATGACTCCACAACCTTTCGACAACGGCTGGCGGAGGCGATAGAGCGGTTTCCCCAACTGACTTTCATCATCGATTCGCGCGGATACCATGACTCTTATCCAAAGGCGATTCACAAGCTCAACGACCATGAACTCATGAGGGCGAGTGGAAAGCCCACCGATGCAGACGAGGTTATTTCTCTTGATTGCCTTGTTCAGCAGACCCAGCGGCTTTACGAGCGCTGGAAGTCGCCGCTCATTGTTACTCGCGGGGAGCGGGGGTGCATCATCGCCTCAGGCAGTGAATTATCTCAGGTGAGTGGCCTGCAATTATCCGGCCCGACAGATTCAGTCGGAGCAGGCGACACATTTTGCTCTGCCCTTATGGCTTGTATCTCGATTGGCGCGGATTTAGCTTCTGCGGCCTTTATTGCCAACATAGCAGCTGCAGTTACAGTTCAGAAGCTCTTTCAGACAGGAACTGCCACTCGTCAGGAAATTCTGGAATTGGGAACAGTTGCAGATTTCCTTAAACATCCGGAACTTGCCGAGAGTCCCAATCGCGCGAGATATCTTGACGGATCTGAAATTGAGATCATCAATGAGTCCTTGCCGGCTCTTAATATCCGGCACGCCATTTTCGACCATGATGGCACTATCTCCACTCTCCGCGAAGGGTGGGAGAAGATCATGGAGCCGATGATGATCAAGTCCATTTTGGGAACTCAACACCAGGTGGCTGATGAAGCGCTTTTCATGTGCATACGAGACCGTGTGCGGGGATTTATTGAGCGCACCACTGGCATTCAGACAATTGTGCAAATGCAGGGACTGGTGAAGTTGATCCGAGAGTTTGGACTTATACCCGAAGAACAGATTCTCTCAGCTGCGAAATATAAGGAAATCTTCAATGAGCAACTCATGGAAGTTGTCGATCGGCGAATGGCCAGGCTGGATTGCGGAGAATTATGCATTAGCGATTTCACGCTTAGGGGCGTGGTGCCATTTCTTCGAGCGCTGAAGCAGGCAGGTGTGCTTCTCTATCTCGCGAGTGGAACGGATGTGGAGGATGTGAGAAGGGAGGCTGAACGATTGGGCTATTCAGATGTCTTCGAGGGTAGAATTTACGGTTCAATTGGCCAGGTTGCGAAAGATGCAAAGAAAGTCGTCATCGAAGGAATCCTCAGCGAAATTGATGGAGCCGCCGACCAAATTGTCACATTTGGTGATGGGCCCGTTGAGATACGCGAAAGCGGCCGACGTGGTGCTTTCGCTATCGGCGTCGCCAGCGATGAACTACGCCGATTTGGGATGAATCCTGAGAAACGGACTCGCCTCATTCGTGCAGGAGCCGATGCTGTTGTTCCTGACTTCTCGCAATGGCAAAAGCTCTGGGAGTTTCTTCACCTTCCCCATCCCCGCTCACAAAACACGTCGCATCCCCAATTTGACCGTTCCCGTGTACAGACTCACAGGCTCAGTGCTCGCATGAACAAGGTCAACATTGAACGGGACGCCGTTTCTCCGGATGCGGAACCAGGGCCGATTCCCCCTGCTTCTACAAAAGCATTGATGGAGTGCGCGGAGAAAATCCGCGCTGCTCGAAGTGCAGGGCGGCCTGTCATTTTGGCTTTTGGCGCGCACACCATAAAGAATGGCCTGGCGCCGGTTCTTATCCAACTTATGGAGGAGGGATTGGTCACCCTCCTTGCCACCAACGGAGCAGGTATCATTCACGACTGGGAATTTGCTTTCCAAGGATTAAGTAGTGAGGATGTCCGGGCTAATGTGGATCTCGGTCAGTTTGGTATCTGGGAAGAGACAGGATTCAATCTGAACCTGGCGCTGATCGTAGGTGCCTACGAAGGGCTTGGTTACGGTGAAGCCATTGGCAAGATGATTGTGCGTGAAGGATTGGACATTCCCACTTCAGAGCAGTTATTAAGAACCGTTAGGAGCGATGCAGCACAGGATCCCAATGTTGCCGCGGCAGCTCTGGATCTTTTGGCTACGATTCAAATGTGTAACCTTGAACCTGGGTTTCGCTCTATCCCCCATCCCTTTAAGCAATACAGCGTACAAGCCGCAGCTTATCGATTGAACGTTCCCTTCACGGCGCATCCCATGTTCGGGCATGACGTCATATACACTCACTCCGTAAACCACGGGGCAGCGATTGGGCGCGTCGCCCTGAGGGATTTTCTCACCTACGCGGAGCAGGTACATCAACTCGAGGGTGGCGTGTATCTTTCGGTGGGTTCGGCTGTGATGTCGCCGATGGTTTTCGAGAAATCGTTCTCCATGTCTCAGAATCTTGAGTTACAGGAAGGGCGCAAGATCACGAACCACCACATGGTTATTGTTGATTTGGCCGAGAGCTCCTGGGACTGGCAAAGAGACGGTGAGCCGCCCGCAGATAATCCTGCATACTATTTGCGCTATTGCAAGACATTCAGCCGAATGGGTGGGACGATGCGCTATGTCTGCGCCGATAACCGGGATTTCCTGCTCGCTCTACTGAAAGCTTTACGAGGGTAGTCATGTCACATCACATGAGAAATCTAGTCGAACGCTATTCTCCGCTAAGAGAATGCCAGTCTGATATTCAAGAAGCATTTGATCTGCTGGCTGCAACATTCAGAAAGGATGGAAAGCTTCTACTCTGCGGAAATGGTGGCAGCGCCGCAGATTCGGAGCATTGGGCCGGAGAACTGCTCAAGGGCTTTGCACTCCCCAGATCGCTCGCCGCTTCGATGCGCGAGGGATTGCCGCCGGAATTAGCTTCCCACTTGCAATGGGCATTTCCGGTCATTCCACTCACTGGCTTTCCCGCGTTTGCAACGGCATTCGGAAATGACGTCGATCCCGAATACGTGTTCGCCCAACTCGTATTCGCATTAGGAAGAACTGGCGATGTGCTGGCAGCGTTGAGCACTTCCGGCAACGCCTCCAATGTGTGCCGCGCTGCTGAGGTCGCTCGTGCGAAAGGTCTTCCAGTTCTGGCATTGACCGGAACAACGGGCGGAAAGCTCAAAGAACTCGCGGATGTCTGTATTTGTGTGCCAGCCGCACAGACTCCACTCGTTCAGGAATTTCATCTTCCTATCTATCACTGTCTCTCGCTGATGCTGGAAGAACATTTCGCAAAGCTTTGGGAACAAAGACAGGATTGGAGCTATTTGTTATGACGAATTCAAACTTGCAAAGCCCACTATTCTTTGAGCGTAACCGAGTCTTTCGGGTTTACGAAGGAGGTAAGCTTTTTCATGATTTCTTTGGAGACGAAGCCGTCGACGGCAATTTACCTGAGGAGTGGATTGCATCGAAGGTGAAAGCCTTGAACAGGGAGATGCGAGCCCCCGATGAAGGGCTCTCAAAAGTCCGAGGCGAAAGAACAACCTTTGCCTCCCTGCTTGCTAACTATCCGGAGGAAATGACAGGTGGAAATGGATTCGACATGCTGGTAAAGATTCTCGACAGCGCCGTCCGATTGCCGGCCCAAACTCATCCTGATCCGGATTTCTCCAGGAAACATTTTGCTAGTGACCATGGTAAGACCGAATCTTGGGTCATTCTTGCGACGAGACCTGGTGCAAAGCTCTTCTTCGGCTTTAAGGAGGGCGTGACTGAGACCGATCTGCAGCTAGCCGTGAAAAAGAGCGAGCAGCCGGGCGATGCCTTTTCCGGTCTGTTGCAAGAGGTCGAGGCCAAGGCAGGTGATGTTTGGCTGATTCCTGCTCGCATTGCACACGCCATCGGCGCCGGATGTCTGATTCTGGAAGTTCAGGAGCCAACCGATTTCACGATTCAACCTGAGCGCTGGTGTGATCGCTATCGTCTCTCCGATCAAGAGATGTATCTTGGCCTCGACAAGGATGTTGCGCTCAGTTGTTTTGATTTGCAGCAATCCGGCCCTTCGGTTCTCACGCGAGGAAGCAAGAAAGCGAGAATCGACGAGGAAAACAATGACTATAGAAAGGAGGGTCTTATCTCGTTCAAAGATACGCCGTGCTTCGCTGTAAATCGGTACACCGTGAAGACGTCTTGCGCCTTGAGGAATCTAGCTGTCTATGTCGTGACAAGCGGAGAGGGAAAGTTGATGAGCTCGGCAGGAATAAGTAGTGTGAAGAAAGGAGCGTATTTCTTCGTCCCCTTTGCTGCCCACGGGGTTACGATTCACACCACAGTGGGGATGGAACTGATCGAGTGCATCCCTCCTGCTCAACCCGCGAAAATGTAATCAGCGAGGAACTCCGGCACTTTCCCAAACCCCAGCATGGCTTCTCCGTTCACACCGAATATTCCGGGCCGAAGATCTGACCGTACATCGCCTCAACACCTACGGGCATCGCCGGGATACCCGAGATGCTCGGCAAGTGCAGCCATGGCGAGGTACTCGCGCATCGCGAAGACGGATGCATCTACGGCGAGGATGGCGCTGCGGTCGCCGGGGGCGTTGGAGAGGGCGGCGTTGTTGTCGGCACCGGATTGCATGGCGTTGTCCCAGAACCAGAGGCCCCAGCGGGGATCGAACTGGGTGCGTCTGCGATAGGTTAGGATGCGCTGCATTGCGGGCCAAACGGGACGGAGCCAGGAATAGTCGTGAAGCCGCTGTGAAGCCAAAAGTGCGCCCTAAGCAAGAAAGGGTTTCATGGCGAACTTGCCGAAGAGCGGGCGCGGCCCCTGAGGAGTGATGCAGCCCGCGACGTATCCATTTAAGTCGGCGGAAAAGGCGAAGCTGAGCACCCAGTCGCGGAGGAACTTTGCGTCGGCAGGGTTCTGATTGGCCCAATGGGCGCCAATAAAGAAGCCATCCCAGTCCCACATGTGCCCGTAGTACCCGGCAGGAATCAGGTAGGGATAGCGGATATATCACTGAGCCGGGCAGATGGTCCGGGGAGCGAGGTGGGCGAAGTCGGAGGTGAGGCCAGTAAGGAGGGCGGCATCTGGGGACGATGCGGTTTCGGAAACCGTTGCGTTCATGAGCGCAGGAGAGCAGTAAGAATCCGGGAGCCGCGGCGAAGCATGGCGGTGCATTGAGTCGGCACGATGGTCATGATAACGCGCACAAGCTTTGTGAGGCTGAGGTGTCCGGGAACTGGAAGGATTTACTCGACTGATCTTTGCCGTCGAATGCAGTTACATTCAAGGCTGCATGAAACCGGCAAAGCCAGCGCTATTTTATCGTCAAGCCACCGCTTGCCATGCCAACTCCCGCGAAAGCACTAACCATCCAGTCGTTCATCGGATGCTGCTCCCCGCAGTCCAGACATCTCGTCATGGCAAACTGGGCCGCACAGTGCGGACAAACCCCTCGGGTTTGGAATGTGTCAAATGGCTGCCCGCACTGTCCGCATTGCCAGTAGGCTCCCAACGGTGGCGCTGTCCGGCAACTCGGGCAGGCAAACCCGCCCCGGCGCGGCAGCCTTGCAATTCGTAACAGCTCCTGCGCATGACGTAGTCCACCCCAACAATTCATCAGCATAAAAACGGAAATCGCACCGAACCAGAAGGAACGTAACCACAAAGCGAGGCCGAAGAATCCGACTATGCCCAACAAGCCGAGAATCGTGGTCACCATCAGGCTGCGGCCACGTCCCAGCACAAACCACAGCAGGGATCGGAGAATTTGGCCGCCGTCCAGCGGATAGATCGGCATCAAGTTAAAGACCAGCAAGGACACGTCAATCCACATGACCGCCCGCAACAACTGGTAGGCATCGGGAATCGCATGCGCCCATCCTAACGAGCGGCTTAGCATGAACGCTGCAACAAAAACCGGCAGGAGCACCACGTTAACCAGAGGTCCCGCGGCGATGCTCCAGAGTGTAGCGCCCGGCCGTTGCGGAGGGTTCACGTACGCTACCCCGCCAAGGGGCCACAGCACGATCTGATTCGCCGTTCCTCCCACCTGCCGGCAAGCCAGGGCGTGACCAAATTCATGCATAAGCACAATTGAGAATAGTGCCAGGTACTCCAATGCGTTCCAGGCGACCGAGGAGTATCTGCCCTTTCGGCTCTCGATTTCATATGCTGCCACGAGAAACCAGGACCAATGCAGGTACAGGTCAACTCCGGCGAGGCGAAACAGATGGATAGACCCTTGGCGAACACTCTGCATTTTCAAAGCTTACTCCACTCAGATTGTTCCGGGTCGGCTACCGAGTGCAACCCTCAATGGAGGAGCCTCCCTTGCACGGACCAAGTAATCGCATGGCGCCAGCGCCTACAATGAAAGGCGCTTGATCCTCTCGGAGAACTGAGCGGAGGAGTACCCATCGCCATGAAAGACCTGCATCTTTCGAAGGTCTACCAACTGCTTGAACCGGGTCCGGTGGTTCTGCTTACAACCGCCCATAAGGGTCGCGCCAACGTGATGACGATGTCCTGGCACATGATGGTCGAGTTTGAGCCGCCTCTGGTTGCCTGTGTCGTTAGCGATGCTAATCACAGCTTTAAAGCTCTGCGGGCGACGAAGGAATGCGTGATAGCCATTCCGGCGGTGGAACTGGCAACCAAGGTTGTGAGTATAGGCAACTGCACTGGTCGGGAAGTGGACAAGTTCGAGAGATTTAGCCTGACACCGGCACCAGCCGAGCGTGTGGCGCCACCCCTGATTGCCGAATGTTTCGCCAACCTCGAATGCAAGGTGGTCGATACCCGTCTCGTCAGCAAGTTCAACCTCTTCGTCTTGGAAGTGGTCAAGGCTTGGACGGACCCGGCACAGAGGCATCCGAAGACTATCCACCATCGCGGGAATGGCAAGTTCGCGGTGGATGGGGAGTTTATCAAGCTGAAGTCGAAAATGCCGTAGGAGAACTCGTCAAAAAACCCATGAACGATCCAAAAACGAGGATCACGCCCGCGGCTGCTTGGCCACCAAATGGCTCGGTCGCCCCAGGAACACCTCAGAAGGCAGGTACAGGCGCTGCTCTTTGCACAACGGGCAGGTTACAGCTATTGACTTGAACGGGAAGTCTTCTCTCTCGAGCAAGCCGCTCTCAGAGACGACAAAGCCTACACACCGGTCCTCGTAAACTACCGCTAGGTCTGCAATCATCGCGACACTGACATCCGCGTCATTCTCGGGCGCTACGCACTGTGCGGCACCAATGGAGCATCGAAAAATTGAGCAGTAGCCAAGTACCGGTTGCGCGAAGCCATCCGTAGCGGATCCAAACCCGCACAGAAATTGCTGGACACGCGCGAGCAACCGCCGCAAGCCTGAACCTGACTCTTCCGTTCGATCCTGTGTGGTATAAACATCCCCATGATGCCAAACCATCGTTTGCCGGGCCTGCGTAGCGCCGCGCTCTCGGCTATCTTTCTCCTGCTCTCCCTCCACCTTCCTGCCCAGGACAACCTGCCCCCCGCCGAGCAGGCCAAGATCGCCTCTGATGTGAATGGCATCCTCGAGAAGACCGCCGCACCCAGTGCTGTCGTCGCAGTGGTCAAGCATGGACACGTCGCCTATACCGCGGCCTTCGGCTTTGCCCAGCTTGAACCGCGCATCCCCGCTACTGTCGATATGCCATACGGCATCGGCTCCGTCTCGAAGCAGTTCACCGCAGTCGCCGCCATGGTCCTCGTTGAACAAGGCAAGCTGCGCCTCGACGATCCGGTCTCCACCTGGTTTCCTGAACTGGCCCATTCCCATGACGTTACCCTCCGCCAGTTGCTCAACCAGACCAGCGGCTATTCCGACTACTACACCGAGGACTACCTGACTCCCGAGCTCGCCACCGTCACCGAGCCTTACGCCCTGGTCAAGCGCTGGACTGACAAGCCGCTCGACTTCCCGCCCGGCACCCAGTGGCAATACAGCAATACCAACTACGTCCTTTCCTCACTCATCGTCGAGAAAGTTGCAGGCCAGCCCTTTTTTCAGTTCCTTTCGAAACACGTACTCGCCCCCGCCGGCCTCACAGGCGTCGTCAATCTCGACGGACCCAACGTTCCCGATCTGCCCCGAAACTATATCCACTTCGCCCTGGGGCCACCTCGGGAAACACCGCGCGAGGCCAAGGGCACCCTCACCGGAGCCGGCCAGCTCTCCATGCCTGTCGGCCAGCTTGCTCTCTGGGACACCGTGGTTCTCCACCGCGACAAAGTCATCAAGCCATCCAGCTGGCAGATGCTGCAATCGGAGGCAAGCCTTCCCGACGGCACTGGCACCGGCTACGGCATGGGCTACTTCCTCGCCGCGCAGGATAGCCGCCGAATTGTCGGGCATAGTGGCGAACTCAACGGCTTCACCACTCTCAATGAGTTGTTCCCTGCCCAGGACGCGGCCATTATCGTCATCGTCAACAGCGATCGCGGCACCGGCGAAATCTTCAGTGCCATTGAGCAGGTCGTATTCGCGCCCGCTCCGCCCACCCTGCCCGCCGCAAACCCCGAGGCCGAACACCTGGTCCGTAGCGCCCTTGAAGAACTGCGCAAAGGCGCCATTGACCGCAGCCAGATCAACGACAATCTCGCCTACTTCTTCACTCCGCGCGTTCTTGAGGACTTCAAAACCAGCCTCGAAACCATCGGCTCTATCACCAAGATAGAGCTAATAGGCGGAAGCGACCGCGGCGGTATGAACGGCCTCTCATACCGCATCACCGGCTCGTCCGGAATCACCGCGAGGGTCTCCGTCTACATCACCAAGGATGGCAAACTCGACCAGCTGCTAATCACGCGCATCCAGTAGCCCGAGGCCCCGCGTCTCGCTGCCGGGAATTTGGCCGGGTTGCCTGGGGCGATAAGCACCCTAACCACCGGCCCACCTGATAACGCTGCAGTATTCGTTCTGTTTGCACTTGACGGCATTACGCCACTAGCAAACACATCGGAACTGGTGTCTCAGGATGAGGGGCTGCGGGCGCGATTGCGGGACATTCTGGACGCGAATCCCCCGACGACCAAACCGCATTTATACTTGATCTGATAGGCGGCAGCCGAAAGGATCAAAGATGAAGCCAGAAATTGCAAAGGCATTATCGGACCACTTGGATAGACACAATCAAGAGAAGCAGCAAGCTGTGGTGCGTGCGTCCGAACGAGAAAAGCAAATCGCACAGAACGTTGCCGATTTTGAAGCAGCAAAGAACGCGGTCATCGAGCCCGCACTTCAGGAAATAGTCGATTTATACCAAATAAAGGGCATTGCAGTCCGTGTGACGGAACAGGATGAAATCGTTAATCGCAACGGGGGCATTCAGCCGGCAAGCATTGGTATAGATATGGCCGCCGTCTACCCGCATAGCGACATGAAACCTCACTTCATGCTCTCGTTTGATAAAGGAAACAGAATGCTGTCGCTTCACACTTCCACAGCGTCACAGGCGGGTCCCGCCGGTAGCGTCACTCCGCCCACCTTCGTTAGCGATCACTGGTCAGATGTAGATTCGGTTAGTCAGCTATCGAATAGATGAAGGGGCTTTTCCTTCTTGTTCTTTGGCTTCTTGGGAACTGCGGGAACTTCCAAAGC
>PLOG01000091.1 GCA_003142935.1 Acidobacteriaceae bacterium
CCTTGCGCCCGACCCCTGCCTCCGTGCTGTCATCGAGAGTGCGGAAATTTGGGGGCGATTTCGGAAACCAGGCCGACGTTTTGAACAGAATGTACCGATCTACCAGTACGCTTCTGGCGAAGACTCCCCGTGGAATTGGCCGTTGGATTGGAAAGAGCTTGTTTCTCAAAAGAGGCCGGCTTATGAGGCCACAAATGAGGGAGGCTTTGCCCGGTTATAGGCGGACAAAAAACGTACCTTCGCGGCAGCGCATAAATTCCATTCAATTCATGGGCTTGAATCAGGACATCTGCGTCACTGCGCGGTGGGCTTCTGGCTTGTGATCCAGGCGTCGATGCGCCCCTCCAGAACATCCAGCGGGATGGCGCCTGAGTCCAGAACCTCATCGTGGAAGGCCTTGATGTCGAACTTGTCGCCCAGCGCCTTCCTGGCTCGTTCGCGCAGCTCCAGAATCTTGAGCTGGCCGATCTTGTAGGCCAGCGCCTGGCCGGGCCACGCAATGTAGCGGTCTACCTCCGATTGAACCGTGGTGTCGTCAATCGCCGAGTGGTCGTGGAAGTATTGGACCATCTGATCGCGTGTCCAATGCTGGGTGTGGACGCCGGTGTCTACCACCAGGCGAATGGCGCGCCAGATGTCGGCTTCGAGGCGGCCGTAGTCAGAATACGGATCTTGATAGAAGCCGGCGTCCTTGCCCAGGCGCTCTGTATAGAGCGCCCAACCCTCCACAAACGCCGTGTAATCGCCAAATTTGCGGAAGGTGGGAACGCCGGTAAGCTCCTGCGCAATGGAGATTTGCAGGTGATGGCCGGGAATGCCTTCGTGGTAGGCGATGGCCTCGACCGCATAGAGATTTCGGTCGGCGGCGTTATAGGTGTTGATGAGCAGGCGGCCGGGACGGCTGCCGTCCGGTGTGCCGGCTTCGTAATAGGCGGGNNGGCCGAAGAGGGTTGGCAGCTTGGCCTGCATGGGCGTGAGATAGCCTCGATAGGCAACCAGCAGCGCGTCGGGCGAGTCCCCTCTGAGCTTGGGATTGGTCTTCAAGCTGGCGCGAAAACCGGCCAGATCCTTGAAGCCAAGCTTCTCGGCGATCTCCAGCATCGCGGCCTCGTCCTTCGTCACCTCGTCGAGACCGATTTGGTGAATCTGGTCGGCGGTGAGGTTGGTTGTAGTGGTGCGGCGGATCAGGAACTTGTAGTATTTGGCGCCGTCGGGCAGTGCGCCGATGCCGGGCTCTGGGCGGCCGGCGGAAATGTAGCTCACCTTCAAGAAGCGCGCAAAACGCTGGTAGGCTGGCAACACCTCCTTTTGGAGCGCGTCCAGCATCTCCGTCCGGATGCGCGTTTGGTCTGCCGCGGAGATCGACGCTGGAAACTTCTTCAGAGGCAACGCAAGCGGCGAGTCTTCGGGCTTTTGCTGGGCCAGCATCTCAACTTGAGCCAGCGTCTTTTCCAGCAGATACTTCGGTGGGACGCGCCCATCTTCAATGCCCAGGGACATGTTGGTCGTCACCTGTTCAAAGGCGGTTGGCATGGCATGAAGGCGCGCAATCCAGTCGTCGTAGTCCTTCACAGTGGTAAAGCTGAGCTGCGAGGCCAGTTGCGGAAAATCGTCGTAGATGCCGCCCATCTGGTTCACCGGCATCTCCCACTCCTTGAAGTCCGCGCCCTCCTGGTCCTCGGTGAGCTTGTTCAGCAGCAGGTCGCGGCTGGTCTTCTCCTGGTCAGTAAATCCGGCGGGGTCGATGGTGGCCAGGCGCATCAAATAGTCCTGCTCGCGGGCCAACTGGAGGTTGAAGGCCTTCACGGAGTAGTCGGATAGCTGGCCATTGTAGCGATTGTCGCCGAGAGACGAAGCAAATTCCGGGTTGCTCACGAGCACATCTTCCCAGTAGTCGTGGAAGACGGCATCGAGCGCCTTACGCCGGTCTTCCAGCGTAGTCGCCTGGGCAGTGGCTGCGGTGAGCTTTTGTGCCTTCAGGACAGGAGCAAAAACAAGCAAGAAAAACGCAGTGGAGATAAGCGCGTTGCGAACAGTTTTTCTCAATGGGTTGGGTCCTTCGAGGGAAGTATCTCTCTCGATGAGTTTAAAACAGTGGACAGTGGACAGTGGACAGTGAACAGTGGGCAGTGAACAGCGAATGGTTGGCGATGATTGGTTTGTCTGGGTGGGGACCGGCATTCTGCTTCCAGGATGCGGGGCTGGAGGCGGATGTTCGAGCGCGAAACAGTTTTCTTGATGGGAATGTACTGATAGATTGGGAGCATTTTTCAAGACAGTACCGATACATCAGTAGCACTGGCGAGAGACGTTGTTGATTTTGCGAAATTCGCGTGCAATTTGCAGATTAATTCCGCGGCTTGGCTAGGCTTCGAGATAGGGACAAGGTTGCCTGACCCGGCAAGGGTCTGGGAAAAGGGATGGGACGACGCGAAGGGAAAGGAGAACGGGATGCGCGCGAGGGAGAAGGAAAGGCTACAGAGAAAGCTGGACAGGGAGATGCAGCCATTTCGACGGGCGGGCAAGGACGAGAATCCGACGAATGGATTGTTGAGGGCGGTACGGAAAGCTCTGCGGGTTCCGGTGGCGGAGATCGCGGGCAAAATGGGAGTGAACCGCTCGGGGGTGTTCGATCTGGAAGCGAGGGAACTCAAGAGCTCCGCAACTTTGCGGTCGATGTCGCGGATGGCGGAGGCGATGGGGTGCAAGTTGGTTTACGGGATCGTGCCGAACTATGGGGAGACGTTTGAAGAGCTGGCGGAGGAGCGGTATTGGAGGGGAAAGGCAGTGGACAGTGGACAGTGAACAGTAGATAGTGAACAGTGGACAGTGAACAGTAGACAGTGAACAGTGGACAGTGAACAGTAGACAGTGAACAGTGGACAGGGGGCAGGGGGCAGATGCTGCGGCGAAGTGTTGCCGGGCCCCTCGGGTCGCTTGCCTGGCGGCATCTGACCCGGGGGTTAGGGAACGAGGACCGTAATCGTCGCGTTGTGGACGATGCCACTGGCGGTGGCGGTGACTACTACACTGTAAGCCGTTGCCGCAGGAGACACTTGGGTGGTGGTGGTAGTTGTGGTAATCGACCCGCCTCCGCAACTGATGGTACCCATGGATGCGAGCAGGCAGAGGCTGAGCAGCATGGTTCTGCGCAGCTTGCGATGGGCCGATCCGCCGAGCAGGAAGAAGCCAAATGCCAGCATTCCCGCCGCTGCCGGCCAACGCGCCGGCCGATGCTGTTCCGGCTGGGCAAGCCCAGCGGTCTGCGCGGCGGCTTTGATGGTAAGGGTCGTTGTTGCCTGTCCATTTACCGCGACTGTTGCGGGATTGAGACTGCAAGTGATCTGACTCGACGAGGTGGTGCAGGCAAGGCTGACCGTGCCGCTGTAGCCACCCATGGACGCCAGGTTGAGTCCGGTGGTTGCCGAACTGCCTGGCTGCACTGTGATCTGGCGCAGTTGGGGCGCGAGGAGAAAGTCCGGCGTCTGGGAGAGGTTGATCTGGTAAGTGGTCAGGATGGCGGACGATTGATACACGCTGTCGCCGGAATAGACGGCTTTAAGCTGGCTCGATCCAAAATCCATGAATTGGCCGTCCACCATCGTGGTCACGGTGGAGCTATTGGCTCCGGCGGGCGCGAGCGTGCCGTAGCCGACTTCGACGCCGTCATCGAAGAAGTCAACGGAGCCCGTGGGTGGAATCGTGGAGCCGAGTCCGCCGGTTACAGTGGCCGAGACATAGAAGTCCAGATAAAGGGTATTCTGCATCGACGGCGGGTCAACAGAAACGGCCGTGGTGGTAGGCAGCAGCGGGGCGGGCGGCGCCGTGGCAACCACGGTGAAGGATTGACCATATTGGCCGAGTTGCACGGGCGGGGCAGTGGAGGTCGTGGCCAAAGTATTTGCGTCTCCGGCATAGGACGCCGAGAGCGGGTAGGTTCCGGCGGGAAGGTTTTGAAATACAGCCTCGCCGGCCAGCGTCGGCATTCCTACGAAACTCAAAGACTCTATGGTCAGGCCGCCCGGAGTGAGAGTGACGTTCTGGGAGAGCGACCCGAGGTTGACGGTGACGGCTCCCGAGGGCGTCTGGCAGCCGGTGTGGGTCATTTGCACCTCGACGCGCAGATTGTCTCCGGCGCTGAAGGTGCAACTCGAAGCAGAACCGACGGGATTGAGACAGTTGGCAGCGGGCCAGGCGGACAAGGAAGGGGTGTCCTTGGGGACGACAAAGGTGAAGGGGGGAGCCGTGGAGGACGCATAGCTCGCATCGCCCGAGTAGTTGGCTCCGATGGTGTGGGTGCCCGCCGTGAAGGTAGTGGGTGGAACCCATGTGGCGTAGCCGAGTGCATTAAGAGCGACTGTGGACTTCGGGGCTCCATCCACGGTGAAGATGACGCTGCCCGTGCCTGATCCAAACGAAGGCCAGGCGCCATTGACGATGGCGACCGGAGCAAGCTGGGACCAGAAACCAAGGTTCGATCCGCTGGCCAAGGGACTCCATGGCCCGCTGCTGGTTGACGTCTCGTACACATCCTGGTTGGGAGGCACGAGGCAAGGAGCAGCCGGATTCAGGCTCAATTGTGAAACTGTGAACCCGTAAACATTCACTGAACTGCCTACCGGCGCAATGGTTACGGTCTGCGGACTGGATTGGCTGCCCGCGAATGCGCCGTCGCCGGCATACTGCGCCCAGACCTGATAAGTACCTCCGGGCAGAGTTGTCAGCGCGCCGCTGGCCGAACCGTTGCTGAGCGTGAACACGGCCGCGCTGGGGCTTGAAGCCGCGGACAACGCTGCCAAGACGGACACGCTTCCCTGCGGAGTTCCGCTTCCCGAGGAGGACTTTACGTCGATGGTGGCGTCGATTGGCGCCCCGGCTTGGGCGCTGTTGGGAGAGATTTGCAGAGAGGTTGTGGTCGGCCGGAAGCTGATGGAGTTCCAGTTGTTCACCAATACGTTGGCGTCTACCGATCCGAGGCCGCTGGCCAGGTCGTACCCAACTCCGGCGGAGTAATTCTGGAGGGAGTAGAAGCGGTCGGGGCTTAAATCGAGTTGGCAGTCGGCAGTTCCACTGACGCAGGTCATGTTGTTGCTGCCCAGCGTGACATCGTGAAAGGCCGCGGGCTTTTGTTGAGCCAGGGGGTAGAGGGTGAAGTCGGCCTGACCCTGGCGGCCATATTTCTGGTCGACCAGGGCCATGATGGCGGCCATAGCGGGCGTGGAGGCCGAGGTGCCGCCCACCATGGTGATCTGCTCCACATCACCGGAGCCGGAGCCGGGCGCGCAGTCGCCGGGCAAGGCACAGATGGGGTAGGCGCTGAAGTTGTTCCCATTGGCGGCAAACAGCGAAACGTCGGGAAGGTCGCGCACGCCGTCGCTGGGGACGCCAGTTCCAGTTTGCCAGCTTGGCTTGGCGTAACCCTGGAGGCCTTGCCCCGCATTATTGTTGTTACAGACGAACGGCAGGCCGCTGCCCGTTGCATTCTGCGCGGAATAGATGCAACGGCTGGCGCCACCCCCGCCTGCGGGAATGGAGACAGCGGAGTTCTGGACATAAGGGCCAATGGCGTTCAACCCAAAGACGGTATCCCAGACCTGCTCCTGCAACGGTGCCTTGAGCGAGCCTAAATTGGCGTCGTTGGTCTGGCTCCAAAGCGTGGCCGCGCTGGCGCCGCCGGTTGCGTAGTCGCTATAGTAAAAATCCGTGCCGCCAACGGCTATGTTCCACGGAGTTGAGGCCAGTCCGTTCACCGCCAGGCCATATTGGGTAATCCACTGGTCGTTGGCGTTGTCGCAGCCTGCCGAGCCGCTGTCGCCGCTTGAAACCAGCACGGTTTGCCCCTGCGCCGCGGCCTGCTGCCAAAGCGCGGACCAGAGCGCGTTGCCGGATTGGAGCATGAAGCCTTCGCAGTTGCCGAAGCTCACGCTGAGTACGCTCGCCTGGTTGTCGTCCACGGCCCTCAAGGCGGCCAGGTAGAGGGGATCGACGACACTCGTGCTGTTGGGATCGCCGGTAAACAAGCCGCTGGAGTTGGCGATGTAGAGGTTGACGGTTGCTCCGGGAGCCACGGCGCCGGCTTCTTCCAGATCGAGATAAGCCTCGACGGAGACGCCGGGTTCTGTGCCCGGATCGCTGCCATCGATGACCACCTGCGGGGTTGCGCTGGAGAGCGAGAAGAGCTTTTGGAACGCCTGCACCATGCTGAGATCGACGTTGGACTCATTGACGATGCCGATGGTTTGGCCGGCGCCGTTTACGCCCGCCTGGTAAAGCGGCGCGAGATCGTATTGAGTGTCAAAATCTTCGGGCGCCAGGGCGTAAAACGGCGTGGATCCGTTTGAGATCGTCCATTGCGGCGTGGTCTGGTGGGTACTCCGCGAATACGAAGCCGGCCCCACGATCCGCAGCGTGGGTTTGGCGCGGAAGTCGTTGAGAGGGGAGATGGCGCCGATGAGCGGGGCAAGCGCTTCTGGAATTCTTACTTCGGTGGCGTTCGCGTAGTGGATTTCTCCGTTGACGTTGTATTGATGAATTTCAGCATGAAAGGCTTCGCGGAGCGCGCCGGCCGTGCCGGAAAACTCGATGAATTGGCGGCTCTTCGATGTCCTGGAAACTCGAAATCCGTGCGAGGAGAGCCAACCGGCCGCGGTTTGAACGTCTGCATCGGCGGGGCCGAACCGCTCGCCAAATTGAAGGGGCGTGATCCACTGGTGATAGCTCGCCGAGCCGCGGCTGTGGACCCCGTTCAAAAACAATTGAAGATCGGCCTGCCGCTCTTGCGGAGGGTTCAATAACAGAAGCATGCGATTGGCAGGAAAGGAATCGGGCACGACGCCGCGGTCGTAGCGGGGCTGGGCCAGGGGATGGACGCTGTGAGGAAGCGCTACCAGTTTGGCTTCATCGACCGGTTGGGTAACCAGGAGCCGGGTCTGGACCTGGGCAGACATGGGAATCGCGAGCGCGCTCCCCAGAATCACCAACAGAGCTATCGGTTTCATCGCTGCACCTGCGACTCCTCCCGCGCCGGCGCCCTGAAAGCTTCAAGAGGATTGCAGTATGTTCGAAACCGAAACGAGAGGCCCCCAGAATTATATATCCCATCGCCATGCAGTGAGCCGGATTGCTTCGCCCTTTTACGCGAGCCGTTGAAGTTCCTTTGGTTTCGAAGAGGATTCGGTCCATTCGACACAACGCGAATATGGGTTTTGGAAGTGATAAGCGCATAGCTCACTGCTTCTTTTGAAGATTCCAATACTTCGGATATGTCGAGTATTGCGGTAAGACTAATGGTTTGAACCGATACAGCCGACAGATGGGTCAAGGGATGGTCTTCCCTTAATTCACAGATGCCGGTGCCTCCGGATTGCTTGCGAGAGGTACTGAGCCCACGAGGAGTCAGCATGAAAGGGAAAGTTCTGATTGTCGAGGATGAACCGATTGTCGCTCTTGACCTGCAACAGGAGATCGAACAATTCGGGTGCGAGGTAGTAGGGCTGGCCGAGAGCGCCGACGAAGCGTTGATGGTGGCCGAGGCCAACCGGCCCGACCTGGCATTGATGGACGTGCGCATCATAGGCAGCATGGATGGCATCCAGACGGCGCGGCTGCTTCGGCATTCGCACCAGGTTCCGGTCATTTTTTTGACTTCGTACAACGACGAAGTCACGACCGGGAGGGCTGCAAAAGAGATGCCGTATGGATATCTGACCAAGCCCTTCCGGAGCCGGGAGCTGAAGGCCGCGTTGAGCGTGGGACTGCACAGAGCCAGGATGGACGCCGCAAAACACTGCTCGCGGGATGCCATGGAAGCTACTATGGGCAGCATGCGCGAGGGCGTGCTTTCGGTTTCGCTGGAGCATAAGGTGCGGTTCATGAACGCGGCCGCCGAGCGGCTGACCGGCTGTGCGCTGGCCGCGGCGAAGGACAGGCTGCTCTACGAGGTTCTGGAGCTGAGCGACGAACGGCAGCGTCCGTTGCCGGAGTTGAACAACCATGAGGATGCCCGCGCCACGGAGGAGTTTGGTTGGGCTCTGAAGCAGATAGATGGGGGTTCGGTCCTGGTTGACTTCTCGGTGGCGCCGCAGACCGCTCTAAGCGGCGAGAGAACGGGCTTCGTGGTTACCCTGCGCGATGCCAGCGAACGGCTGCGTACCCAGGCCATCGAGGACACGTTCGACGAGATGCGCTCCTTCGATCAGGCGCCTATGGCAATGGTGCAGTTGGATGAAAACAGCCGCATTGTTCGCGTGAATCGAGCACTGTTGCGGGAGTCGGGAGTTGCCTTGGAAAGCCTGGTGGGCCGGACGCTCACCGGACTGAGCATGGATGCGGACCCGCGCATCGCCAAAGACTTAATGCACACGCTGCTAAAAGGAGGAACATCGGTGATTCCGGCGCGGGTGCGGGCGTCGAACTAGAGCGCGGACGGGTGCTGAGGGGGACGGCTGCAAATGCCGTTCGCCGGCTTGTTCCATTTTGGGTCACGCGGCCGCTTCGTTCATCCTTGGTATTCTCTTACATATTTTTCCATCTCCCGATTGCTGCTCTGCGACTCGACAGCGATACGGTTATCGCAGCCGGACCTCGGCGCGCTGTCGATGGGCTGTCCTGAAGCCGGCGGATTCGGCGAGCCGCTGGAATTCGGAGGCAAGAGGGAGCAATCTCCGTGAATGAAACTACGCATACTGCCGATCCCGCTGTCTCAGGGGGGCAATCGGCNNGCGAGAGACCAGCCAGAATTCACGGGAGTACGGCCAGAATATCCGTGAATCCTGGCAGGATTTGCGACAGGTTGACCAGGACTTGCAACAGACCAGCCAGGACCTGCGGGAGTCCAAACTCGAGTTGCTGGAGAGCGAAGAGCGTTTCCGCCTGCTGGTGGAGAGCTCCACCGACTGCGCCATCTACATGCTCGATCCGGAGGGCAAAGTAGTCAAATGGAACGACGGGGCCGAGCGCAGCCAAGGGTACAAAGCGGAAGAAATACTGGGACGGAATTACTCCGTGCTCTTCGCGCCCGAGGATGCGGAGGCGGGCGTGCCGGCGCAGGAGTTAGCGGTGGCGGCGCGCGACGGCCGCTTTGAGACCGCGGCCTGGAGGCAGCGTAAAAATGGCGCGAGATTCTGGGCCTTGGTGACGTTGACGGCCATCCGCGGCCCGGAGGGCGAACTGCGCGGCTTTTCCAAGGTGACGCGGGACATGACCGCGCAAAGGGCCGTCGAGGAGTCGTTGCGCATTCACAACGCCCAACTGGAACGCTTCCGGGTCATTGTCGAAAATGTGGCTGACTATGTGATCTTCACGCTGGATGCGAAGGGACGGTTCGACAGTTGGAGTCCGGGGGCGCTGAACATACTGGGATTTACCGCCGAAGAGGCGCTTGGCCGGGAGTATTCGCTGACGTTCACCAAGGCGGAGATCGAGGCCGAAGAGCCGCGGCGCGAGATTGAAGAGGCGGCGCGCAATGGGCACTGCGCGACCGAGAACTGGCAAATACGCAAGGACGGGTCGCTGTTCTGGTCCAGCGGGGTGCTTACCGCGATCAAGGATAGGGCGGGGAAGGTGACCGGCTACATCCGCGTGGCCAGCGATATGACCGCGCAGAAGCGGCTGGAGGAAGCGCAGCTGGGAATAAACGCCGAATTGGAGATTCGCGTGGCGGAGAGAACTCGCGAACTCAAGGTTCTGCTGCGCGAGGTCTATCATCGCGTGAAGAACAATTTACAGGTGATCCAAAGTCTGCTGAAGATGCGGGCGCGACTGCTTCCGGAGGGCGAAACGCGCGTGGCCATCGACTCCACCGTCCAGCGCATCTATGCGATGTCGCTGGCGCACGAACACCTTTACCGGATGGACGATCTGACGCACCTCTCGCTTTCGAAGTATCTGCAGGACCTGTTCCGCGGGGTCGAGGCCTCCAGTTCGGCGCAGCCCGGCCAGATTCAACTCCAGTTGGATACCGAGGAGATTTTCCTCACTTTGGATCACGCTATTCCCTTCGGACTACTGGCCAACGAGCTGCTTTCCAACTCTTTCAAGCATGGCTTTCCGGAAGGCAGAAAGGGAACGATCAAACTCTCGGTTCATCGCCTTCCGAACTCGATCCGCATGGTGGTCAAGGACAACGGCATCGGGCTTCCCGCCAGCTTCGATCGAGCGAAAGGCGCCTCGATGGGCTTGAAGCTGGCTACCAGCCTTGCGCATCAGCTAGGCGGGAGCCTGGAATTTTCATCCGATGAGGGATGCCGCGTCCAGGCAGATCTGGCTCGGCTCTAGTGCAGGCCGCCGCAAATATGGTCATTTTCAAAAGGCTCCAAGTTGGTATCGAATTGCCAAAAACCTTCCCTCGGGGGCTAAAGCCCAGCTTTTTTCGGCTATTTGCGGCACGACGACCCGGCCCAGGGGGCTCCCCGGTACCCCGGTCGTGCCCTTTCAAAACATAAACGACCATCTGCGTTGCGGACACCACTAGTACCTTGGCAGGCGGCGGTTACACGTTTTAACAAAGAAAATAACTTTACATCGATATGCATGAGAGGATACAAGTACACAGGCTCCGATCGCCGCGATTCCCCATCTTTACTGTCCCCCTCGAAAGCGGTCATTGGGCCAAATCAGGAGGACTAAGCCAAATGAACAAAGTCAGCCGCCTGTTTCTGGGACTGTCCCTTGCGGTGTCCGGTATCACGATGGGCGCAGCGCAGGATCAACCAACACCCGTAAAGCCACCGAAATTTCTGCAAATCAACGTCGAAGACACCAAGCCCGGCAAGGGCGGCCTTGCGCATGACAAGACGGAGAGCGCATTCGTCCAGGCCATGGCCAAGGCCAAGTTTCCCATCAACTACTTTGCCTACAACTCAATCTCAGGCAAGCCGCGGGGCATCTATATTTCGGGATTCGACTCCTTTGGCGAACTGGGAAAAGCCAATAAGGCCTTCGAAGCTCCTGGAGTCGCAGCTTCGTTCGAGCCCCTTAACGTGGCGGACGGAGAACTTCTGGAAGATAGCCATTCGTTGATCTTGAGCTACGTCGACGATTTAAGCCTGCGGCCGGGGGTTGACCTTTTCCACCACCGGTACCTGGAGGCCGACATCATCCATGTTCGTCAAGGCCACTTCAAGGAATTCCACGAGTTGGCGAAGCTGTGGGTCGATCTTTCGCAGAAGGCGGCAACCAGCGCGCACTGGGATGCCTTCCGTGTGGAATACGGCGAAGATAATGGTTACGTTATTTTTCTGACGGCCGACAAGTCGTTTGACGACGTCGACACCGGCTTTGCGGACAACGACAAGCTTGGAGCCATTCTTACCGACGAAGACAAGAAGAAGCTCCGCGAACTGCGCGCCGCCTCCATCGAGGAGGATCGTTCGGAGATCTATTCCGTGAACCCCGCGCAGAGTTATCCACCGGAATCGTTCATCAAGGCCGATCCGGGTTACTGGAAGCCCAAGGGGGCAGCCAAGCCGGCAGCCAAGCCTGCCGCGGACGATAAGAAGGCCAAGCAGTAGAGAGTCGCAGCAAGGCAAGGATTACGAGCATGGAAGCGGCCCCGGCATTGCGCCGGGGCCGTTTTTTCCAGGCAGGCTGGAGAATTCAGGTCCGGAAGGCCGCGGATGCAGGCGGAGGGTCACCGTTCCGATTCTCGATTGACCGGGGATCAGGAGATGAAGCCGCCGAGTTTGGTGCTGAGGTGACTGTAAGAGGTGCTGATTCCGCCCGCAAGACCCCGCGAGCTGGCGACCGCGGCGAAGGCAATCAAAGCGACGGTCAAGGAATACTCGATCATGTCCTGACCATCCTCGCGGTCCATCAGGATCTGGAACCGGATATACAGATTCAGAAAAAGATTGTTCATGCGTATTCCCTCCGATGGCGCATTCTGTGAGCTTGCCTTCCGGCTCCCCAAAGCCGGCTTTGAGCTGGGGTCAGCTTCCGAGGCGGTCAATGCTTGGATTATGGAGAGGAGGTACCTGCAAAGCCATACTCCGTAAGCTCCAACTTGCACGGACAGATGTGTGACTGGACGTGGCGGCACCGTAACCGGCTAGGTCGCAGTTAGGTAACCTGCTGGAGGTTACCAGGGGCGGATCGGCGCGGGAGGAGTGGCGCAATTTGAGGGGTGCGGGCTTCGCAGGCTGCGGAAAAAGGCCTGGTTTGAACAGAGAGCCCGAAAAGTTCTCCCCAGGGGCTAAAGCCCCCGTTCTTTTTAGTGTGTTGACGTACGGGCTGAAGCCCGCACCCTTCATCGTTTCGAGTGCGATTGCTCACTACCCTGCCGGTTTTTGGCTTCCGGGAGGGACTGCAGAGAATTAGGTGGAAATTTGCTAGGCTTCAAATAGACACAGGTGAAAAGAGAAGAATTGCAGAACGGAGGGCCGCGGGCCTTCCTTATCTTGTACGGGCCATCTCCGCGGCGCGGGTGCGCAGGGAGAGACGAAAGTAATCGCATTCTTAGAACCTCATAACTAAAAACCTGACGATGCAATTTCGGGGACAATTCCAAACAGGGATTGCCGCAGGCACTCTTCCGGCGGGCACGATGTTCGTGGAGCGCTGGCCGGAAATGATGGAGAGATGGCCGGAGTAAAGCAAGGATTAGAGGGAAAGAATCCGAGCAGCACGACGGGGAGTACGCCGAACCGGAAGCCCAGGAGCAAGAGGGGCGGCAAAGCGACAAAACGAACAGGCGCCAAAGCCCGGCAGAGGAAGACGGAGAAGCCGGGCGGCGTGAAGGAAGGCTGCACGGATGGAGCAAAGATCCTGCGCGAAGCGGCGCACCAGGAAGTGGCCAGGGAGTCGGCGCGCATTTGCAAGGGGCTGGCAGGAAAAGCGGCGCATGGAAGCGTGGCGTGCGCCAAGATGCTGGTTGACTTGATGATTGGCAAGGATCTGGAACAGAAGCCTCACAGGGATCCCAACGTGCTTACGGAGGCTCAGAAGTTGGCTCTGGAGCCCGATTGGAAGGGGGAGCAAGAAGAAGGCCGGGCCGAAACCGGGGAAGGTGGGGTTGAGCCAGAGTAAGGGTACAGCAGTGAATTAGCAATTAGTGATTAGCGATTGGTGGTTTGATCTCCCAGCGGGCGGCCCTGAGGGCATGTTCACTCGCTGGGTAAAGTGCTTTCAGTTCTGCCGCGCGGTTTGGCTTGCAAATCTCCGCAGCGTGGCATTGTTCATCGAGAAAAATCAAGCAGATTTCGTAATCGATTTCATTTGCCGGCTGGGGCGCGGGCGGCTTGCTGCGGCGAGGTTTCGTCAGCGTGGGGAGCAGCGGGCGCGGGGACAGCGTTTGGGCCTGTCCTGGAACGCTGAAAAGACGCCGGAGATGGGATGAAATAGCATCCCCCAGGGGCTAAAGCCCGACTCATTTTGGTTGGTTTAATGTACGGGCTGAAGCCCGTACCCTTCATGCTGAAGCCCGTACCCTTCGCCAAAATCCGAGTTTCTTGGTCAGATTTTTAAAAGGGACAGCGTTAGAGGAGGGATTCGTTGCCGAGGATGCGGTAAAGGGTGGAGCGGCTGATGGCGAGTTGACGGGCGGCGCGGAGCTTGTTGCCGCGGTTCAGGTCAAGGACGTACTGGACGTGATGGCGGACGACGGCGTCGAGAGAAAGGTTGTCCGGCTGACCGGCGGGTAGTTGATTCGATTGCAGGTCCTGTTCAGTGGGCAGGGCCAGGTTGCCGGCCAGGATGACGCCGTTGTCGGCTTCGAGGAGGGCGGTTTCAAGGACGCTGGCGAGCTCGCGGACGTTGCCGGGCCAGTTGTGCTGAAGCAGGCGGGCAAGGGTGCCGGGGCCCATGAGCACGGGGCGCTGCTGGTAGCGGGCGCAGATGCGTTCGAGCAGGGACTGGGCCAGCGGGGTGATGTCTTCGCGGCGCTGACGCAGCGGTGGAATGGCAAAGCGGATGGCGGTGAGCCGGAAGGCGAGGTCGGGGAGAAGAAGTCCCTGACCGGCCATTTGGCGCAGCGAAGTTTGTGTCGAGGCGAGCAGGACAGCGCGGCCCGGGGGACGATCCTGGAGTGCACGGAGGACGCCGAGGAGCAGACCCTGCCCAGGAGGCGCGAGCAAATCGACGCGGTCGAGATAGGTGAAACCGGCGAGGGTGGAAGGGTCGGCGTCAGTGGCCAGCCACTCGCGCGCATCGCGGCGTTGAAAGCTGGACGAAGACAGGGGCGAGCGGGAGAAAAGATAGCGCGCCAGGGTGTGCTTGCCGGTGCCGTGTTCGCCTTCGATGGTGGCGACCTGCAAATGGGGCGCGGCCATCTCCGCCTGCAAAAGAAGCTTGCGCCAGGCAGCGCTGATGCCGACTACCTGAATAAAAGGCTGAGCCTCGGATTCAACAAGTGAAAGCCCTGGAACGGTGGGCATGGGCGGCAATTGGGCGGCGCTCTGCATCTGTATCAACTTGCCTCGCCTCCGCGGCCCAAAAGGTTGTACCAGGCCAACAGTGTTTTCATCGGCGCTGGGGGGGGAAACATGAGGGAGGCAGTGGTTAGAGGTCAGGGATCAGGGGTCGGGGAGCATGGGAACTGGGAACAGGGAGGCTTGTGTATCCATATATACTTTGTTCAATCTCGCGCCGGCTTCGTTTGGCCCGGTTTTGCTGAAATGGGGAAACCTGGGAAACAGGTGCATTGCTGCCTCTGGCGGGGCATTCTCTATTGGAGTTGCGGCCATTGACTGGTGGACTTAAGCGTTGGTGTTTGTGGGGATGGCTGGTTTCGATCGCCGTCTTCGCGGGGCTTCATGCGCTGAACTTGAGGGCCGATTTTCCGAATCACTCGCCGTGGATCTTCGATTGGGCCAAGTACACGGATGAGGGCTGGTATGGGAATGCTGCGATTCGCGCGCACCTGTTTGGCCACTGGTATGTGGCGGGGGACTTCAATCCGGCGGTAGCGCTGCCGGTGCTGCCGTTTCTGGAGTGGGTGCTGTTTTTTGCGACCGGGGTGACGCCGCAGGCCGCGCGGGGACTGGCGGTGGCGTTCTTCTTTGCCAATCTGGTGCTGAGCTACCTTTTGCTGCGGGCGCATGGGCCGCGCTGGGCGGGACTGCTGTCGGTGACGCTGATGGTGACCAGCCCCTTCCTCTATTGCTTCAGCAGGCTGGCGATTCTGGAGCCAATGCTGACGGCGTTTACGCTGGGGGCGCTGAACCTGGCGGTGCGGCTGCCGCGGATGCGCCGGCCGGCGATGGCTTCAGCGGGGATCGGGCTGCTGTTCGCGCTGACGATGCTGACCAAGACCACGGCGGTGTTTCTGCTGCCGGCGGTGGGGTGGGCGCTGCTGCTGACGCTGCGGCACGATTGGAAGCTGGCGGCGCGATGCGCGTTCGCGGCGCTGGGGACTTTTGTTGTGTGTTACGGGTTGTGGATGGCGGCGGTTGCGCGCGCGGGGATGATGGGCGACTACCGTTACCTCTATTTCATCAACGATTATCCCAAACCGAGGGAGCTTTACTGGCCGCTGGTGAGCGCGATCTGGTCGTTCCACGGCGGACTTTGGGCAGATCACATTCTGATTCCGCTGGCGGGGCTGCTGATGCTGGGCGCGGTCGGGACCTGGTGGCGCGCGGGAGGGCGCGCCCTGCTGATGGACCCGGTCTTTGGGGCTTCCATTTTGGCGGTGTTCGGTTACATCTTTTTCATGACTATCCAGAATCATCCGCAGCCGCGCTACTTTGCGGTGGTGGCTTTTTTCTGTTTCATCCTGGTGGCGCGGGGGGCCGAGGCGATGGTGAGCCTGGCAGCGGCGGAGCCCTTCAGGAACCTGCCGGAGGCGCATGTTGCAGGATGGGTGGTGATTGCGCTTGCCTGCGTGGCCACGGCGATGAATTGCCAGCGGACCGTGAACTATGCGGCGCACCCGCAATACACGTTTGTAAATGCGGCGGAGCAACTGACGCACTATATGGATACGCATCCCAACGGAAAGCGGCTGCTGGTTTCAATCAGCGGGGACGAAATTTCGCTGGTGAGCCACGTGCCTGCGCTGTGCGACGACTTCGCGACGCCGACTGCGGCGATTCCCGATCTGCCGGCGAAGCTGGCTGTTTATCAGCCGGGGTGGTACGCGGCCTGGAACGATCTGGACCCTGGGACGCTCCAGGATCTGCATAGGCACTACTCGCTGGAACAGGTGGCGATGTTCAGAGCGTTCGACGATGAGGAACGCAATACGCTGGTGCTATTCAAGCTGCATCCTTTGCCGGGAGGGATGGTGCGGGGCCCGGACGATGAGGGGATGCAGGATGCGCTGCCGGGGGACTCGTTCGACGTGCCGGTGGAGTGAGGGGATTGGCTGCGGACGCTCAGAAAGGCATCCGCAGCGTGGCGATGACGGCGTGGTTGTATTGGTGGTAATGGGTGGTGGCGATCTGGAATCCGGCGCCGGCGGCAAAGGCGAGGCGCTTGTGGATGGGGAAACGGCCGAAGATCAGGCCCGGAGTCGCGAAGGTCTGCTTCTTGCTGTCGTTTGTGCCGCCCTCCCAGAACGTGGAGTTGATCTCCGCCTCAGGCCATAACTTCTTCATGGCGTGGACCTGGAAAGCGGTGTTCGAGACCATAGTGCGCCCGACGATGTTGACGCTGTTCACCGGGAAGGCGCCGCCGAGCGTGGATTGGAAGTCGAACTTGTCCCATCCTTTGCCGCCGGCCAGGGTGGGCGTGACGATGGCGCTGGACGATCCGTTTTTGTAGACGCCGGTGGGGATGCTGCCGGCCAGGAATCCGGTGAGGATGGCGTTGCCGTGCTGCTCATTGCGGGCCAGAAAGCGATATTTCAGGGTGAAGGAGACATCGCCCCAGCCGTCGATGGTCTTGGGGTTTTGGTGGAGCAGGTAGGGCGGCAGGTTGAGGAGCAGTTCGGTATGGCGGGAGGGGATCAGCTCGAGGCCCTTGCCGCCGTCGAGGTTGGTGATGTCGCCGGTGGGCGTGACTTCGTGGAGGGTGTCGAAGCGGAATTCCTGCTCGAGACGAGGGGTGACGGTGGCGACGGGGGTCATCCAGTGGGGCTGCTCGGCCTGGGTTTTGGAGACGCGATCTAACCAGCGGTCTGTGACGGTTTGGCTTTGCAGTGCGGTTGAGGCAATAAGGAC
>PLOG01000086.1:0-26122 GCA_003142935.1 Acidobacteriaceae bacterium
GGCATCGCGGTCCGGTTATTTGCCCCAGCCTCGATCTGCTTCCTCAAAAAAATCCTGACCACTCTTCCAAAACGGGCTTACACTGTCCCTGTAAATCCGTGTGAGGCCATGCCCGTCGCGCAGTTAACCCTTGAAGTCCGCATCGAGCACGCCCAGTCGCTCAAGGACAGGCGTCAGGTGGTGCGCTCGCTTAAAGACCAGTTGAAGCAGGGGTTCAACGTCTCGGTAGCAGAGATGGATGAGGCCGTAACCTGGCAATCTGCCACGATTGGTGTGGTTGCCGTCTCCCGTTCGCGCGACTACCTGCACGGCCTCATCGAAGAAGTGGAACGCTCCGCCCGCCGCATGTTGAATGAACTCGGCGCAGAGCTGGCCGACTCGTTCTGGGAATACATCGAAAGCTAAGACGCGCGCCGCCATCGCTCAGCGTCTTGTAAATGCGGTCGGCCTTGGCATCGCTGTCGGCCGAGAGCGAAAGATAGGCGCTTCGCCTTTGCTCTTTTCCTTGGGTTCTCCGACAAGTCAAGCCTCCTTCTTTTTGAGATCATCGGCTGACAGGGGCGCTTTCCTGCTCAACGCACATTTAAGGCACCACAGTCGGAGTAGGGACCATGATCGCTCATGCCCCCCTCCACAGATCCGGACGAGCGGCACTACCGCATCCGGCTCCCACCTTGGGTCATGACGCCGAGGCGCACCATGGGATAGGGATGACAGATCGAAGCCGTCGGAAGCCACCGTACGATAAAGCGTCGCATACGGCGCCACGGCAGGTGGTGGCCTTGGCTGCGACGGCTCAGCACCGTCTGCCACAAGCGGACCACTGCCACGCGGAAGGCGCACAACGCTGGGCCATTCATGGGCACTCCGTAATATCGGAAGTGACCCAGCAGGACCGAGCGCAGATACGCTCCTTGTTCCGGGATGGGCGTGTGCATGCGCCGCCGCAGTTCGTCTTTCAACGCCCGCAGCTTGGCCTGCCACCTCTGCCGCATCGTCTGTCGCAGCACCGTGAACCATCCCTTCCGAGTCTTCCCACAACTATGCGTGAAGCCTAGGAAGTTGAAGGTCTCCGGCTTGCCGCCGCCACGGCCTCGTCGGTTTCGCTCCGCATAGCGGCCGAACTCGACGATGCGCGTTTTGTCGGGATGCAGCGCCAGTCCGAACTGCGCGAAGCGCTCGCGCAACTCAGCCAGAAACTGCTCTGCTTCCTCGCGATGCTCGAATCCGGCAACGAAGTCGTCGGCAAAACGAACGAAGATCACTTCTCCATGCGCCTGCTTCTGTCTCCACTGCCGGACCCAGAGATCGAGCGCGTAGTGCAGGTAGATGTTCGATAGCAGCGGGCTGATACTGCCGCCCTGCACCGTCCCCACCTCGCTCCGTACTCGCTTGCCCTCCTCCAACACGCCTGCGTTGAGCCACTTCTGGATCAAGCGCACGACGCGCCGGTCGGCTACGCGATGCTCTATAAACTTCACCAGCCATCCGTGGTCGAGAGTGTCGTAAAACCGCCGGATGTCGGCATCGAGCACCCAGTTCACCTTCTTCGTTCCGATCCCAACTGCTAACGCATCCAGCGCTTGATGCGGGCTGCGCCCCGGTCGAAATCCATACGAGAAGCCCAGAAAGTCCTGTTCATAGATGGCGTTCAACACTTCGACGGTGGCCCGCTGGACGATCTTGTCTTCCAGCGTGGGAACTCCGAGCGGGCGAAGCTCGCCCGGTTTACCCACCTTCGGGATGTACACTCTGCGCACAGGGCGTGCCCGGTACGCTCCTCGCTGAAGCCTATGGGAGAGATCGTGGAGATTTTCCTCCAGAGCCCCTCCGTAGTGCTGCCACGTCTCGCCGTCTACGCCCGCTGCCGCGCCCCGCTTGACTTCCAGGTACGCCGCTCGCAGTCGCTCCACGTCGCAAATGTGTTGCAGGAGCGCGGTGAACCGCTGTTTCTTATCCTTCTTTGCTGCCTCACGTACCCGCTCCAGCGAGCTTGGCGCACCATCCCGGCTCTGCGTCCGGAGTGCGTTACGCTGGGGCGAGTTCCCCTTGGCCAGTCCCCTTCCCTCCATCGCCTCCGCAGCCGGTTCCTCGACTTTGTTCGGCGACTTCGCAGGTACTTCGGAACTGTCCGACTTCCCGCGTCTGTTCATCATCGGCGTACGTCCTTCGACTTCCCGATGCGGCCTGCGGTTCTCTCCTCCGCAGGCGGACGCGGGATCTCCCGGTTCCCGCACAAGGTGTTTCCGCACATGCACGGGGTCTGTGACCGCGCGGGACTCTGACGCGCCTTGCGAAAGCGGTGCGCCAGGTGTTGCCTTCCGCCTTTGCCCACAGCGTCGGCGTCCCGGAGTGCCTGCCGCTCACGCGGCAGGGAATGGATTTCGCGGCTCAATACCCGGCCTGTACGTTCCCCTGTCAACGCTTCGACGCCGCCCTTGCGAGCGACTCCGCATGACTCGGGGCCGTTGTGGTTCGCTATTCCTTCAACGTATGAAACTTGCATTCACTACACCTTGCCGATTTTTACCGGCGCACGGGCAATCGCATGAATCCATTTTGTTGACCAGATTGGTTCTGATTTCTAACGCGCCGGAGGCGCAACGGTGGTTAGCCCCGCGCTTCAGCGTGGGGAAAGGGGCCAGAAGAAGTCAGTCAGCCCTGTAGGGGCGGCGCAAACGGCGAGATTTTCATCAACATGACGTTCATGCGATTGCCCCGTAAGGCACCAACCGGCGCCCTTTTCGTCTAATGCGCTCTGCTATCCTTAATGGTTTACGTGAGCAGGAGGAAGCCATGCCCGAGCATCGAGGACGAAAGCATCATCAGGACCGGGTGGCGGAGACGCTGCGGCTGGAGATAAGCACCATGATTGAAGGCGAGCTCTCCGACCCGCGCATCGACTTCTGTTACGTCACCGAAGTAGCGCTGAATCCCGGCGGCAAGTCGGCGCGTGTTTACGTGGCTGTGGATAGCTCCGTGAAAGATATTGCCAAAGCGGAAGAGAACACCATCGCCGGCCTCGAAGCAGCCAAAGGATACATTCGTTATGAGATAAAAGAGCGGATGGGCGTCCGGCATGTGCCGGAGCTGAGCTTTCTGGCTGACCGTTCGGGCCGCTTCCAGGCGCGCATCGAAGAGCTGATGGACCGTTCGCGCAAGCGGCAAAAGGTGCAACCGCAGCCTGCGGAACCAAGCACGTCTCCGACTCTGGAGACTACCCTCGAATAACCGCGCATGGACAGAGCTGTCATCAATCCGGATTTGAGGAAATCGACCTCCAAGCCTGGCTGCGCCTCGCCTGCGGCAAAGGACATACTGTCCGACCCCTCTAATACGCCTATGGACGCAATCCTTCAGGTGTTGCGCAACGGCGAGCGGTTTCTAGTCTGTTCGCACTCTCGACCCGACGGCGATGCGGTAGGCAGCGTCTTGTCCATGGGAATGCTGCTCGAGCAAATGGGCAAGCACGCCGATCTGGTCACGGCCGATGGAGTTCCGGCCATCTATCGTGGGCTGCCGGGAGTTGATTCCATCCGTCGCGCGCTGCGCATCCACGGCCCCTACGACGCTGCGATACTTCTGGAGTGCGACAGCCTGGAACGCACTCGGCTGCGCGGCCTCGAGGATTTCTATCTGATTAACATCGATCACCACATCAGCGGGCGGGCATACGCTCACCTCAACTGGATCGACTGTGAGGCCGCCAGCGTCGGCGAACTGGTTTTTAGGCTCGTGAAGTCTGCGGGCGCCAAGTTGACGCCCGAGATGGCTACCTGCCTCTACACCACCGTACTCACGGATACTGGTAGCTTCACTTACGGATCGGTCCGGGCATCGACATTTGAATTGGCGCGAGAACTGGTGCTTGCCGGAGCTGATCCCATTGCGATTGCCAGGGAAGTTTGTTATTCGACCCCAACATCCAAAGTTTTGCTGCTGGGGGCGGCACTGAATCATCTGAGGCGCGAGGGGCGGATTGCCTGGCTGTGGGTAACCCATCGGGACATGGTGCGCTGCTGCGCCGCGGAGGAAGACTGCGAGGGCATTGTGAATGTCGCGGTGGGCATCTCCGGGGTGGAAGCCGCGGTATTTCTGCGCGAACTGCCGGATCGGAGCCTTCGGTTGAGTCTGCGCAGCAACGGCAAGGTCAACGTGGCAGCGATTGCCGAGCGTCTTGGTGGAGGAGGGCATGGCAATGCCGCTGGCTGCACTTTGGAAGGCCCCTTTGCCCGCGCGGTCGATGAGATTCTGACCGAATTACGGCGCAGCATAGCTTGCAACTCACAGGACGGCCAAAGTGCCCCCTGAGATTCGCAAGGTTCATTGAGATTCCGCGTGAATCTGTTAGCCTTGTCCCTGTTGAAACTTGAGCACCATCTTCGCGTCCATTGTGGGCGCGGAGGGTGTGCGGCCAGACAGGCTTCCTCCAACCGGTCTGGGCAAAGCTGAAAAACGCCGTCCTGGATGAACTAGGCTGCCGCACGTCCGTTGGAGAATTGCTGGAAGTGGAAACCACCTTGGAGCCGATTGTTCCGGACTTGCCCGATAAGCCTCATAAGCGGCTGCCGACTTGGGCCGCTGTGCGCGAACTGGGTGTGTTTTTGATTTTTACCGCCTTCTTCCTGGTTTATGGACTCACTCCTCTGCTAGGCGGCGACGGCTTGGGATTGGTGGGTGCCGACGAGCCACGCTATGCGCAGATCGCGCATGAAATGCTGGTCCGATTCGATTCCGCACCCACCCTGAAGGGCCGCCTGAGCGCTTGCGTCACTCCCTATCTCTACGGCCATCCCTGGTTGGAGAAGCCTGCGCTCTATTACTGGCGCGCGATGTTTCTGTTTCAGGATTTCGGGGTCCACGACTGGAGCGCGCGGCTGCCCTCCACCACTTTTGCTTTTATCATGATCGGCCTCATCTACCTGCACATGCGACGATTTCGTCCCGGCGGACACTTGGATGCGGCTTTGATCACGGTAGCTTGCGTGGGCATTATCGGTTTTTCCCGAGGGGCATCTACAGACATGCAGATGGCGGCGCCGCTGGCCATCGGACTGCTTGGCTGGTACGCCTGGTACGAGACCGACTCCAAGTTCTGGCTCTACGACATCTACTTTTTCACCGGCCTGGCCACGCTCGCCAAGGGACCTGTGGCGCCCTTTCTGGCCGCCCTCATCATTGCCGCTTTCGCCTTTCTGCGTCGCGAGTGGGCCATCGTACGCCGCACCTTCTGGTGGCCGGGGATGGTGCTCTATCTCGCCATGGTGCTGCCTTGGTTCATTGCCGTGCAGCATCAGAATCCTACCTTCTTCCGTGAGTTCTTTCTGGAGCACAATCTGGAGCGGTTCGCCACGGATCGGTATGAGCACTCACAGCCATTTTGGTACTACCTGGTCGTGGTTGCGCTGGCGATGATGCCCTGGACGGTGGTTGCTGTGCGTGCACTGATTGATGGCATTCAGACCTCCGTGGCTGAGTGGCGGCTGCGCCATTCCCGCATTGCTACTCCCTGCGCCAGCCGCACCGGCGACGCTTTTCCTGAGTTTCTGGTGCTTTGGGCGCTCATCCCGATTGTCTTTTTTTCCTTCTCGCAGTCCAAGCTGCCGGGCTACATTTTGCCCTCCATTCCCCCCATCGCCATTCTCACGGGAGACTTCCTTTTTCGCCGCCGTCAGTTGGGACTGAACCGCTGGCTTCTATTCGCTCACGCCGTGTTGTGCGGCATCATGACCGTTACCGTGCTGTTGCTGCCCTGGTTTGTGGCTCATGGCGCGCAGATTCCGCCCGCGCACCCGCTCATCGCGGCCCTGGTGGCCGCGTCCGGCGCAGCGCTCTTGATTCTCATTGTCACGAAAGGTTTCGGAGTAGCAAAGCTCCGGCTGGTTACCTGCGCTGTGATGGTGGTCCTGGTTCTATTCCTTTATGGCGTTGGCCCGTTCTTCGGAATTCCAGAGGTGAGCGCCACCAAGCGTGTGATTTACCTGCTGGACCGCACTTATTCAGCACGCCCCTTGGCGGCTAAGCTGGCTTCAATAGCGCCGGCGAGCGAGACGATTGCGGTCTTTCGCGTGCGCCGCGATGTCGAGTACGGCCTCTCGTTTTACCGCAATCGCGAAGTGGTGAACTACGAACAGAGCGGTGTGCCCGAAGAGCAGCATTTGCTCGTGGCGCGTGTAACCGGACGCGGTGGCGTAGATCTACATACTCCGGCGGCGTTGGAAGAGTATCTGGAAGGCCGCGATTACGCGGAGGTTTTCAGTTGGCCGGAGCAGGGGCTGGAGATCTACCTCGTCGGCGCTCGGTAGACTGGATAAAGCAAGCCTCAAGTTGCAGTTGGTGGCGAGTCGTGTCAAAGTGTCCGAGAGGGTATTGCGGCATGGCCGGCTGCGCAGCGCCGCCGGCTGAGCTACTGGAGAATCATGGCATCTAGCACTTCCACCGAGATCCTCGACCTGCGGCACTTTTCGGCGCCGATGCTGCGCGCCGTGTTGGAGGCTGAAGGGGACCTGTGGAAGCAGCGGCTGCATTGGGACTATCGGTCTTCGGCGCGGCTGCTGATGCAATACCTTGACAACCACTTGCTGCCGGGGTACGCGGCAGTGGCGGCGGACCAAGTGATCGGCTATGTCTTTTGCGTTTACGAGGAAACGAAGGCGGTGATTGGGGACGTTTTTGCCGTGCCCAGCCAGCCGGACGCGCACGCGATTGAAGAGATGCTGCTCCGCCACCTACTGGAGTTGCTGGTGAACTCGCCGCAGGTGGATCGCATTGAATCGCAACTACTTGTGCATCCTTCAGGCACGCATTCCGCGGTGTTTCGCGAAGCCGGTCTCGAGCTCTTCCGGCGCCTGTTCATGGTCCAGCAGCTCCATGAACTCTGGAGCCCGCCTCGGATCAGCCTGCCCGGTGTGCTGGAGCTGCGGCCGTGGCGCGACGAAGATCTGGCGCCCGCGGCCAGGCTGATCTGCGAGGCCTATCGCGACCATCCCGACAGCCTGATCAACGACCAGTACCGCTCCGTTCACGGCTCGATGCGGTTTCTCAATAACATCGTGCGCTACTCCGGCTGCGGGGCCTTTTCAGCGCCGGTGTCGCACGTGGTTGTCCATCGCTCCAACCGCGAATTTGTTGGACTGGTACTGGGCTCGCGCGTCAGTCCCGAAAGCGGTCACATCACCCAGGTGTGCGTGCACCCTGGCTACCGGCGCCACGGGATGGCTCGGATGCTGCTCTCCGTGGCGGCATTCCACTTTATGCGCCAAGGCGCGCAGGAAATTTCCCTCACCGTGACCCAGGCCAACCAGCAGGCCATCGAACTCTACATGTCAGAGGGCTATACCTGCAATCACCGGTTCGATGCGGCGGTTTGGCGAAAAATCCAACCTTAATACTGTTCATTTAAATATTCTGATAGCTTTTCGGATGTTAAGCGGAGGCAGGGGTTTGCTGTTTCGCGGACGGAGCCGAGGCCGCGTGAAGTTGCAAAGTGAATATCGATGAAAGAGTCGTTTTCTCCCTCTCTCGCGGTCAGGGAAGAAACTTAAGGCCGCTCGCGGGGAGCGGCCTTCGAGTTCCACACCTGAATCCGTTTGGTTAAAAGGTCGTCGAGACAGTCAAGCGGAAGGTCTTGCGCGGCTCGCGGAACTGATAGCGCGCGCCGTAGGCCTCGATCGCCTCATTGTACGAATAGTCTCCTGCGCCTCCTGTCGGGAACATGGCGCGGGTAATCAGCTCCGCCGAGCAGCTTCCCTGCTTGCCGCCCAAGAGCACGTCGTTGCAGTAGGGCGCCTCGTAAAGCCGCAGGGGGTTGTACGCGTAGTACAGCCTGAAGGGCGCGTTAACGATGGGCATGATGACCGCAAGCTCGCCGCCCAGCGACATGCGCGGTACAAGATTGGTGCCCGAGATGGGCCGAATATTCTCCTGGAATCCGACCTTCGAACCCGGAATGCCTCCCTGGCAGGAGCCGTTGTTGTAGACCGGGCAACCGTAGAGAGGCGCGGTCAGCGCGGCAAAACCTTCGGGACTCTGCTTCAACTGCCCATGATTGGTGGCCACATCGATGCCGAAGTCGTCGAAGACCGAAAACATCAGCGTACCAACGATCGGAATCCGGTACTCGAGATTCGTGTTCAGGTTGGTGTCGCCACCGATGGACGCCACGCCGTAGACCGGCAGGGGCACCTGGATGCACTGGTTGTCTTCAGGATTGGTGGGATCGCGGGGGACGCACTGTCCGTCCGGATTGGTCAGTTGGAAGTTGATGCGGCTGGGCACGTAGCCATAGGGGGTTGCCCCGCGTACGTCGAAGCCCCTCAACTCGCTTTCCCCGCCGGCGTAGAAACGGTTGTTGGGAGGGGCCACATCGCCGCCAAAGCCCTGGACATAGCCCAACTGCGCGCGAACGCCCAGCACGTTATGCCCAGTGTCCGATCGAAGCAGGTAGTGCATGGGGATGAAGCGTTTGTAGGCAATCAGCGGCGAGAAGTAGCGTACATTGCCCCAAATGCCTGACGACTGGAAGGCCACCGTGTATTCCTTGCCGGTGCGCGGGCGAACCGGGTTGTTGATGGTGTCGTAGGAGTAGGTGAACGAAACCTGACTGTTGATGATGCCGGCCAGCGCATTCGAACCCTGAATTCCAGACCGGAAGCTGATGGTCTGGAAGAAGGTCTGCGAGGCGGTGCTGAAGGCCGTAATCGACGACTTGCTCCACGCATACGTCATGCCTACGCGCTGAAAGGCGTGCCGCTTGAGCGGATAGCTAACAGAGAAGTTCATCCCATCCGCGGCCTGGTTGTAGTTCTGCGTAAGCGACTGCTGGGCCGCGGTCAGGTTGACCGACGCGCCGGTGGTGGCCTGATAGTTCTTGGCGGCGTTGAAATCCTGCTTGTTGTTGTAGATCTGGAAACCAACCTGGACAGGGCGGTTCTTGATGTAGGGCTGCGTGAAGCCGAACGTGAAGGTGCGGCTGACATTGCCCAGATTCCCCTGCAGGCTCAGCGTTTCGCCCAGGCCCAGGAAGTTGTTGGTCTGGTAGTTGACGCCAATGAATGCGCCCGACATGCCGCTGAGGCCGCCATTCATGCCGATCGAGTTCTTGCCCTTTTCCTTCACCTTCAGCAGCAGCTCAACGGTGCCGTTATCCGGGTCCTGGTGGGCTTCGGAATCCTGGTCGACCTTGAGCGGCTCGAAATACTCCAACTGGTTCAGGCGCAGCAGGCTATACTCCCAAAGCTGGGAGTTGTAGACCGAGCCTTCATCGAGCATCAGTTCGCGGCGGATGACGCGGTCGCGCGTAATCGTATTGCCCTGGAACTCGATGCGGGAGACGTAGAACGGCTTGCCTTCGTCGATATCGATGTTCATCGAGACGGTCTTCTTCTCGTCGTCGTAGCCCAGCTTGGGGATAGCCCCGAAGTTGATGTAGCCCAGGGTTCCATAGGCCTTCTTCAGGTTTTCCAGGCCCTTGCCAACCGCTGTCGCGTTGAACCAGTCTCCATCTTTGATGGCGAATGTGCCGCGCAGGGCCTTCGCGTTGGTGACCGCCTTGTTGCCGGAGAAGGTGATTGCTCCCAGCCGGTAGCGCCCGCCCTCTTCAATTCCCATCAGGATGTCGATGCGCTTGCCCTTGTTGGGCCGGAATGTGAACCAGTTCAGCCCGCCCTCGTCGCGAATCTGCGTCTTCGGCTGCTCCACCGCGGCGTTCGCGTAGCCTCTGTCGCGGTAGGCCTGGCGCACCCGCTCCGTGTCTTCCTCGAGCTTGGAGGCGTCGAACGTCTGAGGAAAAAGATCTTCGAAGATGATCGAATAGGGAATGCCGATTGGTTTCAGATTCTTCATCGAGCGGCGCAACACCAGGGAATTGACGTGCTGATTGCCGGCGAACTTGATCTCGCCCACCTTCACCACCGGGCCTTCCTTGATGTTGAAATTAATCTGCACCGAGGCCGGAGGAATCGTCTTGACCTCGGTCTTGATGGTCGCAAACTGGTGACCGTGCTCGGCGAGCAACTGCTTGATCACGGTCTCTGCCCGCTTGATCTTGGCCGGATCGTACTGGCTTTCGACAGTCAGACCCACCTTTTCCTTCTTGAAGCGGTCCAGAACATCGGACACCGAGACTGTGCTCAGTCCCTTGTAGTTGATCTCGCGGATATTCGGTTTCTCACGGACAAAAATGTCCAGAATGATGCCCTTTTCGGTGTCCTCGCGTTCGATCCGCATGTCGTCGAAGTAGGCCGTGTTCCAAAGCGAGTTGAAGTCACGCTCAACCGAAACCGGATCGTAGGTGTCCCCAACGTGGGTAAACAGCCTGGCAAGAATCGTCTCCTTGGGGATGCGCCGATTGCCGATGACACGAATCTGCACGATCGTATCCGAACTCTGGGCGAAAGCTGTGCCGGCGCAGACAACCAGCGCGAACACGAGCAACAAGCGCCCAAGGCGCGAGAACGGGCGCGAGGACAGATTCGAAGCAAGGCTTTGAATCCACGCCGTGCGGGAGATGGAAGTGTGCTTGATCTTCACCGGGCTGGAGCCCTGCGGCGAGCACAAGTGCTGGTGCGTTCCAAAAATAGGCTTCACGGGAAGAATATGCACACCCTCATTGCTGAAATAATCTGGTCCTGCCTCAAGGAAAGAATGATTATATTTGACCGTGGTGGTCCCGCCCAAACTGCCGGGCGCCATTCGGCTCGGAAATCGTGCCTTTCCCAGAATTTCCCCGCCGCGATTGGCCCTCGCGGACGCGGATCGGGCTCTTACTTGTCACCCCTGCGACGAAGACTCGGGTCTCACCACCCCAGGAAGCAAGGATCGCCTCTTGGGGGCCCTGGTCGCCGGGAACCCCGACAAGCTACTACCCATCAAACAGTCTACCGGAACGAACTGGGTCGAGGCCCTTTTGCATCCCTTCTTCGTATGGCAGCATCCCTCTTAGACGTGCGCAAACCGTGCAGGGCACCTCTCCCCAAGGACGATTTTCCTCTCATGGATCAAACCTTGAACACCGTATATGAGTTCTCCGCCCCGCTCCTGGCGTCGCTGCCGCCTCCGCTTCCGGTCCCGCATCTTGACGGCCAGCCACTAAGCCTGGACCACTTCCGCGGCCGCGTGCTGCTGATCGTCAATACCGCCAGCCTGTGCGGTTTCACGCCGCAATACGCGGGCCTTGAAGCGCTCTATCGCACTTATCGGGGCCGCGGTTTTGAAGTGCTCGCCTTCCCGTGCAACCAGTTCGGGGCCCAGGAGCCGGACACGGAAGCGGCAATTGGCGCCTTCTGTGAGAAAAACTATGGCGTCACCTTCCCCCTCTTCGCCAAAATCGACGTGAACGGCCCCCACGCGCACCCCCTCTATCGTTTCCTGAAAAAGGAAAGGCCCGGTCTACTTGGCTTTGTGGGGGCCGGCGCTATTCGGTGGAACTTTACCAAGTTTCTGGTCGACAGGGAGGGTAATGTAGTCGCACGCTATGGTCCGGCGAAGCAGCCCAGGACTCTTGCGCGGGCAATCGAGCGGCTGCTGGGTGATGAAAGACCGCCATCAAAGGCGATTGCCGATGCCGGGAGCGCAGGACCTCCTCCGGCAGCGAACTCGAACTAGTGTTCTTGGACAACTCGATAATTGCCTCGCATCTCGATATGACTGACCTGCGGCATGCATCCTGGCAGCCAGTTGGGCTGTCCAATGACTATGAGGTACATCGCTTTTTTCCGTTCCCGCTCTATTCGCCCTCGTCTTCGACTACCATTGTAGTTTCAACAGCAAGTAGGATCGGGCTTAAACGGTTGCCCCGTTCAGCCCAGGAATCCTGAGAGCCGGTCAGAATCGGACCGAGATTGTTGCTGGCCCGTTTCTTGATCGACAGGGTCGGCAGCTAACCGTTCATGGTCTGTCAATCAACACCAACCCGGCTCGGGAGCGAGTTGCAACCTTATGTGGATTGTCCGGCTTGCGCTGCGGCGGCCTTATACCTTCGTCGTCTTTGCGTTTTTGATTCTTATTCTTGGTGCCTACAGCATCCTCTCGATGCCCACGGATATTTTTCCCAATATCGATATCCCGGTGGTGACGGTGGTGTGGCAATACACCGGTCTTTCGGCAGAGGAGATTGCCGAGCGCATTACCACCAACAGCGAGCGCGGCATGACCACGGCGGTCAGCGATATCGAGCACATCGAGTCGCAATCGCTCAACGGCCTTGCGGTCATCAAAATCTTTTTCCAGCCGCACGTGAACGTCGGGAGTGCGGTTGCCGAGGTCACCGCGATTAACCAAGTGCAGTTGCGCAGCCTGCCACCAGGCACCACGCCCCCCTTCGTCATCCAGTACAATGCCTCCAGCGTGCCCGTGCTGCAGTTGGGACTTGCGGGACGAGGGCTCAACGAGCAGCAGCTATCCGACCTGGGAACGAACACCATCCGCACGCAGCTTGCCACGGTCGAGGGCGCGCAAACGCCCTTTCCCTACGGAGGCAAGCAGCGCCAGATCGAGGTGGACCTCGATCTGAATGCGCTACAGGCAAAGGGGTTGTCGCCGGTCGACGTGGTCAACGCAGTGAGCGCGCAGAACCTGATCGCGCCCTCGGGCACGATGAAGATCGACCGCTTCGAGTACGCAATCGAGACCAACTCCGCGCCCAGGGTGGTCGACGACCTGAACAACCTGCCCATCAAAGCCGTGAACGGCGCCATGATTTATATCCGCGACGTGGCCCACGTCCGCGACGGCAATCCACCGCAAACCAATATCGTGCGTGTGGACGGCCAGCGCGCCGCCCTCATGAGCATCATGAAAACCGGCTCCTCGTCCACGCTGGACATCATCAAGGGCGTCCGCGCAAAGGTGGATGGCATGAAGGGGCAGTTGCCGCCGCAGTTGCAGATCAACCCCCTTTCCGATCAGTCGATCTTCGTCCGCGGGGCCATCGGCGGCGTAGTGCGGGAGGCCATCGTGGCCGCCTGCCTCACCGCCATCATGATCCTGGTCTTCCTGGGAAGCTGGCGATCCACCATCATCATTGCGGTTTCCATTCCTCTTTCGATCCTGTGCTCGCTCATTGTGCTCTATATGCTGCACGAGACCATCAACATCATGACCCTGGGCGGCATGGCGCTGGCTGTGGGCATCCTCGTGGACGATGCCACGGTGGCCATCGAAAACATCAACCGCTACCTGGAGTCGGGCAAAGAGCTGGAACAATCGATTCTCGACGGCTCGGCACAGATTGCCATTCCGGCATTTGTTTCCACCCTCTCGATCTGCATCGTCTTCGTTCCCATGTTTCTACTCAGCGGCGTGGCGCGCTACCTGTTTGTGCCCATGGCCGAGGCAGTTGTGTTCGCCATGCTGGCAAGCTACCTGCTTTCGCGGACCCTGGTGCCGACGATGGCGAAATACCTGCTCCAGGAGCACGACGACGCCCAGACGGCCAGAAAGCAAGCCAGCCGCAATCCTTTTACCCGCTTTCAGTTGGGCTTCGAGTCGGGCTTTGAGAGATTTCGTCACGCATATCTGCGCATACTCACCCTTTGTGTCGACCACGCGAGTGTCTTCCTTATCCTCTTCCTGGTCTTCTCGCTTGCCTCGCTGGGAATCCTGACCCCCTGGCTCGGTCAGGACTTCTTTCCTTCGGTGGACGCCGGACAGTTCAAGATCCACGTGCGCGCCCGCACCGGCATGCGCATTGAGGAGACGGCCGCCCTCTGCGATCACATCGACGCGACCATCCGCGCGCAGATTCCGGCCAAAGAAGTGGTCACGATCGTCGATAATATCGGCCTGCCCTACTCAGGCTTAAACCTCTCCTACTCGACCTCGGCCCCCATCGGCCCGGCCGACGCCGATATCCAGGTGCAGTTGACCAAGGACCACCATCCCACCCAGGACTACGTCGAGCGTCTGCGCACTGTGCTCGCCCGTCAATATCCCGGTGTCACGTTTTATGTTCTGCCAGTCGACATCGTCACCCAGATTCTGAACTTCGGCCTTTCAGCGCCCATCGATATTCAGATCGTAGGCCCCAGGCTGGAGGATAACCGCGTCCTGGCCGAGCGCATGCTCGACGAGGTCCGCTATGTGCCCGGTGCCGCCGACGCGCGCATCCAGCAGCCCTTCAACTATCCGAACATGACGGTGAACGTGGATCGCACCCGCGCCCAGGAGATCGGGCTGACTCAGAAGGACGTGGCCACCGGCCTGCTGGTGGCTCTGAGCGGCAGCTTCCAGACCACTCCCAGCTTCTATCTCGATCCCCACAACGGGGTTTCCTATAACGTGGCCATTCAGACCCCGCAATACAAGCTGGAGTCCCTGGCCGCTCTGAAAAGTCTGCCCATCACAGGCGCCGCCGCCGCGCCACAGGCGAGTGGGTCGGGCGCCTCTGCGGTGCCGGGAGTTCCGCGGCCTGTGCAGGTGTTGGGCAATCTATCCACCATCGTTCCCGGAGCCGAACAGGGAACCGTGAGCCACTACGATGTGGAACCGGTTCTGGACATATACGCCAATGTGGATGGAACCGACCTGGGTACCGTCACCCGCGGGGTTGAGAAGATAATAGCCCGTTACCAGAAGAATCTGCCCCGCGGCTCGCGCTTCATTCTGCGCGGCGAGAGCGAGACCATGTACAAGTCCTACACGGGGCTGCTGATTGGGCTGGTGTTTTCCATCCTGCTGGTCTACCTGCTTATCGTGGTGAACTTCCAGTCCTGGCTCGATCCGTTCCTGATCATCTCGGCGCTGCCCGCGGCGCTGGCAGGCATCGTCTGGTTCCTGTTCCTCACCAACACGAGGTTGAGCGTACCTGCTCTGACCGGCGCCATCATGTGCATGGGCGTGGCCACGGCCAACTCCATCCTGGTGGTGAGCTTTGCCCGCGAGCAGTTGGATATTTTGGTAGGCGATGCGCGCCGAGCCGCTCTGAATGCCGGCTTTGTGCGTTTGCGCCCAGTGCTGATGACTGCCCTGGCCATGATTATCGGCATGGTGCCCATGGCTTTGGGGCTGGGCGACGGCGGCGAGCAGAACGCCCCGCTGGGCCGCGCCGTCATCGGCGGTCTGCTGCTGGCCACCGTGGCCACGCTATTCTTTGTACCTGCCTTCTTCTCCCTCATACACGGCCGCATCGAGCGCAGCCGCAAAGCCGCTCTCGGCGCCACGCGCGCAACAGCTTTCGATGAATTCGACGAGATTTCGGAGTAACTCCTCATGACAAACGAACCCGGCAACAATCCGCAACCGGCCCATGGCCACGAGAGCGCGCCAGAGCAGAAGCCGATCTCTCCGCGCCTGGCCCTTGTCGGCGTCGCCCTGCTCCTCCTTGTGGCCCTGCTGCTGGGCGGGCTGGGGATTCTGCACCGCACCCGCGCCGACTCCGTGCTCGCCGAGCGTACCCAGCAGTTGGCCCCGCCCACGGTTGTTGTTGCGGCTCCCAAGGCAGGCGCGCCGGTTGACAGCTTCGTACTGCCCGGCAACGTGACTGCCTTTACTGACTCGCCCATCTATGCCCGCACCAACGGCTACCTAACCCACTGGTACTTCGACATCGGCGCAAGAGTAAAGAAGGGCGCCCTGCTGGCCGATATCGCTACGCCCGAACTGGATCAGCAGCTCTCCCAGGCTCGGGCCGATCTGGTAACTTCCCAGGCGAACGCCAACAACGCCCACATCCAGGCTGAGCGCTACAGCGGATTGGTGCAGTCCAACGCCGTCTCCCGCCAGGATACCGACACGTTCGTCAACCAGGCCGCCGCCACCGCCGCTGCCGTACGCTCCGCGCAGGCAAACGTGCAGCGGCTTACCGAATTGCAATCCTTTGAAAAAATCTATGCGCCGTTTGACGGGGTCGTGACCGCGCGCACCGTTGACACCGGCCAGTTGATTGACCAGGGCGCCGGCAAGGAATTGTTCCACATGCAGGCCATCCAGACCCTGCGCGTCTACACCAACCTGCCGCAGAGCGATTCACAGACGGTGAAGCGCGGAATGAAGATCGGTCTCACCTTTGTCGAACGAGCCGGAAAGGTCTATCAGGGCACGTTAGTGCGGACCGCTGACGCCATCGATCCGGTCAGTCGGACACTGCTGGTCGAAATCGACGTGGACAACCGCGGCGGCGAGCTGCTGCCAGGGTCGTTGGCCCAGGTTCACTTCAAGACACCGCCCGCCGGTCCAGTGTTTGTCGTACCCTCCGCGGCGCTCATCTTCCGCAGGGAAGGCATGCGCGTGGGCACCGTGGTCGACGGCGGCGTCGCCCGCCTGGTTCCAGTCGTCATTGGCGAGGATGATGGCGCAAACGTCCAGATCGTGAGCGGCCTCAGCGCTTCCGATCGCGTAATTCAGGACCCGCCCGACTCACTCATTGACGGCGAAAAGGTATCCGTCGTCAACCCCGGCAGTTCCTCCAATGCAGGAGGCCAGTAGCCATGCGAGCCCCTCAAGCTGAGAAAAAGCTCGTTCCAGCGAATATTCGCGAAGGCTCTGTGTCAGGGCACGACTTCAGTCGTGCCGTAGATGCCGCGAAATCGACGAGGGCTTTACAGGCTGCGGGAAAACTCGATGCGTTGAAGGGTACGGGCTTTAGCCCGTACATAAACCCAGCAAAATCAACGTGGGCTTCAGCCCCTGAGGTATGCTTTTCGGGCTTACTGCCCATTTCACGCTCTTTTTCCGAAACCTGCAAAGCCCCAACGGCCTTCCTCTCAGCATCGCTGGCCCTGATTTTGCTTGTCGGCTGCAAACCCGTCGGTCCCAACTACACCCGTCCCGGCTATCAGGCCCCCGCCGCCTACAAAGAGACCGGCGCGACAGCCGTTGTCGTCCCGCCGCCTAGTCCCGCTGGAGGTGGCTGGCAGCCAGCCACGCCCTCTGACGGCATGCTGCGCGGCAACTGGTGGGAGATCTACCAGGATCGGCAACTGAATCAACTTGAAGACCGCATCGCCGACAACAATCCGGGCCTGCGACAGGCATTGGAGACGTACCTGGCCGCGCGCGATCAGGTGAAGGCGGCCCGCGCGAATCTTTTTCCCACACTCTCCGGAAACCTCTCGGTCAGCCGCGACCGGGTTTCGGCAAACCGGCCCTTGGCCAGCGGCGTTACCGATTACAACGATCTGGTGATCGGCGGCCAGGCAAGCTGGGAGCCGGACTTCTGGGGCCGCATCCGCCGCACCGTCGAAGCCGCCCGCGAAAACGCGCAGGCCAGCGCCGCGGACATGGCTAACGTCGATCTCAGTCTCCACGCCGAAATGGCCTCCGACTATTTTCAACTGCGCGGCCTCGATGCCCAGACCAAACTGCTTACTGCCACCGTCGCCGACCTCCAGCATCAACTCGATCTGACCCAGCGCCTCTTTTCCGGCGGAATCGGGACCGGCGTCGACGTAGCCCAGGCCCGCACCCAGCTTGAAACCGTCCGTGCCCAACTGGTCGATATCGGCGTAGCGCGCGCCCAATTCGAACACGCCATCGGAACCATCGCCGGCTACGATCTCTCCACCTTCAGCATCCCGCCATCGCCGCTCGATATTCCTTTGCCCAAGGTTCCCGTTGGCGTGCCTTCGCAACTGCTCCAGCGCCGTCCCGACATCGCCGCCTCCGAGCGCCTTACCGCCGCCGCCAACGAGCAAATCGGAATCGCCGTCAGCGCCTTCTTTCCCACCATCAACCTCGGCGGAGCCGGCGGCTTTGAAAGCACCAACCCAGGAACCTGGATTCAGGGCCCCAGTTCGCTCTGGTCCCTCGGCGCGCAGGCCACCCAATTGCTCTTCGACGCCGGTCAGCGCCGCGCCCTCACCAGCCAGGCCCGCCACAACTACGAGGCCCAGGCCGCCGCATACCGCAACACCGTCTTCCACGCTTTCAACGACGTTGAAGACCAGCTCTCCGGCCTGCGGGTTTTGGAACAGGAGTCGGGCGACGAGCAGCGCGCTGTCGCATCCGCGCAAAACTCATTCAATCTCTCCAACCAGCGCTACAAGGGCGGCGTCACCAGCTACCTTGAGGTGCTTACGGCCGAAGCCACACTGCTCTCCAACCAGCGCGCCGCCATCGACCTCCAGGCGCGGCAGTTCGTCTCGAGCGTCGGCCTGGTCCGCGCCCTCGGCGGAGGATGGGATGCTTCTCAACTGCCAAAATGACAGGACCAGAACCCGCAGTTATAACAGCTCCCGAAACTGCTCCAAACTCAGACCCGCGTCCCGGACAATACCGCCCATTGTGATTGCATTGATTGGATTGTGGCGTGGTATTGTCAGGATTCGTATTCCATCTGTCATCACAACATGCGCGCCTTGACGGAGTACGCGGAATCCTGCTTTTTCCAGCGCGCCAATAGCTCGAAGATGGTTGATACCCGGCAGCTTGGACACGAGTTACCTCAGCAGTTCTGGATTAATCACCTGCTGCCCAGGTATATGAGTCAAGGCGGAATGTCCTCTAAACAACTGCAATCAAATTGCTTACTTGTGTCTACTTATGCTTGCTTGAATGTACTTTTGTTTACTTTGAACGGCATAAAATACAGGAATCGCTTTGAAAAAACAATCGTGAGCGCTTGTACACAGCCAAACTTCCGGCCGTTGAATCCACGGTCTACCCAATCCCGACTTCGACAAGGCGGCTGTCATCCTCACTGGCCAGTTCCTCAGCCGCCTCAACATACTCTTGAATTGCGGCCTGGATGTTGGCAAGAGCTTCCTCCTCGGTTGCACCCTGCGACCANNCGACGCGATAGTTTGCCATGGGCGTAATTTTACACCCTCCGCAAAATTACAAGAAAAAAGCGGATGAGGTCTGGTTCCCCGTTTCCCGTTCCCTATTCCCTGTTCCCTTTTCCCTGCGTTATAGAATCCTGCCGTAAGTGGCTGAACGCCGCCTGGGGCACGTCGGTCAGCGGTAGCGACGGCCCTTCCCACAGCAGCCGCGGCCACCCTTGGCTCACCGTGTGCAGCCCTTCCAGATGAAACCTGTGTTTGCCCGCGCGCAGACCCAGCGAGCCGCGATCGTACCTCAGCGCATTGCCCGGCGAGCCGCAAACCTGGGCAAAGGGCGGCCCGGTCTTCGCTATCTCCACTCCGTCAATCGCAAGCCGCGCGCCGTCGCGGTCAATCAGGTAAAACGTGTAGCCGCCATCGGCTGGAATGTCGATCAGCCCATCCCACGCCGCGGCGTAGCGCGTAAACCCCTGGGGTTCGGCGTGCAGATTGGGTGCATCGCCCGAAAAGACCGCTTGCTGCTTCGTGAGGTCCGGAAGCTCGATCCAGGTGCCGGGGTAAATCTTCCATACGAGGCCTGTCGCCGTTGGAACGGCCGTGGTCCCGGCGTCGTGCCATTTGGCCACGGCCACTACGCCCTGCGCAGCCCAGTCCTGCTGCCCGCCTTTGCCCTCGACATGAAGCAAAACCCTGAAGCGGCCCGCGCCATTCTCGCCGTCGAGTTCGGTGCCCTCCGCATCGGGAAAGCGATGATGCACTTGCCTGCCATGTCCAATGGTTCCGTCGCCGAAGAGCCATGTGTACCGTGCCCCTGGTGAGGCCTTTGCCGTAAAACTGACCAGACGTCCCGGCGCAAACACCGGAGTATCGACGCTGAATCCCGCATCCGGCTTGTGCGTCGTGACGAACTGAGGCTGCTGCGCTCCGTCATTCACGCTCAGCGGCAGATCCACATTCCCTTCCGCGCGCGCCTGTCCGTACTTCACATTGTCGAAGGTCACCCCCGCAACATCTCCCGTCATGGAGGAGTCGGCAAGTGGCGGCTGGTCCAGCGCCCAGATATTGCGGAACGTGAATCCCTTCAGGCCGGGTAATTTCTGCTCCATCTGCACCAGCGAGTACCAGTTGTCGAGCGTCAGATTCTCAAACGTGTAATTGGTGTGCAGGCCGCTGGCATCCTTTGCGCCCCACATGCCCAGCAGGGCAAACGTCTGTCCGCACGCCCCAATGCCGCCGTGCAGAATGTCTGAGTCGCGCAGCGTAAAGTTATTCGAGTTGAACTTTTTTTGCGGCCACGCCGAGCGCACAATGTTCGAGATGCTCGTCGAGAGTTCGCTGTGCTCAATCAAGATGTTCTGCACATCCTGACCGGGGCGCACCAGGTCGGCCTGCGTATAGCCGTCCCAGTTGCCCTGCATCGCAAACACATCGTCCGACGAGCGGATGAATGCGTTGCGAACCACGGTGTCGCCTCCGCCCAGCCAGTCCATGCCGTCCTGGTTGGCGTTGTCGGGGTTGCCGCCGACCACCCGCAGATCGTCGAATACAAATCCGCTGGAATCCTTCATCTGGATCGACCAGGTCCGTGACCGCACAATGCAGGTCAGCCCGTTGATCTCCACGTTGCGAGCATCGAGTGCGCCGATGCAGTGCCAGTCGGGCTTCTGCATCCAGCCCTCGTCGCTGTTCGGATCCTGCGGGCCGTCATAAACAATGGTGCCGCGCCCCAGCACTTTAACGTTCTCGACCTTCCACAAATTCAAACTGCCAAAAATGTAGGCGCCCGGAGCCAGGTAGATCGTCTCGCCGCTCTTCGGGTTCAGGCTGCCGCGATACACGCCAGGCTGAAAGACGTGAATCTTTGCATCGCGTGGCAGCGGCGGAGGCGGCGCGCCTGCAAAAAGAAACAGCATGGCCGCGTGGTTCAGAAAGTCCCCAGGCCGTGAGATCGACAGCTTCGCCGGCCCCGCCAGCCTGAAGCGGATCGTCGGTCCCTGTCGCACGGGCCGCAGCCCCAGCCGCCAGGGCTGAATATCGACGCCTTTGTCCCAGAAACCAGCGTCCGCGGCGGTAATCTCCACCGTCACCGGCCCGGTAATGTCGAAGCTCACGAACTCATAGCTGGCTGCCGCATGGGCCACGTCTACCGGGTGTCCGTCGACCCTGACGGTAAAAGCAGTCGACCGCATCTCCGCGGGCACCGCTGCGGCCTGCACGCGAGCAGCGGCAGGAGCAGCGGCAGGAAGTGCGAGAACGGCCACAAGCAGCGAGCGAAAACCCGGCAAGGAGACGGACTCCGTCAACAAAAGATGGGAACGGAACCACTGTAGCACCGGAAGCGCGTCATTCCGCTTCAGATCCCCTCGCCCATTGAAACATAGACCCGCAGCCGTTCCAGTTCCATGCGATACGCTTCGCGCTCGGCTTCTTCGGCGGCGAAGGGTTCGTCGGGACGCGATTCGCCGCCCAACCGCTCCTCCATCTCTTCAACTCGAGCCGCAAGCGCGATCAGTGCGTCCGAGAGCGGATCCTTCACGTCGTGCGGATCGGTAATCAGCACCCGCTGCCCGTTGCGATAGACGATGTGCGCGGGAACGCCAACCACCGTCGAGTTTGGCGGCACATCCGACAGCACCACCGAGCCCGCGCCGACCCGCGAGTTTTCGCCCACGGTTATATTGCCCAGCACATTGGCGTTGTTTCCGATGAAAACTCCATCGCAGACGGTTGGGTGGCGCTTGCCGTGCCCTTTTCCGGTGCCGCCCAGGGTAACGCCCTGGTACATGGTCACGTCGCTGCCTACGATTGCGGTTTCGCCAATCACCACGCCGGTCGCGTGATCGATAAACAGACGCCGCCCCAGCAATGCGCCGGGGTGAATATCCACGCCCGTCAAGAACCGGCCCACCTGTGAGAGCATGCGCGCCGGCAGCCGCAGCTTCGATCTCCAAAGCGAATGCGAGACGCGGTGAATCCACACCGCCCACAGGCCCGGATAGCAGAGCAACACCTCCAGCCGGGAGCGGGCGGCAGGGTCCCGCTCCAGCACGGAGCCGATATCTTCACGGATGCGGCCAAACATTGACATAACGAGCTAAACGAAAGGATTTACTTAAGCATACGTTGCTCTGGCGGAACGGTGCACGTTCCGCCAGAGACAAACGGCCTAAACCGCGACTGCAATCTGCTCGGCCTGCAGCGCCAGCGCCTGTTGCCGCAGCGGCTCGAATAACACACTGGAGAGGTACCGCTCACCGAAGTCGGGTAGCACCACCACGATCAGCTTGCCGGCATTCTCAGGCCGGGCAGCAACCTTCAAAGCCGCCGCCGCCGCTGCCCCCGAACTGATGCCGACGAAAAGGCCTTCCTCTTTCGCCAGTCGCCGAGCCGTCTCGACAGACTCATCGTTGGTCACCTGCACAACCTCGTCAATGAGCTTTGTGTCGAGAATGCTGGGAACAAAGCCCGCACCCAGCCCCTGTATCTTGTGCGGCCCCGGCTTGCCGCCTGAGAGCACCGGACTGTCCGTTGGCTCAACGGCAATTGCCTTGAACAAGGGCTTCTTCGACTTGATGTATTTCGCCACGCCGGTGATGGTGCCGCCCGTTCCCACGCCGGAGATGAGGATGTCGACCTTTCCGTCGGTGTCGTCCCAAATTTCAGGGCCAGTGGTCGCTTGGTGAATCGCCGGGTTGGCAGGGTTGTCGAATTGCTGCAGCACAAAGCCATTCGGCGTCTTGGCCAGAATCTCGTTGGCCTTGGCAATCGCGCCCTTCATTCCGTTCGGGCCGGGAGTCAGCACGATCTCCGCGCCGAATGCCAGCAGCACCACGCGCCGCTCCAGGCTCATCGTCTCAGGCATGGTCAGGATGATCTTGTAGCCCTTGACAGCAGCTACAAATGCCAGCGCGATGCCTGTATTGCCGCTGGTCGGCTCAATCAAAACGGTCTTGCCCGGCGTGATCTTGCCCGCCTTCTCGGCCGCTTCGATCATTGCCAGGCCGATGCGGTCCTTGACGCTCGAAACCGGGTTCTGACTCTCCAGCTTTGCTACAACAGTCCCCGGTAACCCGGCGGACACGCGGTTTAGCCGCACCAAAGGGGTGTGGCCAATGAGTTCAGTTACGTTCGNNCGCTGCTGCATCGGAGCTCTCACCAGGACGGCGTTAGCGACATCGATGCATGTTTACAGCGTAGTCCCAACACGGCGGGTATTGCAAGCGAACCTCCAATAAATTCATCAGCTAAATTCATTGGCTTGATAAAATGGGCAGTAGGGAGCAAACGCCATGGATGCCCCGGAAGCAACTACCGAATACGCCCGCCCCGCAACTCTGAGCCCGCTCCCGCAACCGTCCCCCGAAGCACTCGCGTGCCTGCTGCTGCGGCTCGCTCCCACCTACGTCTGGTGGAAGACGCCTGACGAGGCGATGTTGTTTCCCCAGCGCGTTGCGGCGCAGGTAATGAAATTAGGAACCTGGGACGACCTGAACGAGTTGATCGAAGTGGCTGGCCTGGACTACCTGCGCGAAGTCTTGCGGGACGCCGAGGCCGGGCAGTTGGATTCCCGCTCGTGGCATTACTGGCACTACCGCCTGGGACTCGCTGAGTGCGGGAACAAGCCGGTGCCTCCAATGCCAGTCAGGAAGATGGCATGAACAAGTTCGAGCCGCATTGGGAAGTTCTGCCGCCTGAACAGCGCGAGATTTGGCCACAGCTCGCAGCCACCCTCGAGATGGGGTTCGTTCTGTATGGCGGTACTGCGGTGGCGCTTCGGCTGGGGCACAGGACTTCCGTCGACTTCGACTTCTTTACTGAGAAGCCTCTTGACCGCGAGAGCCTCGAACGCGGCTTTCCTTTTCTCGGCTATTCGAGAATTCTTCAGGATCGAAAAGACACGCTGACTGTTCTGGCGCCCGCTGGGAAAGCCAGTGTGAAGGTCTCTTTTTTCGGAGGGATCGACGTCGGGCGCGCCGGTGTTCCCGACCGAACGCCTGATGGCGTTGCTGAGGTCGCATCTCTGCTTGATCTGCTGGCTACCAAGCTGAAGGTGTTGCAGCAGAGGATCGAAGCGAAAGACTACCGTGATGTGGCCGCGATTCTACGCACGGAGGTTGGGCTGGATGAAGGTCTGGCCGCTGCATCCGCACTGTACGGCTTGAGTTTTCAGCCCAGCGAAGCCGTCAAGGCGCTCACTTGGTTTGAAGGTGGGGACTTGGAAACCCTCCCGCAAGCCGACAAAGAACTCCTGGCCCGTGCGACCGCAAAGGTCGGTCGCACACCCGTTGCCGGATCGGTTTCCCATTTCCTCTCTTCGCAGTCCCACTAGTACTACTGTGTTATAAACGTTGAACTCCGCGGAAGGGGCATCGGCAGAGTTGGTTGAGCAGTGAACGTGTGAGCAGGATGCGGAGGGTGGCGATGGAGTGAGGATTATGTCTTTCCGGACGGATGCGATCCTCGTGGCAGGAAGCCGGGCGGGAGTTGGGGAGCAGATAGTCCAAGATGCCCACTGCGGGCTGAGGGGGAAAAACGGCACCGCTCGGCCACCAGGAAGCCATAGGCGGCGATCGAGAGAGTGGCATGATGATGGAATCCGCGCCAGCCGCGTCCTTCGAAGTGGCCCAGCCCCAGTTCCTGTTTCAGTTCTTGATAATCGCGTTCGATGATCCAGCGCTGTTTTGCCAGCCCGACCAGAGCGCGGAAACGGATGCTTTCGGCCAGATTGGACATCCAGTATTTCGTAGGTTCGGATTCGCCACGAGGCCACTCAATCAAGAGCCATTCAAGTTCTCGCGGCTGGCGGAGTTTGTGATCGCGATGGGCAGCGCGGATGCGCACTGCGGCAAAGCGAGAGCGCAAGGGATGGCGCGAGCCTTCTCGCCACATCACCGTCTTCCATGCCTTGGCCGGCAAGTTCAGCGCCAGTTGCTTGGCCGACACGGGCGCATGATCCGCGTCGCGGCGCAGGCGATTTGCCGGCCGGCCGCGTCCCGAGTATGGGGGTGCCGAAAGGGGCTCGATTCCCGGCGGCCAGACGGTGGTGCTGCTCTGGGCGCCCAGCACATAGCTCAACTGGAGTCCGGCCACCGCCTGACGAAAGCCGGTGTCGTTGCTGTAAGCCGGATCTCCCAGCACCGTGCCCTGGGGAACACCGTCGGCCAAGGCTTGGCGGATCTGTCCCAGAGCGATCTCCAGCTTGGTCTGGAACAGAACCTCCTTGGGAATCCCCGCCTGTTGCCTGCGCTCAGCGTCGTTGGCCCAAGCCTCGGGCAGGTACAAGCGGTAAGCCATGGGCAGACTGGCGTTGCACGTAGCCACCGAAAGACTCACGGCAATCTGACAGTTATCCTGCTTGCCGGTCTGTCCGCAATACTGCCGCGCTACTCCGACGGAATGAGTTCCCTTTTTCGGAAGGCCCGTGTCGTCGACGATCCAGGCTACAACCGGGCCGCTTTTCGTCATCGCCGCCAGCGTATAGTTGCGCGTGCAACCCAACAGGGCCTCGTCGCTCCAGCCACCTTCGGCTACCACATGGTGCAGCGACTGGTGCATGCGCCGCACGTTGTCCGGGGCCAGCCGCGCTGCCATCGGTTCGACCGACTTGCGCTCCCCGGGCAGCAGCAACCCGGTGCAGTACAACTTGAGAGGAACTGCACGATCCGCGTGCCCGGACGTTTCCGCAAGACGGTCAAGGTAGCTCGTTAACCGTTGCTGCCGGGCGCCTAAAGCTCCAGTCTTGGCGCTCATGCCGCAAAGATACAACAGTTTAGGCGCAACCTCATCGCATAAATCGTGAACGGGTATCCAGTTTATAACACAGTAGTACTAGCCAATCTGCCCTAAATCCATACACCCACCTGTTTCCCTGCGCAAAAGAGCGAATGCGCGGCTGCCGGTGTCGCGGATTGGCCTTACCACGGGCTGCACACTCTTGCGGGGCAACGTTGTAGCCGGCGCAAACCAGGGCATCTACTCAAGCTCAACGCCAAACCATTCATTCAAAATGTCTTGCGTTGGCTTGCGAGCGAATTGACCACACACGATGCCCTCAGCATGCCGCAGCATCTGCGCAAATTCCCAGGAAAGACTGTTGACAAGAAGGCCGTTGCCGATGGAAGCTATAGCGAATAAAAGGCGAATATGTCTGCCCGCTCTGCCGCTGCCCTCCGTCTCGAAATTGAGCACGCCCTGGAACGAAGTTTCCCAGCGGCGCTGACCCCTGTGCAGCGCACCGTCCGTGAAACTGCCTCCACCGGCATCGCCGCGGTGGACGCTCTACTCGACGGTGGACTGCCCATTGGCGCCATCAGCGAAGTCAACGGGCCGGAGTCTTCGGGGCGCACTACGCTTGTGCTTTCGTTTCTAGCTAAGAGAACCGCCTCGGGCCAGGTCTGCGCATGGGT
>PLOG01000086.1:26139-26365 GCA_003142935.1 Acidobacteriaceae bacterium
GCGGGTTTGCCGCCATCGTGCTGGACCTGGGCGACACTGCGGCCGAGCATGCGCGGCGGATTCCACTGGCGACGTGGTTCCGTTTTCGCCAGGCGGCCGACCGTGCGCGCACCTCCCTGGTAGTTTTAGCGCAGGCCGAAACCGTCAAAGCAAGCCAGGGCCAAGGAAGCAACGCCCAGGGAACGAACGCCCAGTCCGGCGCAGCCCTGGCCCTCCAGTGTGCGGC
>PLOG01000086.1:26383-26695 GCA_003142935.1 Acidobacteriaceae bacterium
CAGCAACTGTATGCATGCGTTCATGCAGCGGAGTTCCCTTCGCAGGCCCTGCTGCGCTTGCGGCCGGACTTGCAGGCACTGCCTGTTGCGGTACTTGAAGGCCGCGCACCGCTTGAGCAGGTCTGCTCAATGAATCGAAACGCGCGGCAACAGGGTGCGGCTACAGGCATGACCCGTCTGGAGGCCGAAGCACTCGCCGGCCAGAATGGAGAACTGCGCCTGTTGCCTCGATCACTCGAGAGTGAGGCAGCGGCGCGCACGGTGCTGCTGGAATGCGCGGCCAGCTTTTCTCCGCGAATAGAAGAGGCGAGC
>PLOG01000086.1:26759-54456 GCA_003142935.1 Acidobacteriaceae bacterium
TATGGGGCATTCGTACGCTGGGCGAGCTGGCGGCGCTGCCTGAAGTGGACCTGATTGCGCGTCTCGGCCAAAGCGCATCTACCTGGCGCAATCTCGCGCTCGGCGCGCAAACGCACGCCTTTCAACCGATAGAGGCCGCATTTTCGCTCCGCGAGTTCTGCGAGTTTGAAACGCCGGTCGAGCAGATGGACTCGCTGCTGTTTGTAGGCGCGCGCATGATCGACAGTCTGGCACTGCGTGCCGCCACACGCGCCATGTCGCTGGCTTTGGTCACTGTCGAACTGGAACTCGAAGGCAAGCGCGCACACCGGCTGACAATTCGTCCCGCGCTGCCTTCCGTCGATCGCAAATTTCTGCTCAAGCTGCTGCAACTGGAGATCGCAGCCAACCCTCCGCCGACAGCCGTGTTGTCACTCACGCTCAGCGCGGAAGCAGGCCAGTCCAGCAAGGTGCAACTAGGACTGTTTGCGCCGCAAACGCCGGAGCCCTCGCGTCTGGATGTAACCATCGCGCGCTTGAAGGCGATTGCCGGTGAAGACCGAGTCGGCTCGCCGGAACTCAAAGACACGCACCGTGCAGGCAGCTTCCGCATGACGAGCTTTAGCGCGGAGAATTCGCCTGATGAAAAGCATAAAGGCCAGCCGCGCATGGCTCTGCGCCGCCTGCGGCCTCCGCTTGCGGTGCGCGTCGTTCTCAACGCAGGGCAGCCCACGCTCTTTCACGATGGCCGCCAAAGTTACAAGATCGCTACATCGTTCGGCCCGTGGCGCAGCAGCGGATGCTGGTGGTCGGTGGACGGCTGGGACAGCGACGAGTGGGATGTGCTGGCAGAGTCGCAAGGTACGCCCGTGGCCTGCGTGCTGGTAATGGACCGTGACAAGCATGAATGGCGGCTTGAGGCTTACTATGACTGACCTCGGCCATAAAGTTTCGAACTCTCGTTCGCCCGGAACGCCGGTCTGCCATCCGGACGATGCTTACCAGTCACATGCATTTCAAGCCACCACGAGCGCCGTTATTGGTCGCAGAACAGCGGCAATTACGGAAGAAAACGAATATGTCGAGCTGCATTGCGCCAGCGCCTTCAGTTTTCTTGACGGCGGCTCGCAGCCGGAAACGCTCATCGAGCGCGGCGCGCAACTCGGCATGGCCGCCCTCGCGCTTGCCGATCGCAACGGCCTCTACGGAGCGGCGCGCTTTCATACCGCGGGCGTTCGTTGCGGCGTGCGCGCGCATATCGGCGCGGAGATTGCTGTCCGCTCCTTTGGAAACATGCTCACGCCGCCGGCCTGGCTGCCGCATCAGCATCCCGCACAGCCGCCGCGGCTGCTGTTGCTCTCTGAATCGCAAACCGGCTATCAAAATCTCTGCCAGCTCATCACCCGCTTCAAGATGCGCGAAAACACCAAGGCTGAAGGCGCAGCCACGCTTGAAGATATTGAAGAATTTTCCGCGGGCCTCATCTGCCTCACAGGCGGCGACGAAGGACCATTAGCCGCAGCTTTCGCGCAGGGCGGTAGCGAGGCCGCCGGCAAAATCATTGACCGGCTAAAAACCATCTTCGGCCCAGCGCATCTCTATCTCGAACTGCAGCGCCACGGACGGCGCGACCAGGAGTGCCGCAACCAGACGCTGCTTGCATTAGCATCGTCGCTGCGCCTGCCGGTCATTGCCACCAACGGCGTTCGCCACGCAACGGATGCCGATCGCGAGCTGCTCGATGTGCTCACAGTCATTCGCAACCACACCACGCTCGACAAGGCAGGCCGCCTTCTCGCCGTCAATCAACAGCGGTTGCTGCGCTCGAGTTTCGAGATGGCCGCGCTCTTTCGCGACATTCCAGAGGCCGTCGCCAACACCCACATCGTGAGCCAGCGCCTCGATTTCACGCTCAACAATCTCGGCTACGAGTTCCCGCACTACCCAGTGCCCGTGGGCGACACCATGGACAGCTTCCTGGCCAGGCGCGTAGACGAAGGCGTGCGCAAACGCTACGGCAATCCGGCCAAACAACATCTGCTTGAAAAGGCAAAGGCGCAGGTGCAGCACGAACTCAAGCTCATCGCCAAGCTCGGTTTCGCCGGCTACTTCCTCATCGTGTGGGACCTGATCCGTTATTGCCAGCAACGTGGAATTCTTGTGCAGGGCCGCGGCTCCGCGGCCAACTCCGCCGTCTGCTACGCGCTTGAAATTACGGCAGTCGATGCCGTCGGCATGGAGTTGCTCTTCGAGCGATTCCTGAGCGAGAGCCGTGGCGAATGGCCCGACATCGATCTCGACCTTCCCTCCGGCGACGAGCGCGAAAAGGTGATTCAGTATTGCTACGAGCACTACGGCGCACTCGGCGCGGCCATGACCGCCAACGTCATTACGTATCGCGGACGCTCTGCCGCGCGCGAAGTGGGCAAGGCGCTCGGCTTTGAGGAGGAGACAGTCACGCGCCTCTCAAGCCTGGTGAGCCGCTGGGAGTGGAACGGCGACAACGACACATTGGCCCGCAACTTCGATCAGGCAGGCTTCGACATCCGCCACCCCCGCATTGCCCGCTATCTCGACCTGTGCCTGCGCATGCGCGATATGCCGCGCCATCTCGGCCAGCACTCCGGCGGCATGGTCATCTGTGCCGGCATGTTGAATCGCGTTGTCCCTATCGAGCGCGCTTCGATGCCGGGCCGCACCGTGGTGCAGTGGGACAAGGAGGATTGCGCCGACCTCGGCATCATCAAGGTCGACCTGCTTGGCCTGGGCATGATGGCCGTGCTCAAGGAGTGCATCGAGCTGATCCCGCGCCACTACAAAAAGGAAGTCGACCTCGCCACGCTGCCTGAAGATCCGCTCGTCTACGAGACGCTCCGCAAAGCCGACACGGTGGGCATGTTCCAGGTGGAAAGCCGTGCCCAGATGGCGTCCATTCCGCACAATGCGCCGGTGCGGTTTTACGATCTCGTCGTCCAGGTGGCTATCATTCGCCCTGGGCCCATCGTCGGTAAAATGATGCACCCTTACATGCGCCGCCGCCAGGGCCGCGAGCAGGTCACCTATCCACACCCATCGCTTGAGTCCGTGCTCAAGCGCACCCTCGGCGTGCCGTTGTTTCAGGAGCAGTTGCTGCGCATGGCCATGGTCGTCGCCAGCTTTAGCGGCGCAGAAGCCGAAGAACTGCGCCGCGCAGTGGGCATGCGCCGCTCCATGCAGCGCATGCGTAATCTCGAAGGCCGACTGCGCGACGGCATGACGCGCAACGGCATCGATCCCGTCGCGCAGGACAACATCGTCCAGGGCATCTCTTCCTTCGCCATGTACGGCTTTCCCGAGTCGCACGCGGCCAGCTTTGCGCTCATCGCCTATGCGTCTGCCTATCTCAAAGTCCATTTTCTCGCAGCCTTCACCTGCGCCATTCTCAACAATCAACCCATGGGCTTCTATTCGCCGGCCGTGCTCATCAAGGATGCGCAGCGCCACGGCCTGCGTGTGCGGCCCATCGACGTGCAGCACTCCCAGCCGCTCTGCACCATCGAAGTAGAAACCGACTCGACCTTCTCGCTTCGCCTCGGTTTCAACTACGCAAAGGGCCTGCAAAGCGCCGTTGCGAATGCCCTGGTGAATGCACGCGCGCTGGCCGGAAACTTTCACTCCATCGACGACCTTGCTCTCCGCGTCCCCGAACTCAACCGCAAAGATCTTGTCTCTCTCGCCAAAATCGGAGCGCTCAACTCAATCGGCGAAGTGGAGCACCGCCGCGATGCGCTCTGGCAGGTGGAGGAAGCAGCGCGTACCGTCGGCCCGCTGCTGCGCGGAAACCGGAACGCGCAAGATGAAACACGCAAGCTGACGCCTTTGAGAAAGATGAACGATGAAGAGCGCCTTGCTGCCGATTTCTCAGGAACCGGCTTCACCACCGGTCCGCACCCCATGGCCTATTACCGTGCAGCTCTCCGTAGTGACGGAATTTTATCCGCAGAGGAACTCACCCACTGCCTGAATCGGCAACGCGTCAGCATTGCCGGATGCGTCATCGCACGTCAGCGGCCCGGCACCGCAAAAGGCTTCGTCTTTCTCTCGCTTGAAGACGAAACCGGCATTGCCAACATCGTCATCGCGCCCGACGTGTTTGAAGCCAACCGGATCGTCGTCACCCGCAGCCGCATCCTGCGCATCGACGGGCAACTCCAACTTCAGGATGGCGTCATTCACGTCAAAGCGTGGGAGATCGTTCCTCTCGACATCTCCAAAGCCGAAGTGCGCTCGCACGACTTCTACTGACATCTCCGCGCCCTTTACCTGCCGGGTATGTGCCAAGCAAATGCGCCGCACAGCGATGATAGGATGTATAGGCATCCTTCTGGGAGAGCAGCCACAATGAGCGAAATTTCACCGTCGAATACGCTTACATCCGAGCAGATATCAACCATTACGCGGCAAACGAACTACGGCACCTGGCGCTTCCAGAAGAGTTGGGAGCCAATGTATATTGCCGACGCCGAAGGCTGCTGGTTTACCGATGGCGCAGGCCGCCGCTATCTCGATTTCTCGGCGCAATTGATGTGCGTCAACCTCGGTCACAAGAATCCACGCGTGGTGGAATCGATTGCCGAGCAGGCCCGCGAGCTTGCCTACGTAGCCCCAGGCTATGCCACCACGGCGCGCGCGCGGCTCAGCGAGAAACTGCTTGAAGTTCTCCCCGAGGGCATTAATAAATTCTTCTTTGCCACCAGCGGCACCGAGGCCAATGAAGCGGCCTTCAAGATCGCGCGCATGGTCACCGGCAAAAACAAAATCATCTCCCGCTATCGCTCTTATCACGGCTCCACTATGGGCACCATCGCAGCCACGGGCGATCCGCGCCGCTGGGCCATGGAGCCGGCAGGCAAAGGCGGCGGCGTTGTGTTCGCGCCGGAAGTCAATTGCTACGACTGCCCTATCAAGCACACCTATCCGGGCTGCAACATCGCCTGCGCCGACTACATCGAGCACATGATCCGCAATGAGAGCGATGTTGCCGCCATCATCGTCGAACCGGTGGTGGGCACCAACGGCGTTCTGGTGCCGCCACCCGAGTATTTCCCGCGCCTGCGCGAAATCTGCGATCGGCACGGCGTGCTGCTCATCGACGACGAAGTCATGGCCGGGTGGGGCCGAACCGGAAAATGGTTTGCCATCGACCACTGGGGCGTGAAGCCCGACATTCTGGTCACCGCCAAGGGCATCACGTCGGCCTATGTGCCGCTGGGCCTGTGTGCCACCACAGCCAAGATTGCGGACTACTTTGAGGGCCACTACTTTGCGCACGGCCACACCTACGAAGCGCATCCGTTGACGCTGGGACCGGCAGTTGCCACCATCGAAGAGATGCAGCGGCTTAAACTTGTTGAGCGCGCGGCGGAACTGGAGCCCTATGTGCGCGCCAAGCTCGAAGCCCTGAAAGCAAAGCACGCTTCCGTCGGCGACGTCCGCGGTCTTGGCCTCTTCTTTGCTGTCGAAATCGTGAAGAACCGCAAGACCAAGCAGCTCTTCAACACCATGCGCGACAAGGTGGAGGGCAAGCCGCTGGTTGTGGATCAGATCGTCGGCAAGATGATGGCGCAGGGAGTCGCAATTCAGGCTTGGGTCAGCCACTTCGTCATTGCGCCTCCGCTGATTGTGACTAAGGAAGAACTGGACCTGGGGATCGCGGCGCTCGATGAGAACCTGGCGATTGCGGATGCGCTGGTGGAATAGATCTTTTGCAGCTTAGAGGTCCGCGAGTCTGGTACGCGGTCGGGGCATTAGGATGACTGCATGGGCGCATTGCTCGACATTCGCGATCTCGAGATTCGCTTCGGTTCGGTCGAGGCCGTGCGCGGCATCAGCCTGCAGATAGACGAGGGCGAGGTGCTGGGGCTGGTCGGCGAGTCAGGGTCGGGCAAGAGTGCAACGGCGCTGGCGATTCTGGGACTGCTGGGGCCGGCGGCGCAGGTTACCGGGCAGATTTTGTGGCAGGGTACGGACCTGTTGCGGCAACCGGCGAGTGCTCTGCGGCGGCTGCGCGGGCGCGAGATTGCCATGATCTTTCAGGAGCCGATGACGGCGCTGAATCCGGTAATGTCGATTGGCCGCCAGGTGGCCGAAGGCTTTGCCGCGCACGCTGCCTCCTGGACAGGTCGAGAGGCGAAGAGGAAAGCAATCGCGGCGTTGGAGGCAGTCGATCTTCCCGATGCGGCACGGCGCTACGGCGACTATCCGCATCAGTTTTCCGGTGGGCAGCGGCAGCGCATTCTCATTGCCATGGCGCTCATCAACCGGCCACGGCTGCTGATTGCCGATGAGCCCACGACGGCGCTCGACGTGACCGTTCAGGCGCAGGTGCTGGAGTTGCTGCGCGGCTTGCAGCAGCAGTATGGCCTGGCGATGCTGTTCATCTCGCACGATCTGGCAGTAGTGGGCCAGGTCGCCGGCCGCGTTGCCGTGATGCGCGCAGGACAGGTGGTGGAGACAGGACCTTCCGCGCGTTTGCTCACCGCGCCGGAACACGCATACACGCGGAGCCTGCTGGCTGCGGTTCCTACTTTGCGTACCGACAGGAGCCGGCCGTTGGCGATGGTTGGCGTCCCAGTTTATGTAGCGGGGCTAGGCTCTCCGCGCGCAGAGTGAATGCACTGGGCGGGAGAAAGCAAGGCATAAGGAGAATGCAAACGATGACGCAACTAGCACGCATCAAAGTCGCAGGCCGGGCGGCGATAGTTGCCGCGGTGCTTCTCGCCATACTTCCCGGTTGCTTTGCCCAAACTGCGACCCACAAAAAAAAGACTCCGCCCAAACCCGAGCCCACGGCGCAGGAGTTATTTGAATACATCCGCGGCGCGCTTCTTTCGCTCAGTCCTGAAGACGGGATCAACGACAACGTCGATGTGACGTTTGATGCAGCGACGGGCGTACTGACGGTGAAACAGCCTGCTGGCCATTGCGATGAATTCTTTGGCGCGCTCGACGCCAACGACGTTGTATGGGACGACTTCGATCCGAGCGACTCTCGCAACACGCGTGAAAGGCTGGTACGCGTCACCATGGTCTCAGACAGCAGCAAAACGGCGAGAACCTGCTACGACAAGGCCAATCAGGTCGATCCCACCGTTCCCGCGAACCGCGTACGGTTGCTGTTTTCCTACGCCAAGGCAGATCAACGGTCTAAATTTCAGGAGACGATGACCAAAGCGATCAAGAAGCTGATCGCTCTCACAGGCGGTGCTCCGGAGCACAGTCTCTTCTAGGGAATCCCAGCGGCCGATACAGAGCCGAACAGCCAGCCGGACAGAATCACCCGCGACCTCCCAGTTCACTGAGAGGCCGCGCGCGTGGCAAGCGGATGGAAACTACTCGGCTGCTGTTTCTTCCGCGGCGGGCTCGGCGGGAGCGGCCTCGGCAGCTTCTGCCTCTACAGCTTCAGCCACAATCTTCACCTTGATCTGCGCAGTGACTTCGCGATGCAGCTTGATGGCTACGTTGAAGTCGCCCACGCTCTTGAGAGGCTCAGGCAGTTGGATCTTGCGGCGATCGATCTCGAAGCCGTTCGACGCGAGCCCGGCGGCAATGTCGGCCGAGGTGACGGAGCCGAAGAGGTGACCGGCTTCGCCCGACTTGCGGGTAAAGCTGAGCACGACCGGTTCCAACTTGGCAACCTGCGCTTCGGCAACCGCCTTCTCAGAGGCGGAGCGTCGTGCGGCAGCGGACTTCATCTGCTCGATGACGGCCTTGTTGGTTTCAGTGGCCTGCATCGCAAGTTTGCGGGGCAGCAGAAAATTGCGGCCAAAGCCTTCTGCAACCTTCACCACGTCTCCGCGATGACCCAAATTGTCTACATCTTCCTTCAGAATGACTTCCATGTGAAACTCTCCAATATTCCGGGCGCGCTCCAGTCTGGTGGCGCACCGCGCGTTTCTTAATCCGGCGGCGGGCGGCACGGCTGGGGCTAAAGCCCACACATATTCTGTCGCAACTACGGTACGCGACCCAGAGGGTATCCCGGTCGTGCCCTGATACAAAACAGCGCTTTTCCGCAATCTGCAAAGTCCGAGTCATTCAGGGTTGACGAATGCCCCGGAGTCTCTTAGTGCCGCGTAGCAAACGGTAGCAGGGCAATGTTCCGGGCCTGCTTGATGGCGCGGGTCAGGCGGCGCTGGTGCTTGGTGCAAACGCCGGTGAGCCGCCGGGGCACAATCTTGCCGCGCTCGGCCACAAACCCTTGCAACAGCCTGACGTCGCGGTAAGGAATCGCGTCAATTTTCTCGGTGCAGAACTTGCAGACCTTCTTGCGGCGGAAAAATTTGCCGCGTCCGCCGGGACCACCCGAGGGACGGCCGCCAGGGCCGCCAGGCCGTCCGCCGGAGCGGGGACCAGGGCCAGAACTTGCTCCTGAATTTGGTCCCGAACCCGAACTGGGACCATGGCCCACTTCGGACGCCTGGGGTGCTGCTGCGCCCGCTTCGGGCGCCCTTGCTTGAGTCTCATCAGACATAGTGTTTCCTCTTTACTCTCTTCGTCTCCACCGGCGCCCGTCTGGGCGCGGTAGAACACTGGATCGGGCCGCGGCCGTATCCCACAAAATAGGGCAGGCGGCGGCGATGAACAAAAACGCCGTTAGACGGCCGCCTGAACGGGTTCGGCAACTTCCGCAGCAGGGGCAGGAGCAGGCGCGGGAGTTGCAGCAGTCACGGGAGGTGCAACGACCGCGCTCGAAGGCTCCGCGCTTACCTTGCGGCGAGTTCCGCGCAGGGCCTTCACCTTGGCCAGGCGCTTCTCTTCCTCATCGATACGGACAGTGAGGAACTTGATCACCGGCTCAGTCACGCGCAAGCGGCGCTCGAGCTCGAGCACTCCGGCGCCATTGGCTTCGATGGTGAGCAGAACGTAATTGCCGTCGTTGAACTTTCGCACCATGTAGGCGAGCTTGCGCCGGCCCATCTTCTCGACAGTCTTGACCAGGCCGCCGCCATTGGTAATCGTGGTGCTAAAGCCGGCGATCAGTTTGTCGGTATCCTCTTCGGTCACATCGGGCCGAACGATAAACATAACCTCATACACACGGGACATCTGCATTCCTTTTCCGCCGGAGCAACTCATTGCCCCGGCACCCAACTCTCAATTCGCAGGTCAAAAGATCGCAGTTCGCAGGGGCCTCTAGTTCTGGTCCGTGATCCCCGATTCCTGTTCCCTGTCCTTCTCTTCCTTGCGGTTGAACTCGTTCATCGCGGCTGCCGGCCCTTGTTCTAGGATGCGCCGCGTGGCCGTTGCCACCCGGTCAAGCACCTGGTCAAGAACCGTCAAACCCGCCTTGCGCATCGGCGAGAGCAGGTAATCCCTGCCTGGACGCCTGCCGCCACCGTCTGCAATCGCCCCAGGTGGTAAGTCGAGGCCTACGCCAATGCGCAGCCGCAACCACTCCTGACTGCCCAGGGCGCCGGTCACGCTGCGGGCTCCGTTGTGACCCGCCGGCGAACCGCGCTCCCTGATCTTGAAGGTCCCCAGCCTGAGGTCCAGCTCGTCGTGAATCACGAGCAGGTCCCTAGCCGGGTCCGCCTCAAATTCCCGAACCAGCGCGGCCACTGCCTCTCCGCTCAGATTCATAAACGTCTCCGGCTTGGCCAGCACCACTGCGCGCCCTGCGATTCGGCAGGTTGCTGTAACGGCCCGGCAGCGCCGGTTCTGCACCACAACCCCTTCTTGCTGGGCGATGCGGTCGATGGCCATGAACCCCGCGTTGTGCGGGGTCCACAGATACTCCAGTCCTGGATTGCCCAAACCCACTATCAGGAAGGGGCCGCCCCGGTCACGGGATTCACTTTCTCCGCTCAAGGCTTACTTCTTTGCACCCGCGCCGGCATCGGCCTTCTTGGCTCCCGCTTCCGGCTCAGTCTTGCCCTTCTTGGCAACTTCAGGCTCGGCCGCTGCCGTTGCTGCCGTGGCCGCGGCCACTGCGGCCGCCTCAACCTCAGCAGGCGTCGGCGCTTCCTCGCGGATGGAGACCACGTGGGCCACGGTCGAATCTTCGGGACTGAGAAACTTGATCTTGTCGGAGTGCGGCAGATCGCTGACACGCATGACCCCATGCATCTCCAGCGCGCTCACGTCCAAATCGATGTGGCTGGGAATGTTGGCCGGCAAGCACTCGATTTCCACCTGGCGCATCACCTGGTCCAGAATGCCGCCGGCGGTCTTCACGCCCACCGGAATGCCCAGCAGCTTAACGCGTACCTTCACGCGCAGAACCTTGTCCAGCGCAATCCGTTTCAAGTCGATGTGAATAAGGCTGTCGTTAATCGGCTCGCGCTGCCAGTCCACGATCATAGCTTTGGCAGTGGATTGGCCCGGAATCTCCACATCGAAAATGGTGTTATGGCCGGACTCGGAAAAGAGAATCCGGGAAATCTGCTTCGGCTCCACTTCAACTGCAACCGGGTCATACCCGGAACCATAAAGCACGGCAGGAATCTTGCCGGCGGCCCGTACGCGGCGCGCGGCATTCTTGTTGAACTTGCCCTCACGGGGCTTAGCTACGACTACTTCAGGCATTGCGGTCTCTCGTTTCCTTGTATCGGGCACGGGTAAAGCAGCTTTCAGCCGCTAGCATCTAGCTGCTAGCTCCTTCTGCTGCTGCGAACTTGATTGCCCCGCTCCCTTTGTTGAGAAGCAGCTATTCGCTGCTTGGTTTATGTTGCGCAATGGATTGGCCCAATAGCCAGCCCATCCCATGTTCTTACCCTCGCTGAGTCGCAAAGGCTAATCCTCAGAAAGAACCAGCTAGAAGCTAGAGGTTAAGAGCTGCTCCTAGTTGAACAGCGAACTTACGCTGGTTTCCAGGTGAATGTTCTCAATCGCCGTGCCCAGCAGGCCGGCGATAGAGAGCACCTTAATCTTGGGCAACTTTTGTGCGGCCTCGCGCAAGGGAATGGTGTCGGTCACAACCAACTGCTCCAGGCGCGATGCGGCGATGCGGTCAATGGCCGGGCCCGAAAGCACGGCGTGGCTGGCGCAGGCATAAACTGAAGCCGCGCCGGAGGCGTACAAAGCATCCACGGTCTTTACCAGCGTGCCGGCCGTGTCGATAATGTCGTCGATGATGAGGCAGGTCTTGCCGTTCACGTCGCCGACCACGTTCATCACCTCGGCAACATTCATGTCCGTGCGCCGCTTGTCGACAATGGCCAGCGGAGCGCCCACCTTCTGCGCGAAAAACCGTGCCCGCTCCACACCGCCTGCGTCGGGCGAAACCACGATCAGATTCGGAAGCTTGAGCTGGTTGAAGTAGCCCACCAACACTGGGCTGGCGAAGATGTGGTCGACGGGAATGTTGAAGAAACCCTGGATTTGGGCGGCGTGGAGGTCGACAAAAAGGGCGCGATTGGCGCCCGCCGTGGTGAGTAAATCGGCGATCAGCTTGGCGCTGATGGCTACGCGGGGACGGTCCTTGCGATCCTGGCGGGCGTAGCCGTAGTAGGGCACGACCACCGTGATTCTAGCCGCCGAGGCCCGCTTGAGCGCGTCAATCATCACCAATAGCTCCACCAGGTGCTGGTCCACCGGATAGCAGGTGGGCTGCACCACAAACACATCCACTCCACGCACGTTCTCGAGGAGCTGGAAGTACACTTCGCCGTCGGCGAAGCGCTGGATTTTGACCTCGCCCACCGGAACCCCGATGTGGCGGGCGATCTCCTCAGCCAGCGGGCGGTTAGCCGTGCCGCTGAAGAGCTTGAAGCGCTTGTCCTCGCTCAGGTTGCGGGTCCGCTTGCGCTCGACGGCAGGCTTGGCTCTGCCTGCATCCTGTCCAGCGACCTCGCGCTGCGTGGTTGGTCCACTTTCAGGTTTTTTTTCTTCCGCTGTCACCGTCAATGTTCCCGCTTCCATTTCCGACTACCTCCAAGCTGGTTGGCTTTGGCTGTTCTTCGGGTACTGCTTAACGAAACTTGGCTGGGCGACCAGGATTCGAACCTGGACAAATGCCTCCAAAGGGCATTGTCCTACCATTAGACGATCGCCCAACTGAGCAGCCGTTCGCGAGTTTCACCCGCACAACGGACCGCTGTCAATGCAAAAGCATTTCACGCCAATAGGCTGTTCGCGGCAAGGTGCGGGTCAAAGTGCTTCGCACTTTTACCCCATGGACCTGCTGCTCCGTCACCGCATGGGCCAGCCGGACTTGAGCTGCTTCCGCATCTCCACGGGTCAGGTACAACCCGTAAAGCGCCGAACCGGACCCGGACAGCGAGGCATAGCAGGCTGCCTCCGGGGTACCGAAGCCCCAAAGAAGACGCTTGATTTCTGCAAGGGAAGGATGCTGGGGAAAGACGACGCGTTCAAAGTCGTTCTGGATCCAGCTACTGATCCCGGTGCGGACAAGCGCGGACTCTTCGGGTCCGGCCAGGTTCTCTCCATATGAGAGAACACCGGAGGAGCCTGTTCCCGGCCGACCCCTGGGGATTGCTCCCTCAAAGGCGCTGGCATAGGCACGGCTCAACTCATTTAGTTTAACCGCACTGGCCTCGGCGGTCAAACCTTCGGCGGCGCAGAGCGCGTCCCAGTCGCGAAAGGCCTGTGCGGTCGAGACGCCGATCTCCGGCACAGCCACCACGCACCAGACCGGCTCGATGTCCGGCAGCGGGTAGACTTGCTGTCCCCGATCCACTCCCAAAACCGTTCCGCCGATCAGAAACAAGGGCACATCGGAGCCTACGTGGGCGGCAATCTCCAGGTGCCGCAGGGTACCCCACCCTTCGAGCGTTTCATGTTCGAAGGGTGGGAAATCAGCGATCCCCAGCTCCGCTTCCAATCCCACCAGCGCTGCCACCGCGTTGGCCGAGCCGGCGCCCAGCCCGCCCTGCACCGGCAAGCGCTTCTCAATGTGGATCTCAACCTCGGCCGTGCGACCCAGCATCTTCAGCGCCAACTCCACCATCTTCCAGGCCGTATTGTGGTTGTCGGTGGGCACGCGGGCGTCGTTTGAAGTCAGCCGTATTGCGGTCGACTCCGCCGCCTTCGCTGTCACCGTCACAACATCGAACAACTCAAGAGTCTGGTAGATGGTCGCGAGGCCGTGGAAACCATCGGGGCGCGGGGAGCCGATGCCGAGACCAAGGTTGATTTTTGCGTGCGAACGGACGGCGGTGGGCATACCGGTTCATTGTAGAGCCGGGGCAGCTATCAGAAAGGGCCGAGAGGGGAGAATCCGTAGCCCTCGAAGCCGAGATAGCGGACAAAATTTGTCTGCCTGCAGGCGTAGAAAGGGCAGAGGTGAATGCGCACTTGCGCGACGGTCCACATAGATCAGTGGAAAATGCCCCAAATGTACTGATACATCCAGTCAAAAGAAAGCAAACGAGCAGGAAACAGCCGGATTTTGCATAAAATTGGGCACTTTTCTGTAGATTCGAGGTGAATGCGAGAAGCGGTTCCACGGGCGGGGCGGCCCCGAATGGACGCAACGGAGGATGGGACGATGCGGGAAGAAGAGCGGGAACTGGCGCGGAGGAGATTGGACAAGGAACTGCGATATTACCGGCTGGCGGACAGGGAGAAGCACCCTACAGAGCAGTTGTTGCGGAGGGTGCGGCAGGTCCTGGGGCTTCGCTCGGCGGAGGTGGCGCGCGCGGTGGGGGTAAACCGGTCAGTGCTTTTCCGGTTAGAGGGGAGCGAGGCACGGGGGACGATCTCGCTGCGGGCGATGTCGCGCGTGGCGCAAGCGATGAATTGCAAGGTGATTTACGCAGTGATCCCGAGTGATGGGACGACGCTGGAGGAGATGGCGGACAGGAGGAAGTGGAAGAAGCTATTGGGGGTGGAGGAGGACAGTGGACAGTGAACAGTGAAACGGGGAACTATGGAAACAGGGGAACTCTGGGAGTAAACTCTGCGTAGAACACTGGGAACACATGCGGGAGCTTCCATGCACTTCCTGATCTTTGCCTTTGCCCTCTACTTCGTGCCGGCCATCATCGCGGCGCTGCGGCATACGCACAACGCCACCGCTATCCTGTTGCTGAACATCTTCTTTGGCTGGACCGTGATCGGGTGGTTTGTCGCGCTCATCATGGCCATCTGCTCGGCCCCCTATTACGTCCACTACTATCGCCGCGGATGGTAACAACAGGAGCGGGCTCACCGGAGCCGCGCTGGGAAATCCGCGATTGGCTTGCCGCTGCCGGGCTGTTTCTGGCCACGGCGTCTCTAGTGCTGTGGCAGAACGCGCACGTCGCGGTCCTGTTCGATCTGAGCTACATTCTCAACACCGCGACGCGCATTGCTCTGGGCCAGATGCCGTATCGGGACTTTCCCCTGGCACATGCGCCGCTCACGTTTTTGGTTCAGGCTGCGATCGTTCGTCTGACGGGCCGCGTCTTTTTTCATCACGTGCTCTACGCCGCGTCGATCGGAGGGCTGGGCTCGGTGCTCGCGTGGAGGATCGCGCTGGTCTCGCTGCGCGGGCGCGTGAGGGCAGCATGGCCGGTGGCGCTGCTGGTCGCCGCGCCGCTCTGCGTCCTGGGCATCTACTGCATCGTGCCCAATCCCGAGTACGACTGCGACTGCGGGTTCTGGATTCTGGTTGCGGTGTGGATGTTGCAGCGGCTCGATGGCGAGACGAGTACTGCGTTCGGCTTTGCCGCAGGGGCGGCGCTTTGCGTGCCGCTCTTCTTCAAGCAGAATATGGGTCTTCCGTTTTTGGCCGTCGCGGGTGCGGCCATCTTGATTTTGCTGGGCGCCGGTTTGATCCGTCGCGGAAAGCCGCAGTCGGATGCAGCGGGAAAACGGCTGAGCGAGGAGCCCGAAAAGGCTACGTCAGGGGCTAAACAGGCTGCGGAAAAAGAGCTGATTCTGGCTGGAAGTTGCGAGAAGCATACCTCAGGGGCTGAAGCCCACGTTGATTTCACTGGGCTTATGTACGGGCTAAAGCCCGTACCCTTCAACGCGTCGAGTTTTTCCGCAGTCTGTAAAGCCCCCGCGGCCTGTACGGCTCGGCTTGATATACCGACCTTGCTGGCCGTTCTTGCCGGCGTGGGCGTTACGCTCGCGGCAGCCGTGCTTGCGCTGCATTGGACGGCTGGCATCGGCAACTACCTTCACTGGACGGTCGAGTATGCGGGGCGGCGGCGCTTGCCCGGATTCAGCCTGATGTTTGGCGTCTATCGCGACCCCTCGCTGCTGTGGACGCTGCCCTGCGTCGCCGTTGCTTTGGTGCTTTTGTGGGTGTCCCGTCGTTCGCGTGACGAAGCTGCGCGAAGGGTGGGACCTAAACTCCGCTGGGCGCGCATCGCGGCCTTCGCGCTGATGGCCGCGCCGTTTCTCTTTACGCTCTACTCGTTATTCCTCTACGACGATGCCGACGAGCGCGGCGACAGCCTGCTGGCGCTGTGGCCGCTGCTGCTGGTTGTCGTTGCGGCACTGACGATCGCGAATCTGATTCGCCTGCGCGGCGAATTATCTTTGCGCGCGTTCTTGCCGCTGATTCTGCTAGCCGCCATCCACGGCACGTTCATGTCGCAGCAGCTTTGGGGATCGACGTACGCGATCTGGCCGTTGCTGGCGCTGCTGGTGGCAGAGATGCTTGCGTGTGTCGAGGGGGTCGCGGCGCGCGCCGAGTCGGCCTGGTTTGTGCCCGCGCTGGCGGCGCTCATCTCCGTAACGCTGCTGGTATGCGGCGGGTTCTACACCGCCAGCGAGGAGCGGCTCTCGTACGCGTACTCACCTGACGAGCCGGCTGCGCATTCCGCCTTTCCGCAGCTTGCCGGGCTGGCTACGCCGGGACCATACCTGGCGGAGATCGATGAGCTTCTGCGCTACGCCCAGGCCAACATCCCGTTCGATGACGGAATCGTTCTGATTCCCGGCGAGGAACCGTTCTACTTTGCCACCGGCCGCGCACCGCGCTTTCCGGTGCCGTTCTTCGATCCGACCATCGATCCGTATTCGCCCGCCGAGATCGCGTCGCTGGTGCGCTCGCGCAACATCCGATGGTTGATCGTTAAGCGCGATGTGCAGACCAAAGAGGACCCGACGCCCGGGCGCGAAGCCTTGATGAATTTGCTGATGGGTGAATTCAAGATGGCAGCGCGGCTGCATGGGTACGATGTGTATCAACGCCGCTAACAGCCCGTTGTGGAAGTCGAAACGGTCTAAAACCATCCCCCGGGGGCTAAACAAGCTGCGGAAAAAGGGATGATTCTGGCGAGAACCGCAAAAGACATCCCTCAGGGGCTGAAGCCCGCGTTGATTTTACGGCAGTTGCGGCACGGCTGAAGCCGTGCCCTTTCAAAACACCGGCTCAATCAGAGGTTGCCTTAGGCTTGTTCTTCCCGGCCTTGCGCGAGCGCTTCAGGTCTTCCCAGTCCTTCTCCGTCTGGTCGGCGTAGAGCGAGCCGAATTTGGCCAGTACCTCGGCAAATCCGCCGCCGGAGCCGAGGTAGCCGGCAATCACCAGCGGATCGCCGGAGCGCGCGTGGCCGCGGGCCAGCAGCTCGCCGCAGACCTCGGCGTAGGCCTCAAGCCCGCCTTCTTTCAAATCGCCGAGCTCGATCGATCCCTTGTGGTCGTTGAGTTGCCGGACCAGATATTGCCGCCCGTCAATGTGCGTCCAGCCCAGGAATGGGTCGGATTGCATCTGCATGGCGCGCTGCCCTTCGGCTACGCGCTGGCCATTGTGCGACGCCGGATGCGCATCAGGCAGATAGGCCGTGTAAGCCGAAGCCGGCTCCTCCTTGATCTGCAAAAACAGCGGATCGGCCGGCCCATTGCCCTCGAAATAGATGCAATAGTCGCGCAAGCCTACCGAGCCCGTGCCCACCACTTTGAAGGCCACATCCACCGGCCGGTAGAACGACAAGAGGTGTTGCCGCTGCGGCTCCAGCATCTCCCGATAAGGCCGCAACGAAGCCAGAATCGCCCGAGCCTGTGCGCCAATCACGCGCGTCAGCGTGGGCTTCAATTCCCTGAAGCGGCGCGGCGCGCCTTTCTTCGCGGACGCAGGCTCGGTCAGTTGCTGGAGAGTGAGCTGCGGCGTGGCGCGCTCGGCCTTCAAGAGAGCCGCGTGCACAGGCTTGACTCCGCCTAGCCTGCGCACCTGGTAACGGCCTACTTCGAGGGCGGGCATTTTGGCGAAGGCGCGCATCTGCGCGCAGTAGCGCTCGATGCACCGGACCACAGCTTGCCGCGCCGCCGGCTCCTTGTGTCCCGATGCGCGCCCGGCGAGCACCAGAGAAGCGGCCATGCGCTTCAGGTCCCACTCGAAGGGCCCGCGGATGGTCTCGTCGAAGTCGTTGATGTCGAAGACCAGGCGTCCGTCGGGGGCGGCATAGGCGCCCAGGTTGCGCACGTGCGCGTCGCCGCAAAGCTGCGAAAGAATGCCCGTCGAGGGCAGAACCGACAAGTCCGCCGCCATCACCGGCACCGCGCCGCGAAAATAGCCGAAGGGCGAGGCAGCCATCAACTCGTACTTCAGCTTGATGAGCGCGGGAACACGCCCATGCATGGAACGGGCGAGAAGCTCGATTGCGGGGTGACGCCGCGCCTTCGGCTTCAGTTCATCGTGTTGCTGACGGCCTGCCTGCTTGCGCCGCGCCTGGCCCAGTGCGCGCCGTTCTTGCGGAGTTGTACCTTGCATAGCCGGAACATACACTCTGCGTCTTCGGCGCGCAATACGGCATAAGCTGTGATTTACAATTTTTGCTGGAAGCCCTGCTGCCTTCCCGACGCAGCATTCATAACCAGGCTGGGCTCCGCTCCCCGGAGGAATGCCCATGTCCCATGCTGCAGCCCGATTGCTTTTTGCCTTGGTTGCCTTTCCGCTTGCCACTCATCCCGTGACCGCCCAGGCGCAGCAACAATCGCTCACCCCGCAAAAGCCTCTGACTGTCGAGGCGATCTTTGCGCATAGATCGCTGATCGGGAATCCGCCCGGCGAGCTGACCTGGTCACCCGACGGCAAACACCTGACCTATCTCGATGGGGAGCAGATCGTCGACCTGAACCCCGGTACAGGCAAGCCCCATGTATTTGTGAGCCGCGACAAGTTGGTCGCCCTGATGAAGGGGAACGAATCGGAGCAGGACCGCGACCATCGCAGCCGCTACGGCATGTCCAGCTATATTTGGGCGCCGGACGCAACCCATCTGCTGTTCGATTCGGACGGCCGGCTGTGGATATACGATCTGCGCAACGGCACAGGGATTGAAATTGGTTTTACCGGAATTGGCTCCGGCGACGATCCCAAGTTCTCGCCCGACGGGAAAGCGATCTCCTTTGTGCGCGACAACAGCCTCGCCGTCGTCAAACTGCGCGAGCCCGGCACACCCACCACGGTTGTGGCCCCCTCAAGCAGCGAGACGCTGCGCAANNTACCCGCTGGAGGACTGGCTGCCCACGCACGCGCAGGTCGACCTTCAGCGCTATCCGCAACCCGGCGATCCAAACCCCAATGTGCGCGTAGGCGTGGTGAGCGCATCGGGCGGCAAGACGGCGTGGGTCAAGCTGCCCATTAAGGACGGCCAGGATTACATTCCGCGCTTTGGCTGGGCAGATCGCCGCACCTTGTGGATCGAGACCCTGAGCCGCGACCACAAGTATCGGGATATTTATCTCGCCGATCCGGAGAGCGGACAATCGTATCGGATATTGGAGTTGAACGACGACAAGTTTCTGGACGACAACTACGACGTTTGGGTTGAGGACGGCACGATCGTTCTGACCAACTGGAACGACGGCCACAACCATCTCTATCTCTATACATTCGACCAGGAGCACCCCAGCTCGGCGGCTGCCAAGCTCGAACGGCAACTGACCAGCGGCGATTTCGAGGTGCGCGCTGTTTACAAGGTCGATTTTCACGACAAGCGCATCGATTTTGCATCGAGTGAGGGCAACCCGCTGGAGCAACAGCTGTGGCAGGCCAGCTTCGATGGCCAGCGAAAGCAGCTAAGCACCGGCGCCGGCTTTCACATGGGCAATTTCGCTCCCGAGGGCGGCGCGTATGTCGATCGGCAGTCGGCGCGCGTCGATCCGCCGACGCTGCGGCTGTGCGAATCCGCGGGAGAATGCAACGTCTTTTGGCAGACGCGGGCGTTGGAGCCCTACCATCTGCGCGCGCCGGAGCAGCTTGAAGTGAAGGCGAACGACGGCACAACGCTTTACGCAACGCTGCTCTTGCCCGAGAGCACAAACGCCGCTTCCGTGCCGCTGATCGTGAACCCCTATGGCGGACCGGGGGTGCAATCTCTCGTCAATGCCTGGGGAGGGGACCTGCTGTTCGACGAGGTGCTCGCGCAGCATGGCTTTGCCGTTCTACATGCCGACAACCGCGGCATGGCCGGCCGCGGCCGAGCTTTTCAGCAAGCCGCCTGGCACAACTTCGGCACTGTGCAGCTCGAAGACCAGTTGACCATTGTGGACGCGGCCCTGGCCAAAAATCCGCAATTGGACCCCAAGCGCCTGGGATGGTGGGGATGGAGTTGGGGCGGCACCTTCACGCTCTACGCGATGACCCACTCCGATCGCTTTCGCGCCGGAATCGCCGTGGCCCCGGTTACCGACTGGCGCGACTACGACTCCATCTATACCGAGCGCTACATGAGCAGGCCGGGCGATTTTCCCGAGGGCTATAAGGACTTCTCCGTCGTGAACTCAGCCGCCAGTCTCAAAGGGCATCTGCTGCTGGCGATCGGCACCGGGGACGACAACGTGCATATCGAAAACACAGTCCAGTTTGTGCAGAAGCTGATCGAAGCCGGCGTTCCATACGACCTCGAAATCTATCCTGGCAAAACGCATTCAATCTCCGGCTCGGATGCGCGAACGCACTTGTTCAACCGCATTCTGGCGCAGTTTGAGCAGTACCTTATGCCGCCGGTGGGGCAGTAGGCCGGAAATTACTCATTGTTGGTGAAAGCGTGAAGGTTGTTAGCAGTTGGTTTCGCGGGGAAATTTAGAAAAAGCAAAGAACTATCATCCGTCTGCGTAGGATATTTGCAGCGTTCCCGGCGCGGAATTCGCGTTACAGTTCCCGGCGGCGGAATAGGTCGTCCTTCTCGCGTTTGGAGCAGTTCGAGCACTGCAGGCAGCAGACGAGGAGCACGGCGACGCCCACCGTTACCAGAACGGCGAGAACGGTCGAGTTGATTGCGAACCAGTGCACCAGACTATTCATAGCAATTGCCTTATGTGAAACAAATACCCTGAAATGTGTATTTATTCAAGAGTCGCGGCGGAGAATCCCTGGAACAAGTTTGACGTAGTTTGGGCATCTCCAGTTGACTTTCTTCTATTTTCCGCTATTTTTGTTTGCATTAAAGAGAATAAAAGGCGAAACTAAAAGTAATATGGCTGCCAGCCAAAATCCGGAACAGATCCTCCCAGAAGAGGAATGGCCGGAGGAGCTCCAGATCCCGGAGCACGCGGCGCCGCTGGCTGCCCCTCAGCAGCCGGCCGGGGCGTACGTGAATTGGCTTTTTGTCGATCTGAACTCCTATTTTGCTTCGGTGGAGCAGCAGGTGCGCCCCGAACTGCGCGGGCGGCCGGTAGGCGTTGTTCCCATGATGGCCGACACTACCTGCTGCATTGCCGCGAGCTATGAGGCCAAGGCCTTCGGCGTCAGAACGGGAACCATCGTCGCCGACGCCAAACGGATGTGCCCGGAGATCGTTCTGGTCGAGGGGCGTCACGAGATTTACACGGAATACCATCACCGCATCGTGGAGGCCGTCGAAAGCTGCCTGCCGGTGACGGCGGTTCTCTCCATCGACGAAATGGCCTGCCGCCTCATGGGCCGCGAGCGTCCGCTTCTTGCCGCGATGGAGTTGGGGCGCAAAGTGAAGGCTCGCATTCTGGAGCGGGTTGGCCCCATAATGCGCAGCTCGGTCGGGCTGGCCACCAACCGCTACCTGGCAAAGGTGGCCAGCGACATGGAAAAGCCCAACGGCCTGGTAGCACTGCCGCTCGATATTCTTCCCGAAGCGCTCGGCCAGCTTACCTTGCGCGACCTGCCCGGCATCGGTGCGAAAACCGAGAAGCGCCTGAACGAGAAGGGCATCGCCACCATGGGCCAACTGCTTGCGCTCACTTGCGAGCAGGCCGGCGAGCTCTGGGGCTCGGTGTGGGGCGAGCGGCTGTGGCACTGGCTCCAGGGCGAAGACTTTGACATGGCGGAGACCGAGCACCTCAAGTCCATCAGCCACTCGCACGTGCTGGCCCCCGAGATGCGCACCGCGGAGAAGGCCTGGGCGGTGGCGCACAAACTGTTGCACAAAGCAGCCATGCGCCTGCGCGCCAGCGGCCTTTGGGCCAGCAGCATCGGGCTCGCCGTTGGCTTTGCCGTGCCACGCGGGGAGAAGGCTCCGGTAAGCCGATTCGGCGTTCCGACGCGCGGATGGCATGACGAAATCAAGCTCAGCGAGTGCCAGGACAATCCCACGCTGATCGCGGCGCTGAGCCGTTTGTGGGCCAGCCGGCCTGCGGGAGGCGACTACGAGCAACCTTACTTTATCGGGGTGCAGCTCAACGGGCTTGTCCCCGACCGTTTGCACTCGCTCAACCTCTTTGACGCAATGGACGGCGAGCAAAGCCGGGCGCGCCTGCTCAAGGCCATGGACGAGTTGAATAACAAATATGGCCTGAGCACGCTGGCGCCCGCCACCATGCTCAGCGCCTACAAGGCCGCGCCTACGCGGATTGCGTTTCACAGCATTCCGGATTTGTTCTGATGGCAAGGAACAAGGGACAGGAAACAAGGAATAATAGGCTTCGAGGGGATTCCTGAATCGGAATTGTCCAGTGCGAGGGCGTAAAAAGCTCGGACGCAAATTCATTCGCAAAGTAGAATAAGGCCATGGGCAAAGTTCTTCGGTTGTTTCCCGATTTCGAAGACGAATTCCAGCCTGATTGCTCACAAAATCCTCGCAATCTTTGCGAGGTTCTGGTGGGCGACGCGAGCCGAATTCTAGCTGGTTTTCCAGAAGGCCTGTTTCAAACAGTTGTTACCTCTCCGCCGTATTGGGGTCTCCGCGACTATGGAGTGCCGGGCCAGATCGGCGCAGAGATGGATGTGAATGAGTACATCGCCAATCTAGTTACGGTTTTTAGGGAGGTTTACCGAACTCTTGCAGTTGATGGGACGCTCTGGTTAAACATTGGCGATAGCTACACAAGCGGCGGAAGAACCTGGCGAGACGATGATGCTAAGAACAAGGGCCGCGGAATGTCCTACCGTGCGCCCACGCCCAACGGGCTCAAGCCCAAGGACCTGATTGGCGTACCGTGGCGAGTCGCATTCGCTTTACAGGCCGATGGCTGGTACCTTCGTTCGGATATGGTCTGGAACAAGCCCAACTGTCAGCCGGAGTCTGTAAAGGATCGTCCAACGCGTTCGCACGAATATGTTTTTCTTTTCTCGAAATCAGAGAGATATTTCTATGACCATGAGTCTGTTCAAGAGCCTGCACAAGGCCATAATCAGAAGAGAAAGAACAGACGCAGCGTATGGAATATCAACACAGAGCCGTACGCTGGCTCACATTTTGCGGTCTTTCCAAGATCATTGGTGAGGATCTGTGTGGCCGCGGGATCTAGAATCGGTGACCGGGTACTTGATCCATTTTTTGGTTCAGGCACGACAGGCGTTGTTTGTAACGAGCTCGAACGCCAATGCACAGGTATCGAGATTAGCGAAGAATACGCAAACCTAGCTCGGAATAGACTTCTCAAAGGTCGTTGATTCGAATTTCCAAGTGGCGTGAACGACACACAAATCTTTCCTTATCTGCTTAATTTGTAGTTTTCGTTCTGAGCCGGCATCGAAATAAAGAGCGAATTTCAGCTTACCTTCGGCGTCATAAACGTTACCGTATCCAGGTTTGGGGTTTTGCTTGCTCTTTTCCTGTGTGACTAGCGCTGCATTTGCCCCCTCTGACAGTAGTGCCTTCGGGATTTCCACTAACTCATAAAGGTATTCTTTCGGCACGCGACTGAGACATCGGAACTGGAAGATTCGCTCAAAACTTCGCATGTGTTCAATGAACAAATCTCGGAGCAGAGGAAGTTCCCAATTTCCCTTCCCGAGTTCCATGAATTTGCTTATGTGAAGGGAATTGACACGGATATTTGAGTCGGCTTGTGTTTTTAGACTGACAGCAATCCCATTGATTGTTATGTCGTGGCCACGATTTGTTCTACTAGACACGAGTTCTGCTTGGACTCCTGCACGGTTCAAGGATCTTTCAAGTGCAAATTCAAATCGATCTTTTGTGAGTGCCTGCCGGCTGGATGCATGATGGATGCGGAGCGCATCCCCGAGCATTTCGAGCACACCCGGAGTAACGAGGTCCGAATCCTCCCTGCGATGGAACTCATGGGGAAGGTGGAACTGTCGAATTACCCCTCCGACCCAATCGAGCTGCGAAGGCGTGAGCTCCACCAGAGCCTGCGCGAGCGATCTAACCAAATTCAGGTCATCCGCCATAGGAGCCCATTGTAGTGTCCTAAGACGGGACTCTGGACGGCAATTCCTATCCTCGAACCGCAACAGGCAACCCCTCGGCGAAGCCGCTGAACGGTTGACAAAAGGCTCTTACGCGCATTCTCTTCGATCGCTGAACTTTTTCCCTCACAATTCGTAACTCTCTGCATCCCCGTCTCCGCGTTTCTGCGGATAAGAAGGTAGCAGCGAGAGATATGGCCCGCGACTGGCAGCCTGACTTTGAACAACTCGTGGACGAGCACCAGTCGATGGTGTTTTCCCTTGCGCTGCGGATGACTGGCGACCGGGGCCTGGCCGAAGAGATTGCGCAGGACGTTTTTCTGGAACTGGATCGGCACCTGGGCAGGATTGAATCGCCGCTGCACGCGCTCCACTGGCTGCGGCGGGTGGCGATGAGCCGGTCGGCGGATGCGCTGCGGCGGCGCAAGGTGCGCGGCATGGATTTGTGGGTGGAGATGGAAGACGGTTACGGCGCTCGGGTTGAGGAACGCTGCTCGCCGATCGGCGTGCGGCTTGAGCAACTGCTGGCGACACTGCCGGAGCCGCAGCGCGCGGCGCTGATTCTTCGCTACCAGGAGGACCTGACGCCGGAGGAGATTGCGGCCACGCTGGAAGCTCCGCTGGCCACGGTGAAGAGTCATTTGCAGCGCGGGCTGAAGCTGCTGCGGGCCAAGGCGGCGAGCAATTTGAAGGACTACATCCGAACCGCTACTACGGGGTGAAGGAGCAGGTGAGTGGAGTTTGAACCCATGGACGACCTCGAACGCGACGGTTTAGGGCGCGACGACCTTGAGAGCGACGAGTTCGAGCGTGAATTGAAACAGGCATTCGAGCGCCGGCCCGCGCCGCCCAGCCTGAAGCGCAAGTTGATGGACCGGCGATCGCGGCAGCGCACCGAGCGGCTCCATCTCCGCAAAGTTATGTGGGAACGGCTGGCTGCGTGCCTGATGCTGGCCGCGCTGGTGGGCGGAGGGTTCGAGTGGCATCAGCGCGAAGAACAGCGCAAGGGAGAGGCCGCGCGCCAGCAGGTGTTTACGGCGCTGCGCATTACAAACCATGCGCTAAATCAAGTGAAGGCCCAACTCGCGGAACACGATCGCGATCGACAGGAATAAGGAGAACTTTCGATGAAGAACCAAGTGATTGCATTCGTACTCGGGGTTGCCGCATGGACCGCGCCGGCCTTCGCTCAACCGTCGCCGCTGCTGTTGCCGCCGGCGGTGGAAAAGGAGCTGGCGGCGCGCGCCTCCGACGTAACCGAGGTGACGCTGGACAAGAACATGCTCGGCTTCGCCTCCAAATTCATGAACGGCAAAGACAAGGACGATGCCTCGGTGCGGCAACTGATCCAGGGACTCGATGGAATCTATGTCCGCTCCTACGAATTCGATAAAGAGGGGCAGTATTCGATGGACCAGATCGACTCGCTGCGCAAGACCTTCGAGACTGCCGAGTGGTCGCCGATGGTGCGTGAACGCGAGCGCAAAACCGGCGAGACCACCGACATCATGGTGAAGCTGGTAAACGGCGAGCCACATGGCATGTTCATTCTGGCCGCCGAGCCAAAGGAACTCACAATTGTCCTTATCATGGGGCCGATCCGCATGGACCAGCTCGGCGAATTGAATGGCATCGCCGGGCTTGGCGGCGCGCTGGGTCCGCTGGGAGGCGTGCAACACGCGCCCCACGGCAAGGATGGCGACAACTCGAAGGCGAAAGACAAGAAGGGCGGCGACCAATGAAGCGTCTATGGCTGATTCCCGTGGTTCTTTGCTTGGTGCTCATTCCAGCGGCGGTCGTGTTGGCTAACAGCAGCAATGGTTTTGACGGCGTGGTCAGCTCCATCGAGAGCGAGTATCACGTGCATGCCACGCGCATTCCGTTCATGGGGTTGGTGAGCCTTATCTCGCGCGGGGCCACGCATGGCGGCGTCAGCGGCATGCACGTCGCGGAGATTGAGAACTTTACCGAGCCGATCGACGGCGATGCGCTGAACGCCATGGTCGAACAAAAGCTTGGCCCCGGCTGGGAGCGCATGATCCGCGAGACCAGCCGATCCGGCAAAGAACAGACGCTGATTTTTGTGCATCCCGAAGGCGAGCAAATGGGCATGTTCATCGTGGACAAAGATGGCGACGAGATGGACGTTGTGCAGCTTTCCGTCGATCCGGACCACCTGAACCAGAGCATTGGCCAGTACGAACACGGCCATCCCGGCAACGGGAGCGGCGCAGACGACTCCAACTGATTTGCCCGTTTGCGCATAGGCTTGTGTAAGGTCAATCTGGTGTGACGAAGCGGTGCGAGGAATCAAACTGTCCATATGCGGCGTCTTCCCGCCTGCCTAAACTTGAGGTAGTATGGCAAGCCTCGCTTCAACGCCGACCTCGCAATATCGAGGCCGGCTTGCACCTTCTCCCACCGGCTATTTGCATGTGGGCCACGCGCGCACCTTCTGGACAGCCTGGCTGCGCGCCCGCGATGCCGGCGGTGCGCTGGTGATGCGCATGGAAGACCTGGATCAGGAACGCAGCAAACCTATATTTGCCGAAGCCGCCCTGGACGATCTGCGCTGGCTGGGCATTCGCTGGAACGAGGGCCCCGACAAGGGCGGGCCGTATGCCCCTTATGTCCAGAGCAAGCGGAGAGCGATTTACCTGGCCGCGTGGCGCAGACTGCTCAGGAGCGGCTGGCTGTTTCCNNGCAGAGCCACGGCAAGCTTGAGCCGCTGGACGACGAACCGATCTATCCCGGCACCTGCCGGCAGAATCTTTGGCGCGCTCCGCAACTGCCTGGGCCGACGGCCAGCGACATTGAAGTGCCGGACGGCATCAACTGGCGATTTCACGTCCGCGACGGCGAAGTGGTGGAATTCAACGATCTGAATCTTGGCCCGCAGCGCTTTGTGGCCGGCCGTGATTTTGGCGATTTTGTGGTCTGGCGCAGGGATGGCGGCCCAAGCTACCAGCTTGCCTGCGTGGCTGACGACGCGTCCATGCGCATTACGGAAGTGGTGCGCGGCGCAGACCTGCTGAAGTCGACGGCGCGGCAAATCCTGCTCTACCGCGCCCTTGACTTCGACATCCCTGCGTGGTTTCACTGCCGCCTGGTGGTCGACCACAACGGCCGCCGCCTGGCCAAGCGCCACGATGCGCTGAGCCTGCACGCCATGCGCCAGCGCGGATTGACGCCGATGAATATCCTCGCCGCGGACCTGCCGGTAGAGGCATGAATAACCTGCTGCCCCGTTCCTAAATGCGTTTTCCGTAGTCAGGACGGGATAGCAAGGCGCTTACAGGACCGATCTCTTGTTATTCCGGATGGATTTGGGCTTCAGTTCCGGAAGCCCTATCGTCAGGCGTGTTTGATAAACGTCCCGCTCTGCAATTCGCTCATCGCCTGCCGCAGTTCCGCCTGGGTGTTCATCACAATCGGCCCATGCCATGCCACCGGCTCCTCCAGCGGCTTGCCTGAGACCAGCAGGAAGCGAATCCCCTCCGGCCCGGCTTCGACCACGATCTCGTCGCCGCGATCGAACAGCACCAGCGAATGGTTTTTCGCGTCGTACACCGGCACCGCATTTGGGTCCACAGCCGACTCCGTCAGCACCGCCCGCGGCGCAGAGGCATCGCGGAACGTGCCCGCCCCGGCAAAGACGTACGCAAACGCATTCCGCGTAGTCTCCACCTGGATGCGCTTCCGCTTGCCCGCCGGCACGGAAATATCCACGTAGCGCGCGTCGACTGACATTGACTCAGTCGCTACGCCCTCCACAGGCCCCTTCTTTCCCCAGAACTCGCCGCAGATTATGCGTGCATGGGTACCGTCGTCCTCTGTCACCTCGGGTATGGCGCTGGACGGAATGTCCTGGTAACGCGGATCGGTCATCTTCAGCGCCGCTGGCAGGTTGGCCCACAGTTGGAATCCGTGCATCCGCCCACGCTCGTCGCCTTTGGGCATCTCCTGGTGCAGAATGCCGCTGCCGGCCGTCATCCACTGCACGTCCCCGGCGGTCATGCGGCCCTTGTTGCCCAGGCTGTCGCCATGCGCCACCTCGCCGGCCAGCACATAAGTAATGGTCTCGATCCCGCGGTGGGGATGCCAGGGGAAGCCGGCAAGATAATCCGCCGGATTCTCATTGCGAAAATCGTCCAGCAACAGGAACGGATCGAACTCGGCCGTCTTGCCGAAGCCGAAGGCGCGCTGCAACTT
>PLOG01000114.1 GCA_003142935.1 Acidobacteriaceae bacterium
GGGGGAACTCCCGGTTGGATTAGTAGTGAGCGCTTTTGCGTAGGCCGAAAGATCTTCATGCTCTTTGTCCAGGTCAATTTCCAACGCGATCTGAAAGCCAGAGATTCACGTCTGAATTGAAAGCGATTTTTAAGAACCGAGAAGCAAAATGACAAGAATCCAGCACACAATACGCGGCTTATCTTCCCAGTCCCGAGTCTTTTCTTCGCAGGGCATTAAGATGACCATTCGCAGATTTGTTTCTGTTACGGTCCTGTTCGCGCTGCTGACTTTCCATGCGGTGCCAGCTCTGTCATAGTCAAACGATGATGAAATCGGACAACTGAAACAGATGGTCATCGACCTGCAATCGAAAGTAGGTGCGCTCGAACGGCAGAATGGCGAGTTGAAAACCCAGGCTACCTTCAGAGGCCCCAGCGGACCTGAGGCCGCCGCAGCCATGGTTAGCGCAACTGCGGATATCAGACGATCCACGACAATTCAGTCCGCCACGATTCAGGCTGCTGCCCCGAGCGATGCAGCATCCGCGCCCCAGGCGTCGATCCTTCCTACGACCCTTCCCGGCGGAGCCACGATCAACTATATGTTCGACGGCTATTATGAATACAACTTCAACCGTCCTCCCGGTCGCGCCAATGATCTTCGTGCTTACGACGTCCTCGGCAATGTCTTCAGCATCAACCAGGCCGATCTCGTTTTCGCCCTTGATCCCGACGTAACAGCCAAAAGAAGATATGGGGTCCGCCTCGACCTCCAGTTTGGTCAAGCGACCGAGACCTTGCAAGGCAATCCCGCTAACGAGCCACGTCCGGATATCTATCGCAATATTTTCCAGGCTTACGGAACATATGTAGTGCCCCTGGGGCACGGACTTAATGTGGACTTTGGCAAGTGGGCCAGTTCGCTTGGGGCTGAAGGAAACTACACCAAAGATCAGATGAACTATACGCGGTCTTTCTACTTCTACTATCTGCCCTTCTACCATACTGGGCTGCGTACCGCATATCACGTGAACGACAAGCTCACTCTGAACTACTGGGTTGTCAATGGCGCCAACCAATCTGAGCCGACTAATAGCTACAAGGACGAACTATTCGGCATCGTGCTGCAGCCGAAGAAAACTCTTACCTGGACGACCAACTACTATCTCGGCCAAGAGAACCCGGATTTTACTCCAGCTACGAGTTGCCCGGTTCCCGTTCAGCCTGGACTCTGTGTCTCGCCTATTACCCCCGCCCCGAATGGGAAGTTGCATATCTTTGATACGTACGCTACCTGGCAGGCGACTCCAAAGCTGACGCTGCTAGGCGAGGCTGATTACGTAATCCAACGTTTATGGGCCAACGCCGCTCCAAGCGAATCGTCGGCACCGTCGCATGTAGATGGCGGTGCTGCCTACGGCCAGTATCTTCTTTCATCTCGCGCTGCACTGGCAGTGCGCAGTGAATATCTCTCCGACCGCGGTGGGCTGTTCAGCGGGACCACCCAAGCGCTGAAAGAAGCGACTGCGACATATGAATACAAGTTCGGTGATGGATTCGATGGATTTCTCGAGTTCCGCCGCGACTGGAGCAATCGCCCTTACTTTCAGACTGATCGCATAGGATCACCCTCCGACCATCAAAACACGGCTGGGTTTGGCCTGGTCTGGTGGTATGGCGGCAAACAAGGGGCATGGTAAGAACTGTGGCGGATAGGAGCGCTGCAATTGTCAGAAGCGAATGACCGTCGCGTGGGGAGACGGTTGTGAGTTCATATTCCCTGCAAAATCCTTATACTCGGAGGCGGAGAATAGGGGCAGGCCGCCTGCGGCGAAACGCCAGGAACGGGCATTGCGATGAATGTGTATAGTGCGGTTCAGTATCTCCTGTTTGTGGTGATCGTCACCGCTTGCGTCAAACCTCTGGGTGGATATTTGCACCGAGTATTTGCCCGGAGCGAAACGGCGTTGGATCGATTATGCGTTCCAGTGGAACGATGGATCTATCGCCTCGCGGGCATCAACCCTTCCGTCGAGATGGACGCCGGACAATACCTGATCTCTTTCATTGTCTTTACCCTGATCTGCACACTCCTTCTTTACGCTATCCTCCGATTCCAGCATTTTCTTCCCTGGTTCTTCCCGGAATATCAAACTACACCGCTTACTCCGGGCCTATCCTTTAATACAGCGATCAGTTTCTCAACCACCACCAGATGGCAAGCTTACGCAGGCGAAAGCACCATGAGCTATTTCAGTCAGATGGTGGGGCTCTGCACGCAGAATTTCCTTGCTGGGGCCGCAGGACTGGCCGTGGGCATCGCCTTCATTCGAGGACTTGCGCGCGAATCCTGTTCAACGCTCGGAAATTTCTGGGTCGATTTAACTCGTAGCTCGCTTTGGATTCTGTTGCCTGGTGCGCTCATAGGATCGTTACTACTCGTCTGGCAGGGAGTTCCTATGAACTTCCACCATTATGTCGTTGCCTCCACTCTTGAAGGAACGCGCCAAGTCATCCCCCAGGGACCGGTCGCTGCACTGGAAATCATCAAGAATCTGGGCACCAATGGCGGCGGCTTTTTTAATGCCAACAGCGCCCACCCCTTCGAGAACCCCACGCCGATCAGCAACTTCCTCGAACTGCTATCGATCATTCTGCTACCTGCGGCCTTAACCAACACTTTTGGAAGAATGGTGAAGAACGTACGCCAGGGCTGGCTTCTTTATTGGGTGATACTCCTTCTGTTTATCGGCGGATTGTTTGCACTGCATTTGAGCGAGAGGCGGACCAACCCGCTTTTCCATGGCGCCGATTCCCGGTCAAGTCAGTTCCTATTCGAAGGCAGCATGGAAGGGAAGGAAGTACGGTTCGGAATCGGGGGCACTGCGCTTGCCGATGTTGTCACCTCCAACACCGCAACGGGTTCAACCAATGCAGCGGACGACAGCTTTACTTCACTCGGCGGGTTGGTTCTGTTAGTTAATCTTCTTCTGGGAGAGGTGATATTCGGCGGCCTCGGCACCGGGATCTTCAGCATGATCATGACGGCTGCCATTGCCGTTTTTCTGGCTGGACTCATGATCGGACGAACGCCCGAATACCTCGGCAAACAGATTGGGCCAAACGAAAACAAGATGATCGTGTTATACGCGCTCACCGGGCCGGTCACGATCTTGATTCTGACCGCGATTGCCATCTCCACGAAAGTCGGACTCGCTGGTCTAACAACCAATGCCGGTCCGCACGGACTCACCGAGATCCTCTTCGGTTTTGCTTCCTCTTTTGCCAACAACGGTCAGGCCTTCGCCAGCCTCAACGCCAATACCCCCTTTTATAACATCACCACGGCGATCGCCATGATGGCAGGACGATTTGGCGTGGCCATTCCGGCCTTGATGTTTGCGGGCCTGCTAGTGTAGTCCGCCATAAATA
>PLOG01000150.1 GCA_003142935.1 Acidobacteriaceae bacterium
CCGCAAACGCAATCAAATCAGCGCGGGCTTCAGCCCCTGAGGGATGGTTTTCGGGCTATTGGCTTAGGCTCAGCGGCATCCCGACAGTCTGAGGGAACAGGTTTCCTGTTCTCTGACCCCTGATCCCTGACCACTGACCCCTGACCCCTGTTCTTCCACTTACTGCGCCGGCGTAATATCCGTCACCGGCAGATCCCAGTGACCGGCAAGAATCTCAAACCTGCGCTGCTCTTCCTTTTGATAAGTCGCCTGGTCGGGCCATAACTCCTTGATGAACGCAGCTTCGTCCGGATTCGAAGTAGTGGCTACGGTCGAATCCTTGTAGCGAATGGTCACGCGATAATCCCAGCGGCCATCTTCGGTGGTGTGGTAGGCCGGCGACTCGATCTTGAGCGCGACAATGCGTCCAGTGGACTGAATCTTCTTGAGCAACGGGTAATGGTTCTTGAGAAACAGTTCGAGAAACTCCTGCTGATGGCCCCACTGGCATTTGTAGTAGTACTCGACAGTGTAGGGCTGGCCGGCTCCGCCCTGGGGCGGTGCGCCCTGGGCCTTGAGCGGCGCGGCCAGCGAAGCGGCAAAAGCAACGGCAAGAACAGCCAGAAGAAGTCTGCGCATAGAAACCTCCACGGATCGGTTTGCTGCCAATTGTATCGTGACGACTCGGCGGCGAGCGTGAGTTCGAGAGAAAGAAATCCCCGGCGGCCTATGGAGTGGATAAATGCCGCCGGGGGTATGAATGAGCTTCCGATGAGGTTACTGCGCCGATGAAACCCGAACGAATTCTCTAGCAACGTGCGAAATTCTCCAGAGCGGCCTTGCTGGGAATGGTGAGCGTGGAGCCGTGAAACGCCACCAGGTGACGGCTCTTGAAAACGCTGAGCGTGCGCGTAACTGTCTCGCGCGATGCACCGATGAATTCGCCAATCTCCCCATGCGTAAGCGGGAAGCGGAAATGCACCATACCGTCGGTGGTCTTACCGTTCTGGCTCCACTCGAGCAACAGGCGAGCAAGTTTCTCGGGCGCCGAATTTGACAGGCCCACGGTGCGCAACTGTTCGCAGGCCATGGCGTAATCGCGGCTCAGTTCTTCGGTGACGGATTGGTAGACCTCGGGGTGCCGCGAAAGAAAATTGAGAAAATCCTTCCGCACAATGGCCGCGATCCTTGCCGGATACAGCGTCTCCGCGGTCATCTCGCACGGCCTGCCGGAGAGCGCCGAAGCGAGCCCCAGAATCTCGCCCTTCTTTGCAATGCGCAAAATCAGCCGGCGGCCGTCGCTCGAGTTCATCGAGAGTTTTACCTCGCCCTCGAGAACGATGTAGACGCCCGGAGCCGGATCCTTTTCAGAAAATAGAATCATGCCCGCCGGATAGTTGGAACCGTGGGCCATTGAAGAAATATCCTTCATCGCCAGAGGCGACAACTTGTTGAAAAACTCGCCATCCATCCTGGCCTGGCTCCCACAACCGCCGATTGCATTCTGCATTGTCCCCATATCAAAGCTCCCGTTTTACAGATTGTGCGCCACAGCGCGTGATTTGTTCGGCAAGAGATTGCGTCCATAGCGTTCCTGCAAGAAGTTCGGCATTTGTCTGTGCATAGATCTGGCCGAGCAACTCGGTGCCGCCGGAGTCCGCATACGTTACGCTGCTTAGATCGAGAACCAGCTTTCTTGAAGCCAATCGCGGCGCCGTTTCCACCCACACCCGGCTTAGTTCCGCCGCCCACGGCCCCGCGATTCGCCCTTCCAGCTTCATCTCCAGCACTTCCACGTTTTCTTCAATCGAGATTCGTAACATATGCTGGCTCGCCTTGCGCCACGCCCTTACTAAGGCATGTCGCGTGCCAAACCCGGCGAAGCATCGAGCGCGCGCGCTGACAAATTGAAGGGAAAGAAGTTATGCGAAAAAGCAGGAAGGCGGGACGAAGAGTCGATCGGTGAAGTGACGAAGCGACGATGACGAAACTTCGTCACCGTGACTACATATAGTCACTTCGTTCAATGCCGAGCTTCTTCAATTTCGAGTTCAATGTGGTGCGTTTCAGGCCCAGGCGCGCCGCGGCTCCGTCATCGCCGCCAATCTGTCCTTTGGTCTCGCGCAGCACGCGCAAAATGTGTTCGCGCTCGGCTTCGTGGAGCGTAGGATTCTGCTGCTCGGCTTCCTGCGGATCTTCCGCCATCTGCAACTCGGCAAGCGGAACGTAAAGCACCGGGCCGCGCGTGAGGATGACAGCACGCTCAAGAAAATTCTCAAGCTCGCGGATGTTTCCGGGCCAGCGCCAGCGCACCAGCGCCTCCATGGTCTCATCGGGAATGGATTCAATCGTCTTGCCCATGCGCCTGCCATGGGTGCTCACAAAATGGCGCACCAGAATGGGAATGTCGCTCACCCGTTCGCGCAGCGGTGGAGCAAAGACCGGAAAGACCTTGAGCCGATAGTAGAGATCGCTGCGAAATTCTTTGTCGGCCACCATCTTCGCCAGGTCGCGATTGGTCGCGGCGATCAGGCGCATATTCACCGGAATCGACCGGTTTCCGCCCAGGCGTTCGATCTCGCGCTCTTGCAAGGCGCGTAGTATTTTGGGCTGCAGATCCAACGGCAGCTCGCCCACTTCATCCAGAAACAGCGTGCCCCCGTTCGCCAGTTCCACGCGGCCGATCTTGCGCGCAATGGCGCCGGTGAACGCGCCCTTCTCGTGGCCAAACAGCTCGCTCTCCAACAGGCCGGCGGGAATCGCCGCGCAGTTCAGCTTGACGAACGTGTGCTCGCTGCGCGGGCTGAGCCGGTGAATGGCGCGCGCCAGCAGCTCCTTGCCTGTCCCGGACTCGCCTTGAATCAGAACGGTGGCATCTGTAGGGGCCACAGTTTCAATCTCCCTCAGAACCTGCCGCAACCCTTTGCTTTCGCCAACAATATCTTCATAACGATTTTCGAGATTGATCTCAGATTCGAGATATTGCTTTTCCTGGCGCAACTGGTCGCGCAGTTCCGCAATGCGCCGGAAAGCCATCGCATTGTCGACAGCCATCGCCACCTGAACCGCAATCTTGGCCAGGATATCCAGCTCCTGCGCGCCGAGACTGCCCTCGAGCCGGCTCAAGATTCCCAGCGTTCCAATCGCCTTGCCGTGGTGCGAAAGCGGAACCCAGCAACCGGCATTCATTCCCATCCGGGCAAGGCTACGCATCGTCTCCTGCGCAAATTCGATCTCCGCCAATCGCTGCATGCAGAATGGCTCCCCGGTGCGAAAGACTCTTCCCGCGATCGTGCCATCCACCGGAACTCGCGCATCGCCGGGAAACACATCCGCGTCATACGGACCCATGAATTGAACCACCATGTCGTTCGTGGCCGGATCGAAGAGTGCCAGCGCCGAGGTGTCGTGCGGAATCACCTCATGGATACTGGCTGAAATGGCGGCCAGCAGCTTGCCGACATCCAGATTGGCCAATAACGCATTGCTCAGTTGCAGCATCACCGCTTCTTCGGCGCGCTTGCGGTCGGTAAAGTCGCGCGTCACCTTCGAGTAGCCGGTGAGCTGGCCGGCATCGTCGCGGATGGCGGTGAGAACGGTATCTGCCCAGAAGCGCGAGCCGTCCTTGCGCACGCGCCAGCCTTCCTCTTCAACGCGCCCACGCTCGGCGGCCAGGCGCAGCAGCTCGGCGGGACGCCCGCGGTCCAGATCGTCCTGGGTAAAGAATCTTGAGAAGTGCTTCACAAGAATCTCATCGGCGGTGTATTGCTTGATGCGCTCCGCGCCGGGGTTCCAGGTCATCACGCATCCGTCGGGGTCGAGCATATAGATGGCATAGTCGCGGACGCTTTCCACAATCGAGCGCAGTTGCACATCGTTGCGCCGCAGCGCTTCAAGAGCGGCCCGCTGCTCGGTTACATCGCGCACAAAGCTCAGAACCACCGGACCATCGGCGGTCTCGACGGGCTTCAGCATGATGTCCACAGGAAACTCCGCGCCATCCTTGCGCAGGCCGAACAGGTTCATGGCCGCGCCCATCTGCCGGGCCCTGGGATGGGCGTTGTAGTTTTCGCGATGGCTAGGATGGCGGCCGCGAAAGCGAGCCGGAACTAGGTTCTCAATCGGCTGCCCGATCAGCTCCGTCTGTGTGTGACCGAACAATTCCGCCGCGCGCGGATTGGCGCCACGGATAACCCCCTGGGCATCCGTGACAAAGATCGCGTCCGGAGAGACCTCGAACAGGTTCTCCAACGCCGATTGAGCAAGCTCGGCCCTACCGTGCAAAGGCGTACCCGCTGCGACCTGTTCCGGGGAATCAGAAGGGCGCATATTCGGTTCCAACCTGTTTTGGACAGTAACCTTTTTGCCCGCCGATTGCAACCCAAGCGAGGGCCGGCGGCAGGGCCGACGCATCTATGTCTCTCAGCAATTCTTCGAATGAGAGAATTGTGACCGGCTCTTGGTTGTTCTTGAGGAGGGAGCAGGGGTCTTTAGACCCCTGAAGCAGACGCAAGAGCCATAGGCTTTAGCCTCGGGCCCTCTGTGCGTAGCCGAACAACGGCCCGTGCCTGAAGGCCCGTCAATCCGCCACTCTTCAGGGGCCTGAAGGCCCCTGCTCCCTCCGAAAGCTGATCTCCGCATCGAACTTACTCAAAATCCATCAATTCCAGTTACACTGTTTTCCAAATACTTGAGGAGAGGAACTTGAGCCCAACCCAGAGCTTCGATCCCCGAATTGACATCTACATCGCCAAATCCAAACCCTTCGCGCAGCCCATCCTGGCGCACATCCGCGAATTGGTCCACAAGGCCTGTCCCGCCGTTGTCGAAACCATGAAGTGGAGCCGCCCCTTCTTCGAATACAAAGGCGTAATCCTCGCCAACATGTCCGCTTTCAAGGAGCATTGCAGCTTCGGCTTCTGGGGCCAGGAGATTTCCGCCGTCCTGCGCGAGGCAAAGCTGCTGCAGCCCGGCGCCATGGGTTCGCTCGGACGCCTCACCCGCATTGAAGATATGCCCACCAACAAGCAGATGCTCGGTATCCTGCGCCAGGCCGTGGACTTTGTCGATTCGGGCCAGTACACCAGCCCTATCGTGGCGCGGAGCAAAGTGGTCAAAGCTCCAAAAGCGGCTGCCGAAGCGCCTCCTGCCTTCATGCGGGCGCTCAAGGCCAACAAGAAAGCCTCGGTCGCCTTCGCGGCCTTCAGCCCAGGTTGCAAACGGGAATACATCGAATGGATTGCCGATGCCAAGCGGGATGAGACGCGCGACAAGCGCATCGACACGGCAATCGAATGGATCGGCGAAGGCAAACAGCGCAACTGGAAATACCAGCAATCTCAATCTTCGAAGTTCCAGTTAGCTCGTCCATGAGCTTGCGCGCCGTCCGGCAGACAAAAAACGGCCCCCGTTTTCAACGGGGGCCAAGTTGCCTTGGTTCTCTCGCTTTACGAGAGTTTTGTTGGCGGCCATACGGCGGGGGGGCCGTCTGCGCTCGGATGCCTCGGAGGAAGCACTTAGACCTTTATGGCCGATCCGCGCCAGTCGAGGAAGCAACACCCTGGGGTGATGCGGCTCCCTGGGCCGCCAAACTGTTTTCCATCAATCGGATGTGTACATCGCTAATCCGCTTGGTCTTGGCATCTTCTTCGCCGGCGGAGGCTACCTCGGCATTGCCGAGTGCGACATAGTGCATACGATAGACGGGAATCTGGTGTTCAGTTAGAAGGTAGCGCTGGACCGATTCAGCCAGACGCTGTGAATTCTGGATGCCGACGCTTCCGGCATGGGGCGAATGAGCTTCCATTTCCAGGATGTAACCATTCTGTCCGGTCACGCCAGCCGCCAAATCGTCCAGCAGCTTCTTTGAATCGTCGGACAACACCGGGGTTCCTCTGCGGAAGGTGATATCGATGTCCGTCACCTGGTGATACTTGTCGAGACCGCCCACGGTCGAATTCAACTGATCGACGTGGCCGCTCGCATTGAGGGCGATGCTGCTGGCATTCTGCGCCTGAGCGCCGGCTGCGGTGGCCGTCTGGTTGGCCGCATCTGCCGCGGACTGCGCCTTGAAGATGCCCGCCTGTGCCCTCTGGTCCACATCCTTGATGTCGGCGGCATTCTTGGCGTTCACCTGATCGAGTTCAGTGAGACGGCTATTGATGGGGTCGGTCTGTTTCCGGACCCACACTTTGCGCGCAAGAGGATTCACGCGGCCCCAGAACCCCTCCTTCGCGGGGGGAACATACGGCGCAGCCTGGGGGTAGGTCTGCTGTTGTGCGGCCGAAGGAGGGGTGCTCTGGGCGTTCCCTGCCGGCTGGGCCTGTTGCGCCCATGCAGGGACTCCAATCGCAGATGCCAGTGCAAGCACGGCTAACTGGCTAGGGAACAAGCTCCGTACAATAGCATGATTCGTCATGATGTGAGATCCCTCTTCTGAAACTTTCTCCGCAACTGAATTTGCGGGCTGAGCGGTCTTGTCTGCTCGCCCTTATCTAGTGCAAGGCTCATGCCAAAGCGGGAGAGATCGGAAAGGAATATTTATCTTATTTATAATGAGGCATTTACTCTATTGATTTCTTCGAAGGAATCCCCGCATGCGTCAAGTTGCACAGCCGCAACCGTGTAATTTGTGCATCGACGAGTAGTTTCTACCCGGTAAAGGAGTTAGACCCAGCTACTTCGTGTCCACGTGAATCACCCGGAGCTCAGGATAAGCGCCGTCCCAGTTCGGGGTGACAGAGTCGAAGATCAGCCGGAAGTCCTGCCCGCCGCCCGGCTTCATTGGCGCCGCGGAGAACGGCTCGACATCTATATATGGATCCCGCGTCCTGATGAGCTCGATCGGCTGGGTTTCGTTCTGCGCCACCTCGCGGGCAACGTTGCGGAACAGAATCTGGACGGTGATTCCAGTCAAGACGCGGGTCCCGTGGTTGGCGATGTGCCCGTCAAGGTAGGTAACCTTGCCGCCGGCCAGGTTCGACGATTCGCTCATCGTCAGCCCGGTAACCAGCAGGTCGGAAGAGTAGGGATCGAGCGCGGTAGAAACCGGCATCACCCGGGGCGCGCCTTTGCCATGTCCCAACCACAACGCCAACCCGGCGACAACAGCCACCACAATTCCGGCAGCCACCGCAATCGGCAGCCAGTTACGCTTCTCCGCTTGTGCGGGACGGATCAATTGGGGACCAGTGCTCACCAGCGAAATTCTACACCCGTTGGCGAAAGAAAACATGAGGGAGCACATGTGTTGTTCCAACTTCACCTGCGCGATGGAGAATTCGCCCAGAGTTGCCGATAAGAGTACCAGGGTTCGATTTTTTGACTGGAGCTTAATGCGCGCTGCAACTTTCTGGCTTAAATTGCATCTATCAAGTCAAGAAAGTGGGGCAGGAATGTCCTTCGCCCAGGGCACATGGAAACTTTAGCGCCCTGGGAACCGGCGTGAACCACAATTTGTAACTCTTGCTGAAAGGCAGGCCCGCGATGCTCATCTCCCCCGAGTTGACACGCACCTCTACAAACCCGCCCGGCGGCTTCGAGCGCCCCCGCCAGACGGCGTTGGTATACCAAACCATGACCATTGCCGCAATGCTGTTGCTGTTGTGCAGCATGTGGGTTTTCTGAGAATCTGTCCAAGACCTTGGCGAACGGTACGGGATCTTGGTGAAGGGTACGGGCTTCAGCCCGTACATAATTGCAGCAAAATGAGTCGGGCTTTAGCCCCTGAGGGATGTTTTGTCGTCCCTTCTCCTACTTCATTTCAGCGTTCCTGGACAGGTTCTGAGCGTCCCCCAATAGGGTCCGCGGCGGCGTCCACCATGCCCTGGCGCTGCGGCAGCTTGCATTAGCCGAAGCGGGCGCGTTTCACCGTCTGGCGAAAGTCTTCGCCGGTCATCTCCACACGCACACACATTTCAGCCAAACGCGATCTCATGCGATCGCCGATCCGGTCGCCCAGGGTAGGCTCGCGCACGGCGCGTTCTAGATCGGAAAGCGCGCCGCCCCCTGCCGGCAAATCGGAGTAATTGGTCGTAATAACGGTAGTGAGTTTGTCGTTATACCGGGAGTTGAGGATAAGAGCGACCGTGTCCCAGACCCACTCGTTGGGCTTTTGCGCGCCCAGATCGTCCAGCACCAGCACCTCGGCCGCAAACACCGGCTTCAGCAGCTCCAGTTCGGTGGTTTGAACCTGGGAGTTGTAGCTGTTCTGGATACTCTTCAGCAGCTCGCGGTAATCGCAAAACAGGCCTTTGACCCCGCGCTCCTGAACCAGCCGGCGCAGAACGCCGACGGCCAGGTGAGTCTTGCCCACCCCAATAGACCCCACAAAAAGCAAGCCCTTTCCCGCGGTATCGACCGGGTAGGCATCGACGAATTTCCGCGCGGTTAAGTGCGCCTGGCCCAGCGAGGGATGGGCCCCGCGAAAGGCGGTCTCGTAGCCGTCAAGGGTGTAATGCCGGTAGCGCTCGGGAATGTGCGCCGCCGCAATACGCCTCTGTTCCTTCTCCAGCTCCTGGCACTCGCAGGGGCGGGAAACCCAGTTCCCGTTCGCGTCAACCACCCGCACCAGCCCCACTCCTTCGCAAATCGTGCAATTGGTCATCTTGTTCAAGCCTAGCGCAACCAGCGCAGTGAGCGCGCCAGTGCGTCACCCGTCACCAAATGTGGAAAAACTGGAAGGTGCACATCGGCAGACTCGTGTGTGTGATTAAAGCCGAAAGTTGCGGCAACGGGCCGATTTGGGACCGGCTTCTTCCAATTTGGAACTTCTAAACATATTGAAATGAATATCTTTTTATAACCTGTCATGGCGCCAGGAGCGTGTAGACATACTGGTCCAGCAGGCCTTCCTGTGGCTTGTCTAACTTTCAATCCACACTGGAGGACGGTATGTCACGGAAGATCTTCGGGCTTACCTGCTCGTTGCTCATCGCGGGACTGCTTCTGTCCGGATGCGGAGGCGGAAGCATCAACTCGGCAAGCGTTGCAGTTACAGCATCGGCAAGCGTTGCAGTTACAGCATCCCCGACAACAGTGGATGCAACAGATGCGGTTTCGCTTACGGCTGCCGTGGCAAATGACAAAAACGCCGCCGGAGTGACGTGGACCGTGAGCGGCGGGGGTACCCTCTCGAATACGACCACCACCGCAGCCACCTATACGGCCCCGGCGGCCTCGAACGCGGCGCTTACCGTGACCGTGACTGCAACTTCGGTGGCAGACCCTGCTACGACGGGAACGATAACCATCGCGGTGCCGGCCATGCCTGCGATTACGACCGGCGCGCTGGCGGCGGGAACGGTGGGAACGGCCTACTCGGCCACCATGGCGGGCAGCGGCGGCATCGGCGCCTATACATGGAGCATCGCCAGTGGCACGCTTCCGGCCGGCCTGAGCATAAATTCGGCAGGCGCGATCTCCGGCACGCCGACAGCCGCGGCTGCGGGAACCACCAATCTGAAGTTTGTGCTCACCGATTCCGGCACGGCTACGGCTCTGACTGCGGCCACCACGCTTGGCCTCACTATCAATGCGGCGCCGGCGATTGCCTTTACCGGCACAGAGACGCCCTTCGCGACTTATAACGTTGCCTACACGGGCAGTGCGGCTGCCGGCGGCGGCGTGGGCGCACTCACCTATTCGCTTGCCCTGGGCGCCCTGCCCACCGGACTGAATCTGAACGCAGTCACCGGCACAATCGCCGGAATACCCACTGCCATAGGCAGCTTCGGCTTCACCATCAAGGCCACCGATGCGTTTGGCGATTCGCTCTCCCACGCGTATTCAATTGTGGTCGGCTATTCGGCAGTGGCCGTCACGCCTGCCACGCTTCCGGCCGGAAATGTCGGATCGCTCTATCATCCGTCGACCATCGCAGCGACGGGCGGCTCGGGCACAGGCTACACCTTCACGCTGGCCAGCGGATCGTCCCTGCCCCTGGGCCTGAACCTCTCCGCAACTGGCCTTATCAGCGGCACTCCTACCGCCGCCGGAACCACCAACTTCACGGTTACGGCAACCGATTCGGCCTCCAACACCGATAATGGAAACTTCTCCATCGCCGTCAACACGGGAATGAGTATTACCACCGGCCTGGCTTTGCCCAACGGCTACGTGGCCGGAAACTACTCGCAGACCCTGGCAGCTACTGGAGGCTCCGGCACACGCTACACATGGTCGGTCACCGGCGGTTCCACGCTGCCGGCCGGGCTGAGCCTTTCAACGGCCGGCGTGCTCAGCGGCAAACCGGCGGCGGCAGGCTCTCCAAGCTTCAGCATCACTGCGACGGATTCGGTTGGAAGCACCGCCAGCGCAACGTTCTCCATGACCATTGCGGTGGGGGTAATCATCGCTGTCCCAGCCCTGCCGGCAGGTTATCCGGGAATAAGTTATCCGGCGACAACCCTTACGGCATCGGGCGGCACGAACACGGACTTCACCTGGAGTTGGGCTGCGGCCAGCGGATCGGCGCTGCCCGCGGGCCTCGGTATCGGGGCGCCAACCGGCGCGATTACCGGCACGCCAACCAACGCGACCTCAGCCAGCGTACTTTCGAGCATTGTAGTGACGGCGACCGACTCGATCGGTAACCAAGCCACAGCGACGATCTCGGTAACTATCGAAGCATCCGTCGCCATCGCCACCGCCCTGTTGAACTCCGGTACGATCGATCTTGCCTACTCGCGGCAGTTGGCTGCCTCGGGCGGCTCGGGCACAGGCTATGGCTGGATCGCGGCTGGAACAAACAATCTTGCGTCTTTCGGCCTGAGCCTGTCCTCAACTGGCTTGCTGTCGTCCACAAACCTGGGCACGAGCACCGGAACCGTTAACTTCACGGCCCAGGTAACCGACTCGCAAGGCCACTCGACGGCGGCGCCGCTCTCCTTTACGATCTACGCCGCGCTTACCGTCACTACCCTCACCCTCCCCGCGACAAATGTTGGCGCACGCTATTCGCAAACGCTCGCAGCCGCGGGCGGTTCGGGCACGGGCTACACGTGGACGGCAACCTCGAGCAATCTTTCAACGTACGGCCTTGGTCTTTCCACAGCGGGTGTTCTTACCGGTACGCCTATACTAGCCGGTACCGCCAGTTTCACGGCAAATGTGAAAGACTCAACCAACAGCATCGCAATCCAGGCATTAATGGTTGTGGTTTATAGCGCGCTGTCGCTGCCCGCACCCAATCCTGCCTCTCTGCCATCTACCGGGTACACGAGTGTTGCCTACACCGGAACGATCGTCGCCTCCGGCGGTAGCGGCAATTATTCCTGGCAGGCGACCGGCCTCTCCGACAACTTGAGTGCAGGTCCGGCCGGTGGGACGCTAACCGTCAGCGGAACGCCGGGGGCATCGCCGGCAACGGTCGCGTTCAACGTCACTCTGACCGATACCTCGACCAATGCCTCGATTGCGCAAAACGGATACAGCATCGCCATCGGCGAGCCGGTCGCGGTGGTGCTGGCTACGCCTAGCGCCCTGGTTCCGGGATCGGCGACCCAGAACCAAAGCTACTCCGGGGCGATCACCGTTACTGGAGGCGTGCCTCCCTATACCTGGTCGGTCAATGGAACCCAAGTCACCGGCGCCGGGCTGGCCTTGGGCAATGGCCTTACCGCCAGCAGTTCCGGCGGAACATCTCTGACCATCGCTGGAATGCCAACCACTCTCGCCGCGGTGAGCCTGACCGGTGTGAAGGTGACCGACAGCATCGGCTCCAACCAGACCAGTTCTTACAGCATTTTGGTCGCCAGCCCCGGACCGAATGTGGGCGGCCAGGTAGTCATGAACAGCAACTGCGGTAGCGGGACCGTACCGCCGCCAGTCACGCTCACCCTGAGCACCAGTCCAGGCGGGACTCTTGTCCAGACACAGACCACCGACGGCGGCGGAAACTACACATTCACGTCCATTGCCAACGGGAACTACACCATTTCTCCGTCGATTTCGGGACCAAGTTCTGTCTTCTATCCGCTCACCCAAAGTGTCACGGTGAATAACAACGCAGTAACCGGAGAAAACTTCCAGGCCTCGTTGGGCTACACGGTTCAGGGCACGGTGAGCTACGCCGGAGCGAATACCGGGCAAATCTACCTGGCGCTCAATAGCACCACATGCAATGACGTGACTGGGACCAGCATCGCGGCTCCGGGAGCATTTACCATCCGCGGCGTGCCGCCCGGCAACTACGTCCTGCAGGCATACATGGACCTCGCGGCGCTTGGCAACGGCTCACCGAACACGTCCGACCCGACAGGCGCCACTGCCGGCTTTACGATCTCCAACGCCAATCTTACCGGCCAACTTATCGCGCTGACCGATAACAATCCGACCGTTCTGCCCAGTTCCCGTCTTCTCTCCGTTTTCTCCATCACCCCAACCGACCAGGGCGTGGTCATCGGCTATCTACCGGTCTCAACCACGATCAATGGCAATCAGTGGGAGGCGGCCACTTCTTACGACGTCCAATGGAGCACCGATCCGACATTCGCGACCTCTCCTGCGATCCACAACTTCAAGGCAAACGGCACGAAAAGCGAAGTCTGGATACTGAACAACGGGACCTCAGGCGTCACCGGCAGTCCCTTCGCCAATGGCACGCCTTACTACTTCGAGGCCCGCGCCCGCAATTCATTTGGACCCGCGCCTACCTGGGAGGTCTGGACGGGCTACGGCGGCAGCACTCCCCTCGCCGTGACGCCTGGAGCGTCGACAAGTGGCATCGAGGTTCAGGGCTCGGTCACCATTCCCGCCGTCGCCATCATGCCAACCGCGCAACTCTATGTCGGTTTCTTGAACATGGCCACGTATGCGATCTACGGCACGCGCATCGCCGCCCCAGTAGCTGGCGCGAATGCTTACACAATCTATGTTCCCAGCGATTCCAATCCCGATTACATCAACATCGCGGTCCTCGACCAGAACAACGATGGCTTGGTCGACGCGGACGACGTCTCCAACATGGGTGACATCGGCTCCGGTGGCATCGCAATCGCCGCCCCACTGACCGGAATAGACCCGCTGCTGCCCGCCGTCAATAGCACTGCCGTGGTGACCACGCATTACTACCAAGGCACTTTCTCCGGCGGCAGAGCCAGCGGTTACAGCCTCAACTTCAATGTGCGCGGGGCCAACAAACAGCCGGCGGCGGTTACGCTCACCTCGGGCCCGAACATGATCGACCCAATTGACATCGGCGCGTGCACTGGCTGCGGCTATCCGCAATTCCAATACGATTCAAATATTGGCAATGCGGTGCCCAACGTTGGTGACACTTATACTTTCACAGTCATCTACAGCGACGGGACCCAGGAAACCGGCAGCACGGTAAACGGCAAGGTCACCGCGTTCGGAAGCAGCGGCGCGATCGTGGGAGCCAGCGAGCTGGTCACAAATCTCTCCCCAAGCGCGCACGCCACCAACACCGAGACACCCACGCTGAGCTGGACCTACCCGGCTGGCGCCAGCTCCGCCAACTACTTTTACTCGTTCAGCATTTCCGGCGGCGGCACCACCGTTTGGCAGATTCCGAGCAGCAACTCTTACTTTAACGGCTTCACCTATGCTCAGGACCCTTCCGGATCTCTTTCCTGGGGCACTGATCCGATTCCTGGGGATAACAGTTCGCCGACGGGCCCCCTGGTTGGATCCACGATAGACACCTGGCGGATCCAGGTCGAGGACTCCAACGGCAACTCGGCGCAAACGCAGACGTGGTATCAGCCATAAAGCGTTGCACTTGCTTCACACATAAGAGGGCGGCCAGCCGCCAGGCTGGCCGCCCTCTTCATTTGCCGCTGGAGTGCTGGGACCCCAACCGGCGCGCGATGCTCATCGAGACCGGGTGGCCGAACAGAGGCGTGATTGCCTACAATCGGATGCGCGGAAAGTCTGACGCGATTCTGCTCTGCCAATCGCCGTCCGCTGAAGATCAGGAGGATTAAGTGAAGGAAACAGAACTACGCACTGCCATTTTGTTTTGGCTTCTCACCGGGCTGCTGACGCCGGTCCTCACTCATGCCCAGGAAACGGGAAGCCTGCCCGAGGCAAAAGCGCCGGCAGCTACAGAGAAAGCTGCCCCGGCGCCCGCGCAGACCGCTCCGGCAATAGCCCCACAAACTGGCGCTTCCGGGCATCCGAACGACGAAAATTGGGAGCACGATCGGCAGTTGCTCACGGATTTCCCCTGGCTGGCCAAATTCAAGGACGACGATCTGAAGCTCGGGCCTCCGGCAGATGGCGAGAAGCGCGTGGTTTTCATGGGCGACTCCATCACCGAGGGCTGGCATCTGGACCAATCCTTTCCCGGCAAGTCCTATATCAACCGTGGCATCAGCGGGCAAACAACGCCGCAGATGGTCCTGCGCTTCCACCAGGACGTGATCGGCCTGAAGCCGAANNCTGGCCGCGATGGCCGAGATGGCGACAGTGAACCACATCCCGGTGGTTCTGTGCTCCGTCCTGCCGGCTTTTGATTTCCCCTGGCGCCCGGGCTTGGCGCCTGCGCTCAAGGTGATCGCGCTGAACGAGTGGATCAAGGCTTATGCGGCGGCAAAGGGCCACGTCTATGTGGACTACTACTCGCCCATGAAGGACGATCGCGGGGGCCTGCCACCGGCGCTGAGCGGCGATGGCGTCCACCCGCTTCCCGCCGGATACGCAATCATGGCGCCGCTGGCGGAGGCGGGGATTGAGAAGGCGCTGAAGTAGCGGCCCGTCAATCGCCGTCCGGATTGCTAAACCACCCCAATTCTCCTACAATGGAGGAGAACGATTGCAGGAAAGGTCTGTCTCTAAAGCGATGCCCAAGGAAAAGATTCATCCCAACTACGCCGCGGTAAAAGTAATGTGCGCCTGCGGAAACCATTTTGAGACCCGGTCGACCCACAAGGGCGACATCCACGTCGAAATCTGCTCGAACTGCCACCCGTTTTTCACCGGCAAGCAGCGGTTGGTCGACACCGCCGGACGTGTCGAGCGCTTCCGCCGCAAGTATGCCAAGTCCGACGGGGCGCAGGCAGCGGCCGCAGCCAAATAAACGCCGCCGCAACAATCGGTTAGCGCGATTGGGCCTCCGCCGCGGCGGAGGCCCAAATTCGTTATAGAGCCACCTTTAAGCATGTCCAGGAGTTTATGGCTGGCAAAGGCTTCACCGTAAAGAAGGAATGGGACAACCCCATCGACCACCCCATGCCCGCCGAGGCGCGAGTGCCCGCCGAGGTGCGTCTTGGCTCCGTCGCGGTAACCCCCGCCACCGTCCTTGCCCCCATGGCCGGCGTTACCGACACCGTCTTCCGCCGCTTCATCCGCCACGCCAGCCTCTTCAGCGCCGCCGCCCCACTCAATGACTCAATCGACTCCGCCGTCACCAACGCCCAATCCGGCTGCGGCCTGCTGATGACCGAGTTCACCTCCGCCGACGGTCTGGCCCGCATGAGGGAAACCAAGCGCCGCCGCTACCTCACCTTCTACGGCGACGAGCACCCCATCGGCGCGCAGCTCTTCGGCTCCAATCCTGAAACCCTCGCCGACGCCGCCCGCATCGTCGAAGAAACCGGCTTCGACACCATCGATCTCAATCTGGGCTGCCCCGCCAAGCGTGTCGTCGGCTGCAACGGCGGCTCCGGCCTGCTGCGCGACCTGCCCAGGATCGGCGAAATCTTTCGCGCCGTGCGCAAAGCCGTCACCATTCCCTTCACCGTCAAATTCCGCATGGGCTGGAACGAGAAGCAAATCGTCTGTGTCGAACTGGCGCGCATGGCGGAGTCCGAAGGCCTCAACGCCGTGGCCCTCCACGCCCGCACCCGCGAACAGGGATACAGCGGCCAGGCGCAGTGGCAGTGGATCGCGGCAATCAAGCAGGCGGTCGCCATTCCCGTCATCGGCAACGGCGATATCCGCACCCCGGAGGACGCCGCCGCCATCGTGGCCGAGACCGGCTGCGACGCGGTGATGATTGGGCGCGCCGCGCCGGCCAATCCGTGGATCTTCCGCCAGATCGCCCAATACACCGCGACCGGCGAGTACGAGCGGCCCTCCATGTTGGATCGCTACCACATGATCCGCGCCTACTTCGAGATGCTGCTGGCCGAGGTTGAAGCCACCAAGGACCTGCCGCGCGACGCGCGCATGGGCGATCCGGCCGGCAAGATGAAGCAGTTTGCCACCTGGTTCACGCACGGCGTGCCCGGCGGCGCAAAGCTGCGCGGCGCCATCTACCAAGCCCGCACCGGCGCAGGCGTTCTGGATGAGGTGGAACGCTTCTTCACCGCCAGGCTTGAAGCCGGCGAGGCTCCGGCGGCGGACTCCATCACCGACCCCGAAGACGACGCGCAAGCCTTCCCCGAAGGCGCGCTGATCTGCGATTAAGGTATTTCCGTCATCGGTAAAGAGCGGCTTTGAAGGGTATGGGCTTCAGCCCGTACATTCAATTCAGCAATAAACACGGGGC
>PLOG01000149.1 GCA_003142935.1 Acidobacteriaceae bacterium
CGAGTTATCCGATTTGCTGCCGTCCGTGCCATAAAGTCAGTGTATTATGTTCCTGCTGGATGTGGGAGTCTGAGTTCGTCCGGGTGATTCTCACTTTTTGATCTTTCCGAGGTCCCACAATTCCGAGATTTACGGAAAACGTGTACTCGATCTGCACACGCCCCAATCGACTCAAGGCACAGTTTCCTAACAGGTTCATTCAAGGCCATTTACATGGCCACTGGGCGCTTTTGTCTTTCCATCTGTACTAATTTTCCACTTTCTCCGCACCCCAAACTCTGCCATACTTGATTGTGCCCATCAGGTACGTCCAATCACAACATTCCAAAAATGAGGTTGCACCGATGTCGGCAAAGTATGTCTTTGTGACGGGCGGAGTTGTGTCCAGTTTAGGCAAGGGGCTCGCGGCAGCTTCCATCGGTTGCCTGCTCGAGAGCCGCGGCCTGCGCGTCAACATGATGAAGTTCGACCCCTATCTCAACGTCGATCCGGGTACCATGTCGCCCTTCCAGCACGGNNGGCCACTACGAGCGCTTCACCCATGCGCCGCTCTCCCGCGACAACAACCTCACCACCGGCCGCATCTACGAGCAGATCATCCTCAAGGAGCGCCGCGGCGATTATCTCGGCAAAACCGTCCAGGTCATCCCCCACGTCACCAACGAGATCAAGAACGCCATGCGCAAGGTCTCGTCCAACGGCGCAGACGTCACCATCGTCGAAATCGGGGGCACCGTCGGCGACATCGAATCGCTCCCCTTCCTCGAGGCCATCCGCCAGATGCGCCAGGAGCTCGGCCGCGAGAACACCGTCTTCGTTCATCTCACCCTCGTCCCCTACATCCACGCCGCCCAGGAACTAAAGACCAAGCCCACCCAGCACTCCGTCAAGGAGTTGCTCTCCATCGGCATTCAGGCCGACGTCCTACTCTGCCGCTCCGACCGCGTGCTGCCACGCGAAATGAAACAGAAAATCGCCCTCTTCTGCAACGTCGAAGAGCGCGCAGTCATCGGGGCCACCACCGTCCCCTCCATCTACGAGGTGCCTCTCCGCTTTGCCGACGAAGGCCTCGACGTGCTCGTTCTCAAGTACCTCCATATCGACGCCCCCGAGGCCAATCTCAGCAAGTGGAAAGATCTCGTCGACCGCTGCTACCACCCCAAGGACGAAGTCCACATCGCCATCGTCGGCAAGTATGTCGAGTACGAAGACAGTTACAAGTCCCTCAAAGAAGCCCTCACCCACGGAGCCATCTCGCAGAACCTCAAGCTCAAGGTCACCTGGATCGAAGCCGAAGGTCTGGAATCGAAAACCCCTGACGACCGCAGCTACGAGTCGCAGTTGGAAGGCTTCGACGGCATCCTCGTTCCCGGCGGCTTCGGCAAGCGCGGCATCGAAGGCATGTTGAACGCCATCCGCTGCGCCCGCGAGAAACAGGTCCCCTACTTCGGCATCTGCCTAGGCATGCAAACCGCCTGCATCGAGTTCGCCCGCAACGTCTGCGGCTTGAAAGACGCCAACTCCAGCGAATTCGACCCCGCCAGCCAGCACCGCATCATCTACAAGCTCCGCGAATTGCTCGGCGTTGAAGAGATGGGCGGCACCATGCGTCTCGGCGCCTGGACCTGCGTTCTCCAGGAAGACTCGCTCGCAGCAAAAGCCTACGGCGGCGCAACCGAAATCAGCGAGCGCCATCGCCATCGCTACGAGTTCAACCGCGAGTACGAAGCCCTCCTNNCACCCCTTGTTCCGCGAGTTCATCATCGCTAGCTACAAAAACCGGCAAGTGCGGCTTGCAACGGAGATTGTGACTTCGGAAACCCTAGCCTAAGAGCAGGTCCGCGTATGAAAGAACAGTACGTTGGCGACATCGGCGATTTTGGCAAGGTGCTTCTGCTTAAGCACCTTGCTCAGCTTGGCTTCAAAATCGGCATCAATTGGGTGCTGACGGAAGCCGACGACGGCACGGATGGAAGACACCGTGACTACCCTTGGTATGGGATCAGACACGCAGTCAACAATCCGCTATATCCGAGAATGAGAGAGCGAGATGACAGGCGAAATTGTCTGGCATGCTGTACCGATGAGCAAGTGTTAAAGGAAATCGCTCCGTGCGCAGCCAAGCCGGTAGGAGACCGTAAGATTCAACACCTCGAGCGAACGATAGTCGAGACTCTTCCCCGTAAAACGGATTTTTTCAGGGAAGTATATCGAGATGGCGACGACCGCAACGCCAAGAATAATTCCGCATTACGCGAACTAGCTGATGCCGATCTTGTGTTCTTCGATCCAGACAATGGAATCAAGCTTCAGAAATCCCTGCACACGAAATCTCCAAAACACGTTTATACAGACGAATTGCTTGCATTTTGGGAGAATCGGAAATCTTTGCTTGTATACCATCATTGGGGCCGTCCGGCAGGAGGAAACCTCCCTGTGATCGAGGAAATTCGTTCTGAGCTGAAGAGCCAATTTCCGGGTTCAACAGCTCTCAAATGCACTTTTCGTCGGGGTTCGACAAGAACCTATTTTCTGATGCTGCAGCGCGAACATCGTGTCCAGATGCCTGTGGGTGATTTGGAGAGCGTCGAGGGCATTAGGCCACTCACCTTCGCAATGAAAGAATGGAGACTGATGGCTCATCCTTGCCATAGCGAACATCCTTGGCAGTTCACCCCAGCAGCACCGCCCCCTCCGCCTTCCCCGCCAGCGCCCGGTCGAAGGTGACCAGCGTAAGATTTGCGGCTTCGGCAAAGGCTGCCAAGTAGGCGTCTGCCCAGGTTTTGGGCGAAGTCGAGTCGCCGGATGTGCGCAGGCGCAAGGCAGCTTCCAGTTCGGCGGGTTCCTCGGCGAATGCCGCATCTCCCGAAACGATCCACTCATCGAAAACGGTCCAGCAGCGGCGCTGGGAGAGCACATCCTGCCCGAGGATCGCTTCTGTGCTAAGGAGCCGAAAGAGGCTCAACTGCGTATGCCGGCAGAATATCAGTATTGGAGGGGAATCGGACGACTCGTACCAACGCTCCGCGGCTTCGTGATGGATATGCGCAGGGTAGTTGAGCGCCAGCCAGACGTTCACATCAGGGAAAGCCGATGAGGTCATAGATTTGCTCATTGCTGATTACGAGCTTGTCCGTGCGCGTGGAAGGGATAACCGGATGCTTGAGGCGCCTAGGTGACTTAGAAACCTGAGGCCCACTCTCTAACTCCTTGTCGATGCCGCGTAGAACGATTTCGAGGACAGACATGCCCTCATGCTCCGCTTTGGCCGCCAACCGGCTGAATTTGTTGTCCGGGATTTCCAATACGGTCTGCATGGAAAAATCGTAGCACATTTCGCGCTCGCGATTCACCGCCGAGTCCGCTCAGCGCACACCTGTTTCACGCAACCCAGTCAAGGAAAATCAATATATTCATAGACGCCTTCTTCACCCAGCTTCAGGGTTCCTGGCCTCTTCGAACGAATCTGCGAAAGCTCAAACTTTCCCTTCCTTTCGGGGAGCGCGGGCGGGCTTTCCCGGCGCAACTCAGCATTGATCGCCCGCAGAATGATCGCCCGCATGGTCGTCCCCTCGTTCTTGGCGCGGGCTTTCAGGATGGCATGAATCTCGTCCGGAATGTCGAGAGTCACCCGCATGGAACCCCCAGGAATTCATCGATCCATCAAAGCCAAAGCTTACGGCGTGAGAATCCGGTCCGCCAAATCCGGCGCGACCATCGGGAAATGGCTCAGATTCCAGGTATAAATTCGTTCCGCGCCAACCTTGCGGGCGCAGGCCAGCAACAGTGCATCGAAGACGATGCCGCCGGCCAGACCCATGCGGGCCGTTGTGCGAAGAGTGGCCGCATACTCTTCGGCGTCAAGGGTGACAACGGTCAATCTTGTCCAGATCTGCTCGACGAGAAGGCCGGCAAGCTCGGGGCGCACCTTCTTTCCCCCGGGGAGACGTGAGAGAACCGCGTAGACCTCGGCCAGCGTGTGCGCGCCGCAGGCAGCCGTGGCCGGCGTGAGGGCGGCCAGCAGCGAGTGGCTCCTTGCATAACGCGGATCAGCGGCGTCGCTTGCGGCGATGAGCACCGACGTATCGAGGAAGACAGCGATGGGCGCGCTCATGGCTCGTCGGAGAGTCCGGCGACGTAGCGCATGCGCCGCTCGCGCTGCTCGTCGATCATGGCATTCACATCGTCGGCGGCAAGCCGTGGCCCGCCGCTCATTACCCATAGCCCGTCTATCATCTCCAGTTTGGGCTCGGGAAAATCCTGCTCCAGCACCAGCCCGTCGCCGGAGCGCTCGACTTTGAGCCGCGTCCCTGGGGTCAGGTGCAGCGCGTCGCGCAACCTCTTGGGGACCACGATCCGGCCAGCTTTATCGATCTCCACAATGGCATTCACAATACCATTTTACCATCGACAATGGTATAAACAAGGCCCTTGCCGCCCAAATTCATCGGCAGAGACGGATAACGCAGCGCACCAGGCGCTCAATCGTGCCTTTGAGCGAGCCTCCAGGCAGCACGGAGGTAAGGCCCGCGATAACGCCCAAAGTCGCCCCGGAGCTACTTTTTCACCAGTGGCGCGCACGTCCAACTCAGTCTCATCCGCCCCGTCTCCGCCCCAAGATGGGCCGTTCCAACCCCTCCGTCCTCCCCCGCAAACCCCTTCCCGTAAAGTGGTATTTCCCCTGTGACCCAAGCTATTGACAACCCCATCTACCGGGTCTACTGTCTATTTCGTTTTGTTAACGAGGAACAATCACCATGGCGTACTTTCAGTTACAACCTGCGGAATTAGACTTACAGCAATTGGCAGATGAGTATTGGCAGGAAGCTGGCGAACGGGAGCGGCAGCTTGAGGCAGCCGCCTATGAAGCCGGAGAAGCAATTCGCACCGGCGAACACACGCTGCCCAACCTCGAAACGATCGTTCGCTGGAAGTCCGAGCGGATGGTTCATTACCTGATCGGCAACGGCAGCGAAAATATCCGTGCCGCGCTGGCAGTGGCAGCATCACCTACCGCTTCACCGGAGGAAGCCGTCAACGCCCTGGTCGCGCTGCGTGGCGTGGATATCTCCATTGCCTCCGCGATCCTGGCTGTTATCTATCCCGAGCGCTATGCCGTTCTCGACTTTCGTGCCCTCGAGGCTCTGGGCCACGCGCGCCATGACGTCCGGTTCTATACCGAATACAACGCCACGCTCAGGCATCTTGCCGAATGCGGGGTCGTCCAGCCGCAGGCCGGTCTACCTGCCCCCACCGCGCTCCACGCCCTTGAGCGTGCCCTTTGGGAGTGGTCGCGGACCCATGCCGAGGAGCTGGCGCCGCATTGAGGCCGGCACAGCATTGGCCGCGTCCGGCAAGGTAAAATCGCCTTCGTGAACAATTCGTTTGAAATCGGCCCCGTGCAAGTAGGCGCGGGCCGGCTTTTCCTGATTGCCGGCCCGTGCGTCATCGAGGGCGAGGCCCATGTCCGCACCATGGCCGACGCCCTTCAGCGCATCGCCGGCGACCTGGGCATCCCGCTCATCTTCAAGGCCAGCTACGACAAGGCCAACCGCACCAGCGTCAAGAGTTTCCGCGGCCCCGGCCTTCTCGAGGGCACGCGCATCCTTGGCCGCCTGGCCCGCGAAACCGGCCTTCCCGTGCTCACCGACGTGCACGAGCCTGCCCATTGCGAAATCGCTGCCGAAGCCGTCGACGTCCTCCAGATCCCCGCCTTCCTCTGCCGCCAGACCGACCTGCTCGTGGCCGCCGGAAAGACCGGACGCGCCATCAACATCAAGAAGGGCCAATTCGTCGCCCCCTGGGACATGAGTCACAACGTCGAAAAAGTCCGCTCCACCGGTAACGAGCGAGTCTTTCTCACCGAGCGCGGCTCCAGCTTTGGCTACAACAATCTGGTCGTGGATTTCCGTTCCTTGCCCGTAATGCGCGCGCTCGCGCCGGTCGTTTTTGACGGCACCCATTCCGTGCAGCAGCCTTCGGCGGCCAACGGCGTCAGCGGCGGCCAGCCGGAGTTCATTCCNNTCCGACGGCGCCAACGCCCTCGACCTCAAGCTCCTCAAGCCGCTGCTTGAATCCCTGCTGGCAATCCACAAAGCAGCAGCGGAACCGTAGACCATCGATTCGAACGAAGGCTTTTCAGGTTTCGTTACCGGCCGCACTCAAAGTCCGGCGCCGTTGCCTTTCCATCTAGCAGGAAGCACTCAGCCCCACCGATGTCGGTACGAAACGTGCGCACATCCGCCGCCTGCAACTCCTCCAGAATCTCCTGCCGTGGATGCCCGTACCGGTTCCGCAAACCGCACGAAATCACCGCCCACTGCGGCGCCACCCGCGCCAAAAACGCAGGTCCGGTCGACGTCAAACTCCCGTGATGCCCCACCTTCAGCAGGGTGCTTTGCAAGCCCGCCTCGCCCAGCATCGCCTCTTCCACAGCCGCTTCCGCATCGCCCTCCAGCATCGCTGAAGTCGCGCCATAAGCCACATGCAGCACCAGTGAATCGTTGTTCGCCGGTTCCGCGCCCGGCTCATAACCGCTGAACGGCGCAAACACGCTTACTTTGGTGCTTCCAAAAGTGAACGCATCACCCGCGCGAAAGCTCCTCACCCGCACGTGCAGCGCCGCGGCGTCGTCAAGCAATGCGTTGTAAGCCCCAAACCGCGGATTGTTTCCCACCCACAACTCATCCGGATGGAAGTTGCGCAACACGGCCGGTAATCCGCCCATGTGGTCGGAGTGCGCATGGCTCAGCGCCACCGCGTCCAGGTGGCGAATGCCCCGCGCCCACAGCGCCGGCGAAACAACCTCCTCGCCAATGTCAAAATCCTGCGCAGCCTGCCGCGGGCCGCCGCCAAAGCCTCCTCCATCCACCAGCAGAGTCTTCCCATCGGGAGTAATCAGCAGCAGCGAGTCGCCCTGTCCCACATCGATTGCTTCTACCAGCAGCGCATTGCGAGGACGCTCGATTGGCCGCGGCGCGACGGCCGCCACCGCGGCCAGCACCAATGCCACCCACGCAAGGCGGCGCTGCCAATGCCGCCCACCGGCAACACTCCAGTGGGCCAGCACAATGGCCGCGGCAAGCAGCGCGCAGAACGCCACGGACTGCCACAACAGCGGGCCGGAAATGCGCAGATCTCCATAGGCCAATGACCCGAACATATGCACCAGCCCCACCCCGAAATGCAGCACCAGCGCCACAATCGTCGCTGGAACCACCGCCAACAGGGGCCAAATAAAAAGCAACACCAGCGTGAGCAGCGCCGCCGGCATCAACACCGCCAGCAGCGGCAGAATGAACAGATTTACCGGCAGCGCAAATAGGGTAATGCGATGGAAATAGATCGCCATCGGCAACGCCATCGCCAGCTCAACCACAAGAGAGACGGTCAGCAACTCGATAAGGCGAAGCAAGAAGCGCACCGTCCACGGAAAAATATCCCATGCGCGCCGGTAATGCACAATCTCCTGGAATTGCGTTGCGATCATCCGCAGAAAGTCGCGAAACTGCGCCAGGCGCGGTTCCAACTTGGCGTCTACCGCCGTTAGGCGAAGGTCCCGCGTCGCATTCAGATAGGGGTGCACCGTGCCCCGCAGAAGAGGAACCGCAACACCGGCGATTGCAACCACCGCGAGCAAGGTCATTTGCAGGCTGGAGTCGAACAGGCTGCGCGGACTCGCGGCGAGCAGGCACAACGAAGCAAAACCGATCACGTTCATTGCACTGCGTTCGCGGTAAACGAGCCTCCCCAGCAGATAGAGCGTGACCATCCAAAGCGAACGCTGCACCGGAGTCGCGAACCCCGTAAAAAGCGCGTACGCGAAGGAAATGAAAATAGTAAGAAACGTCGCCGGCACGCGCGGCAGCCGCATCCGCCGCGCAACCCAAAAAACGCACCCAGCCAAAATGGCGAGATGGAATCCCGAGACCACCAGCATGTGAAAAGAGCCGGTGCGCTCAAAGCCCACGCGCAGAGAATGGGTGAGGTAGGTGCGGTCGCCGGCGACCATGGCGCTCAGCATGATGGCGTCGTTTTCAGTAAGTCGCAAGGGCGCGGGTAGCCGGTGCATAGCGGCGGGCAGCGCCAGCAGACGGCTCGTGGTGGCATGTTGCAAACCGCTGAGGCGGCAGGCCAGAAGTGTTCCGGCGCTCCCAGTCAGGCCGAGGCTTTCAATGCTGTCGATGGCAACGCCGCCAGTAGAGGTAACGCCTTGGCCGACGAGAAAATCCTCCCTGCTCCAAGCGCCCGGGTCGTGATAGGTCTCAGGCGGCAACAGGCGCACAACTGCTCGGACCCGCTCTCCGCATTGAAAGGCCGCTGCTTCGTTTTGAGTCGCCGTCCCTTCCGGCCAGCGCACAATGAGCCTCACGCCGCCTGAGACGGGCGTCTGCGCATCCTCTGTATCCGTCACTGTCTCGAGGCTCGACACACGCAGATCGATTCGCTGCGTCAACTCCGGCGCGGGATCTTGGGCAGCGGGCGCATCGTCATTCAGGCTTTGCTCCGTCTCCGTGCGCACGGTCCCCGCATCCACGACTGTTCCCTCTACAGTGCGAAGCAGCCCGTCGGAAAGCGAAGCAAGCGCCGGCGCGGGGGCCGGATGCGGCTCCATGAGTGCGCACCAGGCGCCCAGCATGCACCACATGATTGCTAACGGCACCCAGGTGATCCGTGGTGCGCGCAGAGCTGCCACGCCGCACAAGATAGCGACGAGAGTCAGCGCGATCAGCACCAGGCTGGGCCGCATCCACACCCAATGGACAATGGCAATCCCAACTGCAAAAAGCCATGCGGCATGGAATAGAGGCAAGGCGCTCAGGCCGGCAGCAGGCTCTCCGGTGGTGGGGGGATCAATTTGCATCGGGCCCTGAATTTTGAAAAATCTATGCGGTCAAGCCTATCAGGAGCGGCGCAGGTGGACCACCGTCTCCAGATGGAAGGTCTGGGGAAACAGGTCGGCGAGAGTCAGGGATCGGATCTCGTATCCCGTGGCCAGCAGCGCGCGCAGGTCGCGAGCCAGTGTTGCCGGATCGCAAGAGACGTAAGTCAACTCGGTTGCTCCAACTTCCGCCAGCAGCCTCGTGATCTCCGCGCCAACTCCGGTGCGTGGAGGGTCTACAACGATAAGGTCGGGGCGTTCGCCCTTCTTGCTGCGATGTAGAAAGTCGAAGGCCGCGGCACTCACAGCGGTCCCTGTTGTGCCGCGCAGGTTCTGCTTGAGAGCAGCCTCCGCTGAAGGCGCGGACTCCACTGCGATCACACGCGCAAAGCCGTCCGTCAGCTTTCGCGCAAACAGCCCAACCCCCGCAAACACGTCCCAGGCGAGCGCGCCTTTCTTTTCCGCAGTGACTTCATCCACCAGCTCATCCACCAGCCACCGATTCACCTGAAAGAAAGCGCCGTGGTCCACGCGATAGTCGAACCCTGCGGCACGATACGCGAGGAACGGCTCGCCCCATTTTGCAACCGTGCGAGGAGGCTGAACTGGGCCCCGCGCGCCCGCGCGCCCTTCCTCAACAAGCTCCACGCCTTTCGCTGCGCTAACCCGCTCGGCGAACGCGCTCACGAATTCGCCAAAGCTCTCCTGTGCGCCGCGGTCCTTTACCGGGCCCGCCGTGAAGATGCTCGCGAGAAGCGAACTTTCGCCGCCATCGCAGAAGAGTGAGATCTCCGTGGGACGCAACAAGCGAGAAAACGGCCGCACAACTTCAGCGAAACTTAGTGCGGCCTCTACCAGCAAGGGCGCGGCAATCGGGCACTCCGCAATCGGAATCACCGCATGAGACCGCCGCCCTCGGTAGCCGGGATTTCCCGCAGCGTCCAACGCCAGCCGTATGCGATTTCGGTAACCCCAAGAATGCGATTCACTCGCGGCGCAAAGCACAGAGATTTCCCGCGGCGCCCGAACTCCGCCGCGCTCCAGCGTCTCCCGCAGGATGGCCTGTTTGAAGGCAAGCTGCGCCTCGTATCCCGCGTATTGATAATGGCAGCCCCCGCAAACGCCGAAATGCCGGCAAGCGGGCGTCACGCGTCCTGGAGCGGCCGCGACAATCTCCTCCACTTCAGCGGTTGCGTAGCCGCGCTTGTGCTCTGAGATACGCACGCGCACCTCTTCGCCCGGCAAGGTGAGCGGCACAAAAACCGCCTTGCCTTCCATATGGGCCAGAAAGGCGCCGCCGTAAATAGGCTTCTCAATCTGAACAAGCTTTTCTTGTTCGCCCGGCTCAACCGGCGCAGGCCGGCTCCGTTCCAACTTTCGCTCGGAACGATTGCGCGGCGCGGATTGGGTTTGGCGCTTCTTCATTGTTGGCTCATGTAGAACAGGCTCAGGCGCGGCAAACTATAGTGCACCAGCAACTGCTTCTGCACAAACTGCCGTTCCACCTGGCGCAGTTGCACTACTCCCATGCGGCTGCGGTAAGGCGCAAGTTCGCGGGACGCATGCTCTTTCAGCCCGACCAGCAACTCCTCGGGAGCCGCCGCGGTGAGAGCCGCAAACAGCTTTTCTTCCAGCACGGTGAGAGATCGCTCAAGCGCTTCCAGATCCACGTGTTTCGAGCCCTCTGCCGTGGCCACGCGCACCTCGCCAGCCAGTTCGCGCAGCCGCACAGCAGTTGCGGTGCAAGCTTCAGGCGCAACGGTGCCGGCATCCAAAGCCGCGGCCGCCGCCTCAAGATGCGCCGCGATCCGCTCATGTTCAAAGCCCGACTCGTTCTCGGCAGTTGTAGTCGAACCCGTTCCAGCTGCGGCTTCATTCAGCTCCATCGCGGCTTTCATCACCGCCTGCGCGCACCACGCAAGGCCGTTGATGCGCCTCATGCGTCCGCGCTTCTGGCGCGCCTCGTACTTGTCGAAGGCCGCGTCAATGCCGCGCAGCGCCGCTTCCAGAGGAATCCCAGCCTCGCGCCAGGTCTCAATCAGCGCCCAGTCGAGTGTCGAGAGCAACAGCAGCGATCCGCGCCGCTTCTGAAAATGCTCTTCGATCTCGGTAAAATAGTTGAAGTAGTTCAGCACAGGCATCTCAGTGGGGCTGGCTGCGCGGGCGGGCCGCGCGGTTGCGCTCAAACAGAATCCGCAGACCTTCAATGGTGAGCCATTCGTCGATTTCCTGGATGAAACGGGAGTCTTCCGCGATCATGCGCGCCAGGCCGCCAGTCGCAATGATGCGAGGTGCAACCTCAGGGTCGGCCTGCTTCAGCTCCGCAAGAATGCGCTCCAGAATTCCATCCACAAGGCCAATGTAGCCAAAGTAGAGTCCGCTTTGCAGGTGCCCCACTGTGTTGGTGCCGATCACCTTGGCGGGACGCCTGATGTCTACACGGCTCAGACGCGCCGCGCGGCTGAACAGCGCATCGGCGCTCAATCCCAGGCCGGGCGCAATGGCGCCACCCATATACTCGCCGCGCGCGGAAATCACTTCAAACTTTGTGGCCGTCCCAAAGTCGACTACGATGCAAGGACCGCCAAACCGTTCAAACGCCGCGATCGAATCAGCGAGCCGGTCAGCACCCAGCTCCGTTGGGTTGTCGATCAACAGCGTCATTCCGGTCTTGATCCCCGGCTCAACAAACAACGGCTCAATGTGAAAATAGGCTTCGCAAACCTGGCGCAAAGTAGAATCCACCGGCGGCACCACGGACGCGATGATGATGTGAGTCACCTGGTTCGGCGCCATCCCGTGCATCTCAAAGAGATTCACAAAGAACACGCCGTACTCGTCCACGGTCTGCGCGCGATGGGTGGTGATGCGCCAGTGCGCGGCCAGTTCGGGCTTCTCGCCATCCAGCCGGTAGAGGCCCAGCACCGTATTCGTATTGCCGACATCGAGAGCAAGCAGCATCGTCTTCTCAGTCCGTATTCATCGATTCAATTCGGCGGCCCGAATGCCGCCCGTCCGCACCGTCACGATTCCAGCATCCGTCTCGACCAGCAGGAATCCGTTTCCATCCAATCCTGCCGTCACGCCGCGGCATGCCTGCGGCCCATGCACTTCAACGCATCGGCCGTGAACCCATGTTGAGGCCGCAGCGACGCGCGCGGGAATTGTCTCCGTTGCCCGCGCATCCGAGAGCACAAGCGCCTCTCGCTCCAGCGATTCTAGCAGGGTAACGAGCAGAGCCTGGCGAGGAATCCTTCGCCCTGCTTCGAGGTCAAGCGATGTTCCCGGCGTGTTGAGTGCTGGATCGAAGCTGCGTTGATGCACGTTGATGCCGATGCCCACAACGGCAAACCCGACCGCGCTACGCTCTGTGTGAGCTTCCACCAGGATGCCCCCTGTTTTCCTCTGACCTATTAGCAGATCGTTCGGCCAGCGCAAGTCGACCACGAGCCCCGTGGCCGCGTGGATTGCATTGGCTGCCGCAAGCCCGGCCGCAAGCGGCAAAAGCGGCAGACGCGCGGCGGGAACCCGCGGCCGCAGCAAAACGCTTACATAGAGCCCCTCGCCCGCGGCAGAGTGCCATGCATGATCGCCCCGTCCACGCCCAGCCCGCTGCTCATCGGCAAAGTAGACGGAGCCATGCAACGCGCCGTTGCGGGCAGCCTCAAGCGCATCGTTGTTGGTTGAGTCCGTGAGCGCAAAGAAGTGCAGTTTGCCGGCAAAGACCGTTCTCGCAACTGCAAATTCAAGAGCCGCCAGATCGAACATTACCCCGTTCACTCCGCCGCAATGGTCATGGAGATGTCGGCGGCCTTGGCCGAGTGGGTCAGCGCGCCCACGCTGATAAAGTCCACGCCCGTCTCGGCGTAGGCGCGGATGTTTTCAAGCGCGATTCCGCCGCTGGCCTCGGTGGGAATCCATCGTTCCGTCTGGCCTTCGGTTTCCTTCCGGATGCGTTCTATGGCGTTCTGCACTTCCTTCACCGTCATGTTGTCCAGCAGAATAGCCTCGGCTCCATAGGCCAGCGCGTCTTCCAGTTCTTGTGCGGTGCGCACTTCCACCTGCACCCGCTGACCTTTTCTTCGCCTCTCCAGGGCGCGCGTGAGCACGGCGGGCAGGCCACCGCCCAGCGAAATGTGGTTGTTCTTGATCAGAATCCCGGAAGCAAGATCGATGCGATGATTGGTTCCTCCGCCGCACTGCACCGCGTATTTTTCCAGCGCCCTCAAGCCAGGGACGGTCTTGCGCGTGTCAAGCACATGCGCGTGTGTCCCCTCAAGAGCATCGGCGTACCTGCGCGTCAGCGTGGCAATGCCGCTCAGGTGCTGCAAGAGGTTGAGGATTACGCGCTCGCAGCTCAGCAACGCGCGGGCGTTATGCCGGATGACCGCCAGCACCTGGCCGGAGCGAGCCCAAACACCGTCAAAAATCTCCGGATGGCTGATAACCTCAAATCGGGTATGAGCCGGCGGACGCGGGTCAAGCCGCGCAAAGATCTCAAAGAAGTGCGGCACGGAGCCCAACCCAGCCACCACCAACTCCTGCCGAGCAACGATCGCCGCCGAGGCGCGCAACTCCGGATCGATCGTCAGGTTGGTCGTGGAGTCGGACACGGCCCGATCTTCGACCAGGGCCTGCTCCAACAATGCGTCAATGCGGGTGCTTTTCCAGTCCATGGTTTTCCTTCGGAAAACAGCTTCTAGCTTTCAGCTTTCAGCTCTCAGCTAAAGACTGTTGGCTGAAGGCCTGCGCAGATCTTTCTGCTGCGCCGGGTGCTTTAGTTCTGCGGCAAGGCCCCGAGCGCAGCGCGGGCTTTCTCCAGCAGCATTCGCGTTTCGGATTCCTGCTTCTTCAATCCCTCAACAACCTGCGCCGGCGCTTTAGCCAAAAAGCTCTCATTCCCCAATTGCCTCTCCGCAGCGGCCAACCCTTTTTCATACTTGGCAATATCTCTTGTCAAGCGTTCCCGTTCGGCGGGCACGTCGATGATGGCTTCATAAACCACTACCACGTCAGCAGGTCCGGCAACATACCAAGCAAGATCATCACACTTATCTGACACAAACTCGATATCAGAAATCTGTGCAAGCTTTTTGACAAAGCCCAAATTCTCACTGACGATTTCAGATCCACCGGTCGATGAATTCCATTCCAGAACCTTGACGGGCACAGCAATTTTCTCGGGAACATTAAGTTCCTTACGACGAGTACGAACTCCCGAGATAAAACTCTGCAACTTGTGCATTTTGACCAATGCGTTCTCATTAACCGCATCCGCATGCGCCTGCGGATAGCGCGTCAGCGCAATCGACTTAGTCGGTGGATTGCCATCGTAAAGTGCATGCCAGATTTCCTCCGTGAGGAACGGCATGAACGGCGACAACAGTCGAAGAGCCGCCTCAAACACCGAAACCAGCGTTGTCAGCGCCGCCTTCGTTGTCGCCTTGTCCGCCGTCTCCGTAAAATCCAGCCGCAGCTTGACGATCTCCAGATACCAGTCACAGAAGCTGCCCCAGAAGAACTGGTAAATGATATTGGCTGCATCGTCGTACCGGTAATTCTCAAGCGACTGATTCACCTTCGCCGCCGTCGAGTGCAACTCGGCGACAATCCAGCGCTCCTCGAGCGGCGCATCGGGACTTGCAGTCGGCAGCCCACCCAACGATGTGTGATCAACAACAATGCCGATCTCCGCCGCCCGGTCCACATTCATAAACAGGAACCGCGCCGCATTCCAAATCTTGTTGGCAAAGGCGCGGTAGCCTTCGGTGCGAGCCACGTTGAAAGCAATGTCGGTACCCGGCGAAGCCATCGAAGCCAGCGTGAACCTCACCGCATCGGTCCCAAACTGCTTCACAATCTCGATCGGATCGACGACGTTCCCCTTGGTTTTCGACATCTTCTCGCGGTTGGCGTCGCGCACCAGCGCGTGAATATAGACATCTTTGAAAGGAACCGAATCCGCAAGCGATCGCGGACTGCCGTCAGGCATTGGGACATCGCCCGCAAACCAGCAGCCGAGCATGATCATGCGCGCGACCCAGAAAAAGAGAATGTCGAACCCGGTGACCAGCAGGCTCGTTGGGTAGAACGCATCGAAATCTGCGCGGTTTTCCGCGGTAATATTCGGCCATCCGAAAACCGATACCGGCAGCAGCCCCGACGAGAACCACGTGTCGAGCACGTCGGTCTCCTGCGTAATCTGCGCGGAACCGCAGTGTGCGCATCTGGTCGGATCTTCACGCGCCACGGTAATCTTGTGGCAAACCCCGCAATGCCAAGCAGGGATACGGTGTCCCCACCAAAGTTGCCGCGAGATGCACCAGTCGTGGATGTTCTCCATCCAGTTGAGATAGGTCTTCTCGTATTGCTCGGGCGCAAAGCGAATCGCCTTTTTGCCGTCAGGTCCCGGCTTGACCGCGGCAATCGCCTTCTCGGCCAGCGGTTGAATCTTGACGAACCACTGTGTCGAAAGCCGCGGCTCCACAACCGTCTTGCAGCGGTCGCAGTGGCCCACATTGTTGGTGTAGTCCTTCACCGCCCCGAGCAGTCCCTGTTCTTCGAGGTCGGCAACAATCCGCTTGCGCGCAACATAGCGATCGAGCCCCGCGTAGGGTCCGCCTTCGGCGTTGATGTGCGCCGTATCGTCCATCACGTTGATGGAGGGCAGATGGTGCCGCTCGCCGATGGCAAAGTCATTAGGGTCGTGCGCCGGCGTCACTTTTACAGCCCCAGTGCCGAAGTCGCGGCTCACCCACTCGTCCAGAATCACCGGAATCTCGCGATTCATCAGCGGCAGCCGCAGCTTCTTCCGGTGCAGATGCAAATAGCGCTCGTCCTCAGGATGAATAGCCACGGCCACATCGCCAAGCATCGTCTCCGGCCGAGTCGTCGCGACTGTCAGAAATTCTCCGGTATCTTTACCATTTGCATCGACAACCGGATACCGAATCTCCCACAGGTGTCCCTTGTGCTCGTCGTAAACCACTTCGAGGTCGCTGATAGCCGTCTGGCACCGAGGGCACCAGTTCACGATGTAAGCGCCTCGATAGATAAGCCCCTGCTCATAAAGCCGGACAAATGCCTCACGCACCGCAACCGAGAGCCGTTCGTCCATCGTGAAGTATTCGCGCTGCCAGTCGACCGATGCGCCCAGCCGCTTCATCTGGTCCAGAATCGCTCCGCCGTAGTGGCGTTTCCACTCCCACACGCGCTCCACGAAAGCCTCGCGGCCAAGCTTCTGGCGGCTCGTGCCCTCGGCGGTCAATTGCCGCTCCACCATCATCTGCGTCGCAATGCCTGCGTGGTCTGTGCCGGGCAGCCAAAGCGCGCGCCGGCCCGTCATGCGCCGCCAGCGGGTAAGAATATCCATCTCCGTCTGGTTGAGCATGTGCCCCATATGCAGGCGGCCCGTCACGTTGGGCGGAGGCAGAAGAATGGTAAAAGGGGACTGGCCGTCCTGGCGGGATTTTTCTTCGCCAGAAACAGGCGAGGTCGGCGTGGGCTGCGCAAAGAGCTTCTCGCGCACCCAGTATTCGGCCCAGCGGTCTTCAATGGCGGCGGGGTCGTAGGCTTTGGGCAGGTCGTGAGGCATGGGGGTTTTCAGGCGTGCCCCCCATCAGTTTGACCCTTCTGCAAAAAGTGGGTTTCGAACAAGGGGACCACCCTTGACTTTAGCAGATTGGGGGCCGATGGAGATTTGAGCGAGGAAACGTCAAAGTCCCCCGCCAAAGAGAAAGGGCCGCACCGGCTACCGATGCGGCCCTTTCCCAATCTAGTCAACTCCTCAGAACGGGTTAATCTTCGCCAAACCCTTCTTTTTCTTCTTCTTGCTCGAAGAATCTTCGCTCAGGTCCGTCTTCGGCTTCTTGTGCTTGGCGCCGGCTGCCTCGGTGGGCTGCGTAGTCGCCGTGCCCGGCTTGATCTCGTTTACCTGCAGCGGAGCTTCGGCCGGCTTTTCAGCGGCGGGCAGAGCGGTGCTGGTTGGCCCAACCCCCTTGACAAGTGCGTTCGGGTCAGCCGCGGCTGTCCCTGAAGGTGCGCTCACAATCTCGGCGCCCACGCCGGTGCCGCCCGCCGGGGCCTCCATCTGCAGCGGCGCGCTCGATGGCTGGTCGGTGCGCGGTGGCTCGTTCACGCCGGTAGGGGTAGCTGGGGCAACTGGGGCAACAGGCTTCCCGTCATTGACGGCATTGCTGAACATCGCCAAACTTTCCTTGGTCACATCCGGAGCGTAGGTGCGTTTGGGGTCGTTCAGGCTGGGTTCGCCCACGTGCACTGCCTCAACCACCGTCGGTCCGCGCTTGATCAAGCCGAGAGTCTTGTCCGTAAAATGCAGGGCCTGTCGGCTGCGCTCCTCGGCGTCGCTCTCGGCAATCGCCGCCTGGGTAGGCTCAGGAACCGGACGGTTCATCACCACCAGCCGGTCGCGGGCGTCTTCAACGTGGGGAGCCATGGGATAACGCGTGATCACTCGCTCGTATGCAGCCGCAGCCCGGTCCTGGTAGACCGTGACCAGCCGTTCACGGACTGCGCCCGGGAGCTTCGGCGCGAGCCGAACTTTCTGGGCTTCGCCCTCATAGGCGTCGCCAATGGCCAGCAGGGCCAGATCGCTCTTGGAATAAAGCGGGTAGGTGTCCACTACTGTCTTGAGCCGTGCAACCGAGGCGTTATAGTCTTCGCGGCTCTCATAGTAGAGTCCGATCTGGGTCTCGCGCTCGGCCAGAACCTCCTGCACATCGCGCAGCTTCTGCTTGGCGCGGGGAATCAGCGCTGAGTCCGGAAACATGTTGATCATGTCCCGGTACGCTTTCTCCGCTTCCTGCACGTTGGTGTAGTCGCGGTCGGGCTTTTCCATCTGCTGGTAGTAGATATCGCCCACTTTCATCTTTGCCTCGGCAGCTTCCGGAGCATCGGGAAAGAAGGTAATGAAGTCGTTGTACTCGGCCTCGGCCTGGGTCAGAGCCGCCGTGCCGCCTTCCTTGAACCAGGTGTCGCCCACTGAAAGCTTGGCGCGCATCCGGTATTCCGAGTCGGGATAGGTATTCAGCAAAGTCTGCAGATCGAGCCTGGCCACATCGAAGCGGCCCTTCTTCAAAGCCACCATCGCCTTGTCGTAGAGTTCCTTGTCAGGCTGCTTCGACGCGACATTGCCTAGCGGGTTGGCGCTCAGGTCCACTTTTTTCTTGTGCTTGGGGGCCTTTTCCTTGGCTTGCGCCGAAACTCCGGCGAAGACCAGAACCACGAGGGCCAGAACTGCAAACTTCCTGGAGAACCGCTTCATACCACCTCATTGTGGTGGCAACCCGTCCACGGGCCATCCACCAATTGAAAGCTCATTTTTTAAAAATCTTACTCTTCCCGTTTTAACGCTCGCCAACGGCCGCGCGGGCCGCTGCCAGCAACGCGCGCGCATCCTGCTCCGGGTGTCCTGCGCCAAAGACGGCATTGCCTGCCACCAGCAGCTCCGCTCCTGCTTGGACGACCTGGGCCACCGTCTCGTGAGCCACGCCGCCGTCCACTTCGATTCTAAATGCCAGGCCCAGCTCCCGGCGCAACTCTGCCAGACGCCGGATCTTATCCAGCGAAAAGGGGATAAACTCCTGCCCGCCAAACCCCGGATTCACGCTCATGATCAGTACGTGGTGGACCATCGGCAATATATCGATAAGCAGATCGACCCGCGTCGCAGGATTCAGCACCACGCCCGGTTTCATGCCGTGGTGGGCAATCAGTTCCAGCGACCGGTGCAGGTGAGTGCAAGCCTCGTAGTGGACGCTCAGCCAGTTGGCGCCCGCCGCCCCAAAATCGGCTATATATTCATTGGGGTTCTCGATCATCAGGTGGCAATCCAGAGGCAAGCTGGTCACCTTGCGCAGGCTCTTCACAACCGGAGGCCCCAACGTGATGTTCGGTACAAAATGCCCATCCATCACATCCACGTGGATCACCGTGCCGCCGCCGCGCTCGGCAGCGGCAATTTCATCCGCCAGGTGGGCAAAATCGGCCGACAAAATCGATGGAAGCAGCTCAACCATAGGACTCTTGGAGTGCAGGATTTTGGCCTAATTCCTTGCACCGTCAGTGTATCAGCGGGGACAGGCGCCGGTCTGCGATTTGCGGGAGAAAGCCGGGTCTTTGACCGCTTGTTGTTGGGCCAACTGCGGGTTCCCCAGGTCCGGGGTCCCCACGGATGGGTCTTTGTCCGTGGGGCGGAGGTCCTGATGCTGGGACCTGGGATCGCATGAACTCAACCTGCGAAATCACGTGGTCCGAGGCACTAGGAAACCGAGGCGGGCTGTTTGAATTGGCTAACAAAAACCCGCCCCACCCCACGCAGGATAGCTTTGATCGGCCATCGCCCCTCCGCATCCGGAAAGAAAATCTCCCCCGTCCGCCGCGCCTCTGGCCTGTAATACCACCGCTTCAACAGCGCCAAATGAGCCTGCCTAACAGTCGCCGAAGCCGGCCCGGAAGGCGCGGCCAGCGAAGCCAGCGCCGCCTCCATTCGAGCCTCCAGCATCCCCCGCGCCATCTTTGCGGGACCGGCAATTCCAGTCCCGGCTACTGTCACTGGTCCCAGCTCAGATTTCTCCGCGTCGTCCGTCCTGACCCCTGATCCCTGCACTGCCGCCTCTTCCACCACCGCCTCAATCGCCATCGGCTGGGCAAACAGCGAAGTCGATCCCGATTGCTCGTTCTGAATTCTCATCCCAAGAGTCGAGAAAGCAGCCGGCCCCCGCAACCGCCCATTCTCAAACAGAAAAACGGCCACCTCATCCGGATTCGCCGAGACTTGCAGCACCACCGCCCGCAACTGGCTAAGCGGCCGCACCAGCTCGCTCGCCAGCGCCCGCACCGTTTCAACTCGTTGCACCTGTGCGTGCATCGCCGCCGCCGATTCAAACTCAAGATTCGCCGACGCCTGATCCCGCTCCGTGCGCAGAACCACCAGCCGGCTCTCGCCGCGCGTGGCCAGAAAGCTTTCCACCGCCGCGGCCTCCTCGCCATACCGCTCGCCTGTGCAGCCCTGGTAGCAGGGCGCCAAACACATCTTCATCTCCGAATACACGCATCCAGGGTGGCTGGGATTCGGATCGAGATCGTCCGTGCACCGCCGCAGCAGGAAGAGCTTCAACGCCTCGTCGACATAGCGTTCGGCTGCAGCCCGCGACGCAAACGGCCCATAGGCCCACTCGGCCTCGCGCTGGCTGGGCCGGTTGGTCACCACGATGCGGGGATAGGGATTGCTCCCCAGATACCGGACAAAAGCCGGCGCCCTCAGATGCATCCGCTCCAAGGACTTCGCCCCGTATTGGTTTTGGAGAAGTTCAAACTGAAGTAAAAGCGATTCGAACTCCGACCCCGTAAGCCACCAGACAATCCGCCGCACTCGCCCGGCGAGTTGCAGCCGCCGCGGATGTTTCGCGGAGGGTTGCAGCAGCCGTTCCAGCCGTGCTTTCAGATTGGGCGTTCGGCCAATGTAGGGCTCCGCGTGCGCCTCTGCGCCATAAAGCGAAAACACCGCCTGCTTGTGCGGCAATTGCCGCAGCGCCGTCTTGGCGTCCGCCGGGTCGAAGGCGATCTCATTCATCCCACCCGCGGGTAGATGCATCAGTCCGCCCTGGTCCATTCCGTCCATACCGCCCAAGCTCCGTTAATATAGGCAGGTCGCCGCTAACTCCGGCACCCCGTCGACTCTACCAACCTGACCGGATCCGCTAATCCACGCAGTCCGCCGCCAACTTGCTACCACGGGCACAGCCCGGCTAACTTGCTAAAACACGCGTAGCGTGGCTGCTGTGCTAACCCCGCGCTAACTCCGCTAACCCTGCTTTCCCCGCAAACTTACCGAGAACGACCCCCTCTACCTCCCCATATTCGCTTCAATTTTCCATTTATAGGGATATTCGTTCCCAAACGAACTGATACATCCATTCATTCTTCTCGAAACGTACTGATGTATGGGTTGATTTTCGAGGAAAAACTTTCATTTCCCCAAAACTCCCTCTTGAAGCCGAGAGAATTCATGCAATATCTCCGCCCCCATCCGACGTTTGATCCCCGACGTTTGACCCTGGATACACAATAGAAACGCAAACAGCGAACTGCGAGCGGCAACCAGCTAGAAGCTAGAGGCTAGAAGCTGCTCTTCTCACGCCCCTGCCACCGTCATCCCGTCGATGCGCAGCGTAGGCGAGGCAACCGAGCCGCGAAACTCGAGATCGTTGCCAATGGATGTCACGTTCATCAGCATCTCCGCCAGGTTGCCGGCAATCGTCACCTCTTCCACGGCGTGCGTCAACTTGCCGTTCTCGATCCACAGACCGGTAGCGCCACGCGAGTAGTCGCCGGTCACGATGTTGGTGCCGAAACCCATCAGGCTGGTCACGTAAAGCCCGGCCGCTATGTCTCGGATAATCGCGTCCGCCGACAGTGTTCCCGGCTCAAGGTAGAGATTGCCGCAGCCGATCCCCGGTGTGCCTGCGAGGCCCCGCGAGGCGTTGTGAGTGGACCTCATCCCCAGCTTCCGCGCAGTGTAGCTATTCAGCAGGTAACTTCGCAGCACGCCTTCTTCCACAACCACGGTCCGCTGCGAAGGCAGGCCTTCGCCATCGAAGGGAGAGGTTCCGTACCCGCCTGCGCCCGTCGGCAGCATCATCGTGTTGTCGTCCACAATGGTCAGGTTGGCCGCGGCAATCTTGCTGCCCAGGCGTCCGGCCAGAAACGATGCCCCACGCCAGATCGCGTCGCCCGAGGCGGCTTCAAATACGCTCCCGATCAGGGAACGCGCCACCTCCGGCGCAAAAACGATGGGCACCCGCTGCGTAGGTACGCGCCGCGCTCCCAATCTGCGCAGTGTCCTCCGTGCCGCTTCCTGCCCAACCGATTCAGGAGATTCGAGATGCGCGAAACATCGCGCGCTGCTCCACCAACCGTCGCGCTGCATCTGGCCGTTCACGTCTTTCGCTAGCGGCGCCGCTGAAACGCCCACGTAACTGGTTCGGTAGCCGCCGACAAACCCGCGCGAGTTGGCCAGCACCATGCGCCCGGTCGCCGCGTCAAAGCTTCCACCGTCCGAGTTGGTAATCCGCTTGTCGGCACCCAACGCAGCGGCCTCGGCCCGCCGCGCCCACTCGATGCGCTCCGGCCCTTCGAGTGAGTAAACGTCGTCGTAATAGAGATGCAGATCGCCGCTCAGTGAGCCGAATTCGGCTGTCTCCGGCAGTCCGGTAAATGGGTCTTCCTCTGTGACTTTAGCCAGCGCCATCGCCCCGTCCACAAGCTGGCGAATCCCGTCCGCCGTCAAATCGCTCGTAGACGCCGAAGCCGACCGCTTGCCGCGAAACACGCGCAGTCCCAACCCCCGCGAACCGGATTCCTTGAGGGTTTCCACCTCTCCCATGCGCACATTTACGCTGAACTCATCGCCTTCGCGCACCACAGCCTCGGCATCGCTGGCTCCAGCCTTCATGGCCAGCGCCACCACGTCCGCGGTCAAGGATTCAAGGTCGAGAGCAGTTTCAACCGATGGAACAAAAGCTTGGGGCATGGGTCAACAGTAACAAAACTGCTTGCTGTTCAGCATGGAGGCAGGGCTTGCAATGTATATCCAATCGGATATACTGGAACTATGAAAGTTCTGCGCTTCCTCGGCGACTCGCACAGGGCCTTGTGCGACTTTCCGAAAGATGCGCGTCAGAACGCCGGTCGCCAGCTTTTGAAAGTACAAAGGGGCGATTCGCCAGATGATTTTAAGACCATGTTCGATGTAGGCAAAGGCGTGGAGGAGATTCGCATCTGGGATGAGTCCGGAACTTTCCGGGTGATGTATGTGGCAAGGTTCTCCGATGCGGTTTATGTCCTGCACGCATTTCAGAAAAAGACGCGGGTAACTTCCAAACGGGATAAAGAAATCGCCAAACTNNGCGGTTGCCGACACGCCTGAAGAGGCGGCGAACCTGACTGTGCGCTCGGATCTGATGGACGAGATCGAGGCAATCATCAAGAAGAAGGGCTGGACGCAGAAGGAAGCGGCAAAGCGCTGCGGCGTCACTCAACCACGCATCAACGACCTGCTGCGCGGGCGGATTGCACGATTCTCTCTTGATGCGCTCGTCAATATCGCCTCGGCGCTCGGGCGCAAAGTTAGGGTCAGTCTTGAGGACGCGGCGTGAAGAGGGCTGCTTTTTCCCTAGAGCCTGCCTGGCGGTGAGTGATTCCGCCAAGGCTTCGAACTCGGGAGCGAGAGCATCGTATTCGCGTTGAACTTCATGGTCGGCCAGCAACCTGGCCTTGATCTCTTCAAACGGAATTGTCATATAGTTCTCTTCGGCCAGCATGCGCAACAAATCTTGTTTCTCGACTAACCCGGAGGCATCCCAGGTCCGAGAATCCGGACCTGGGGCACCCAGCATAGTCGTTTCTCAGAAGTGCAGATAGATCGGCGATCTATACTCTCTTCCCTTTGTATCTTGTATAACAAACCTAGCCTCAATCCGACGCTGATTGCTGTCTCTTTTGAGATCATCTGGAATTGGATTGTCTCTCTTTGCGAGAAAGTAACCACGGAACGTATCTCCAGGCATTAACTTCCCATTCTGAAAGCGCCTATGATTGAGCACTTCCTCGCGGGAGACCTGCATATTAATGCTGTGGATCGTGTAGAACTCCATTGGGGGGTCCGTGCTTCTAGGATCCATTAGCGGGTCAAGATTTGGTTCGTTCCACGGCAACTCGATATCGTAATACGCGACCACAATCGCCGCCTGTGCTGAGTCATTCGTGATTGCGACTTCCACAGAGTAAGAGGTTCGAGCGCCTGGAGCCGACTCGATTCTATCTGAGTATTGATGCCCGACTTGGCGAATGGATAGCTTTCTGTTTGTTTGTCGATGGTATGTGTAAACCGCCCAAATGATTGCCAGCAGAGGAAGGGAGAAATCTTTAAGAAGGTTGTACGCAAGACTGTCAGTAAGAGTCGGCTTGTTTTGCTGGAGCGCAAAGGCAACAAAGTCGATCACAACGGTTATGCCTCCTTCTAGTGTCCCGTCCCGCCGACCGTCATCTTGTCCAGTTTGATCGTAGGCATGCCTACGCCAACGGGAACGGACTGTCCATCTTTGCCGCAAGTCCCAATCCCCTCATCCAGCTTTAGATCGTGCCCCACCATCGACACGTATTTGAGCGCCTCCGGGCCGTTGCCGATCAGAGTGGCATCGCGAACCGGGGAGGTGACCTTGCCGTCTTCAATCAAATAAGCTTCCGACGCCGAGAAAACGAATTTCCCGTTGGTGATATCCACCTGCCCACCGCCGAAGTTGACCGCGTAAAGCCCCCGCTTGACCGAACGCAGTATGTCCTCGGGCGCGTCGTCGCCGGCCAGCATGTAGGTGTTGGTCATGCGCGGCATGGGGATCGACTGGTAGCTCTCTCGCCGGCCCGATCCGGTATTGGCGCAGCCCATCAGCCGAGCGGAAAGCTTGTCGGAGAGATAACCCTTCAGGATGCCGCCTTCGATCAAAACCGTCTCCTGGGTGGGCGATCCCTCGTCGTCGACGTTGAGCGAGCCGCGCCGTCCAACCATGGTTCCGTTATCCACCACGGTGACTTTGGAGCTGGCCACCGATTGGCCAATAAGCCCAGTAAACGCAGAGGTCTTCTTGCGATTGAAGTCGGCTTCGAGGCCGTGGCCCACTGCCTCATGAAGCAGAATCCCCGGCCAGCCAGGACCGAGAACCACTTCCATCTCGCCGGCCGGAGCAGGCACGGCGCCGAGCTGCAAGATCGCTCCCCGCGCCGCCTCGCGCGCCAAGCCTTCAGGGCTTTTTGATCCGACAAACTGGTCCAGCCCCGCCCGGCCGCCGCCGCCCGCAGAGCCCTTGGTGGTGATGGCCTCCTCTTTGGCGATCACGAATACGTTGAGCCGGCAAAGCGGCTGAGTGTCGCTGGCGAATGCGCCGTCGGAAGCGGCAATGAGTATCCGCCGCAGTTCCTCCGAGTAGCTCGCCCTCACCTGCACGATGCGGTTGTCAAAGGCGCGTGCAGCCCGGTCGGCGCGAAGAATCAGCTCCAGCCGTGCAGCCAAATCCACGTCGTACCCACCCAGCGGAACCGGATAAAGATCGGCGCCAGGTGTCTCGGTAAACCCCACCATCTGCTGCTTGGCCGGTCCGGAAGCGATCAGAGCCGCCGTTTTGGCGGCGTGCAGCAGGCGTTCCGGGCTCAAATTGTCGGTGTAGGCGTAGCCTGTGCGCTCGCCGGAAAGTACACGGATGCCGCAACCAGCGCTAGTTCCCTGGCTGGCCGATTTCACAATCTGTTCGTCTACGCCCAGCGCCGTCGCTGTGACCGACTCAAAGTAAAGGTCGGCATAATCGCCGCCGGCAGAAAGGGCTTCGCCCAGGCAGCGTTCAAGCAGCCGCTCGGTGATGCCGAACTTCTCAAAAAAGTAGCGCTTTTGGCTGGGGTTAGGGGAAGCAGCCGGTATCGTCATGGTGTCTTCAGTTTACGCTCCCGCGGGCATCCGTGAAAGCTGGCGCGCTGCTTGCCTCCGTCTTGATGCGAGCTTCTTGCTACCTTCCCCGCACGAGTGGATTTGTTGTCCTGACGGGCGCGAGCAAGAATGCGCGCTCCGTTCGCAATGCTTGAGTGCTCTTGCCGAAATTCTGCCTATCTTTTCCGCACTGATATCCAAGACCTGCAAGGTAAAAAGCGCGATTAGGTGTAAGAACTACATAGAAGATTGCGCGGCTTGGAAACTACCTGCCTCCTCTTTCAACGATAGCTTCGCTATAAACCGATCATTCTAATCGGTCGCACTTATCTTTGCTGCTAACTAAGTGTTTGGCTCGTAAATTGCTGACTAAAACCGATAGCAGATCACTTTAATTCGCAGGCAATGCCGCTCTCTTGGCGACTAGCGCTGCTTCGGCGGGAGTCTTTAACTCCTATGTATTTGACCCGCTTTAGCAGCTAACTAGTGACATATCTACCTCGCCTCGGTCGCCCCTCCAAAGTAGCTCGGGAAACCTGTGCCCAAGTGCCAATTGAACCCAATCTGTCGCGTTATCTGAAAGTAACTGGAGACAACATGAAGCGTGTAACTCTGTTCGCAATATTCTTGTTTGCAATTATCGCCGCAGCGCCTAAATCCTACGGCCAACGGCACAACAACCGGCAACTTGCAATCACGACAACTTCACTTCCTGGTGGGACGGTCGGCAAAGCATATAGCAGCCAGATAGCAGCAACCGGCGGCGCCACACCCTACACTTATCTCGCAAGCGGCTTGCCCAGCGCGCTATCGATCAACAGCGCGACGGGCGCAATCTCTGGCACACCGGCGCAGAGCACTGTCGGGACAGCGTCGGTGACGATCACCGTGAAAGACTCCACCAAACCGACACCGAAATCGGCAATATCTAATCTGCAAATCACAATCAAAGCCGCTGTCGCGGCAAAGCCACTTTCCATAACGACAACGTCTCTGCCGAGCGGTAAGGTCGGCGTCGCCTATACCAGTGCGGTAACGGCAGCTGGTGGAATCACGCCTTATAAATACAGCGCAAGCGGCTTACCCAGCGGCTTATCGATCAACAGTTCGACGGGCGCAATCACGGGCACTCCGGCGCAAAGCTCCGTGGGGACAGCATCGGTGGCGATAACAGTGACAGACTCCACCACACCTACAGCCCAGAAGGCGACATCCAGTCTGCCGATCACGATTGCAGCCTCTGTCGTGCCAACCACACTATCCATCACGACAACGTCTCTTCCGGGTGGTACCGTCGGCGTGGCCTATACCGGCTCGGTAACGGCATCCGGAGGAACCGCGCCTTACCTATATAGCGCAAGCGGCTTGCCCAGCGGGTTATCGATCAACAGCTCGACGGGCGCGATTTCAGGTACGACGACTGCGGTTGGCGCCGCCTCTGTATCGGTAACTGTGACAGATTCGACCCAGCCTACAATGCAGACGGCGAAGGCCAGCTTGAGTATTACTATTAGTGCGGTGTCAGCCGGAGTTGCGTGCGGGAACCTCAGTACGGGCAACTTAGCCAGTCTGAACGGCTATGTCCCATTCTCATCTTCAAGTGCGTGGAATACTAACATTGCCTCGGCCGCAGTCGATCCGACCTCGGCAACCATTATCAGCGCGCTTACGGGAAGTAACCTGCATCCGGATTTCGATACACCTGCCGATGGTGGCGATGGAATTCCCTATGTAGTCGTGGACTCCAATGCCACGCCGGGAGTAACTGTAACCATGAACGGCTATCCCGACGAGAGCGACATTACCCTTTATCCAATCCCGCTCACTGCGCCAATTGAGGGCGCCCCGGCAAACTGCTCCACCAATGGCGACAATCACGTTCTTGTTCTCGACAAAACGAAGTGCTGGCTTTATGAAACCTGGTCGACTGAACTCTGCAACGGCACCTGGTCTGCCTCGAACGGCGCTATCTGGGACCTGACAACGAACGAGCGCCGGCCTTATGGATGGACTTCGTCGGACGCGGCGGGCCTGGCCGTCTTTCCAGGGCTGGTGCGATACGACGAAGTGGCAGCGGGAGCCATCAATCATGCTATTCGAGTGACCGTGAATAACACCAAGAACGACTTGAATAGCGGTTACTTTGTGGCTCCTGCAACCCACGCAGCGGGAAACAGTTCCAGCACCAGCAACATCATGGGAATGCGGCTCAGGCTCAAGGCAAGCTTCAACATATCCAGTTACAGCGCATCGAATCAGGTGATCCTCAAGGCCATGCAGCAGTACGGCCTGATTGTGGCCGATAACGGCAGCAACATGTATTTCCAGGGAACTCCCGATGCGCGCTGGAACGATAGCGACCTGCACAACCTTGGGAACGTCGATGCATCGGCCTTCGATGTAGTTCAGATGGGGACCGAGTACGACTCAGTCACTGCTCCCACCGGGGCCGTGCCCGCAATCAGCAGTTTCACCGCCTCGCAAACCAGCGTCGCGGCCGGCACAGCAGTCACTCTAACCTGGACCGTCAGCGGCGACTCTTACGACTTTATCGACCTCGTCGGTCCGGTGCGTGGAGGCACCCAGACGGTCACCCCGGCCAAAACGACCACCTACACCCTTAACTCAACCAACCAATTTGGGCGTTCGACACAATCGGTTACTGTGACCGTTAAATAGTCGAAAGCAATCACGCGTGGCTCCCTCTCGGGTCGCTCTCGGGAGGGGGCTCTTCATCGTTACAGGCTGCCCAGGCTACCCTCGCTTTAACGAATCCATCGGGCGTGTGGTTCGCCCTAACGCTCAGGTCTCGAACCTCGCCTTTTTGACCATTTCATCTTTGTTGGGCATCTTGTGTTTTCAGTAACTTAAACTCTCATGTGGCGGCCCTGGGGTGTTTTCTTTTTTGATGCGCAGAGGATTGGTTCCAGTCAACGACGCCGTTTTTCATGTTAAATTTGTCGAATGATGAAGATCATCGCTGCTTCCCTGTTTCTGATGGTGTTAGCCAGTCCGGTGTTCGCTGCCGCGACGCACCATCATCATCGTCACCACCATCATCACCATCAGCCCGCCTGAAGCCGACCTCCGCATCGATCCTGCAACCGTGCAAGGTTGCGGCGGCGGTTTTCTGTCTTGGTACGGGGTAATTTGGCCTATGCCGTCAGCGCATTCTGCGTGCTAGATTTGTCGCATGAAGAAGTTGCTCGGCGTTGCGCTGTTGTTGATGGTGTTTGCCGGTCCGGCGTTCGCCGGCGCCAAGCACCATCGTCCGCCCAAACCATTACACAAGAATGCGCCGCACCCATATACAAAGCACGAGCCAGCGAACCATCCCACTACAATTCATCCCCAACGCAAGTCCTAGAGTGTTCAACGGACGGGCCACAAAGTGCCGGGGGTTCCAGGGTGCGGCCTTTGCTTCCCGGCGTTTCATGCATCGGACCGGCAGCCGTGCTAATGTTTTTTCCATGACAGAACTAGACGATCTTCGCTATCCAATTGGCCGCTTCCAAGCGCCGACCGGCGACCCGGGCGTCCTGCGCCCCGCGCAAATTCAGGCTCTGCGACTACTTCCGGAACAATTGCGCGCATCCGTGAGCGGGCTGAGCGAAGCCCATCTCGATAACCCCTACCGCGAGGGCGGCTGGACCGTGCGGCAGGTAGTGCATCACCTGGCCGACAGCCATGCCAACGCCTTCATCCGCTTCAAGCTGGCGCTAACTGAGGACTGGCCCACGATCAAGCCCTATGACGAGAAGGCCTGGGCTGAACTGGCGGACAGCAAATTGCCCATCGATAGCTCTCTCAAGTTTATTGACGCGCTTCACCAGCGCTGGGTGGCGCTGCTGGAATCCATGACTGAAGAGGANNATCTACGCGTGGCATTGCGCCCACCACACCGCGCACATCACCGGTTTGCGCGCGCGCAAGGGCTGGTAGGCAGCACGTGGCCCAGGAAGACGCTGCCACATCGGCCGGCCGGTTAGCGCTATCCATCGAGAACTATCTGGCGGACCATCCGGCAGCGGCGCTGCTGGAGGATGGCCGCGTTGTCTTCGATATGCGCATTGCCCATTTTGCGGTGAGCGAGCAGCATGGCCGGTGCCTGCTGCAACTCTGGAGCGAAGAGCGCAACCTGGTGCGTACGGTTGTTGAGGTTCAGGAACGCGCGCAGTGCCTGCGCCTGATAACTCGCCGCATGGGCGCCGATAAGCCGAAGTCGCTGGAGCTTGTGCCCACCAGCGACCGCCGCACGCCCACGGCGCGCGACGCCAGCCGCCGCAATTATCAAAAGTTATTGCAGCGAGTGCTGACGCGGAGATTCCTCGACGCAAAGGTAGATGGTTTGCGCACGGCAATGGATCTCGAACACAGCTTCGGCCCCGCCTATGTGCGCGGGCGGCTGCTGCGCGGCACAGCCGCGGATGCGGTCATCGGCGTAAGCGAAGCTGAATCCGCCGCTACGATCGACGGAATCCTGACGCTGGGAATTCTGTGGCTCGATCATTGCCGTCAGCATGGCGACGCGCGAAGACACTTCGGCGGGCTCAAGGTGATTGTGCCTGGCGGCGCATGGCGGACAACCGCGGAACGCATGGCCTGGCTGAATCACGCCGCCGCCGATTTTCAATTGTTCACTCTCGACGAACGCAGCGAAGAGCTGACGCCGGTGGATTTTCGCGATACCGGTAATCTCGAGTCGCGGCTGGTTCATGCGTTTTCATCGGTGGCCGCGACTGAACGTTGCCAGGCCGGAATCGACCGCTTGCTGGCACTGGTCCCCCCTGCGGCCCGGGAGCGGGTCGAGGTGCGGGCCAGCTCAGCCACCGAAGTGGGCTTGCTGCTGCACGGGCTGGAATTTGCGCGCGTGCGCCACGGTGTGGCGCCCCACTCCTTTGCCCGCGAGAATGAGGTGACGNNGAGCTGTGCGCGCGGCTATTTCACAGCCGTCATCCAGATGGCGCGCACACCGACCCGCTTTTTCGCATGCAGCCGGAACATTGGCTTGAGTCTCGTTTGAAGAGCGGAATCGCCGAACTTCTGCCTGAAATGCGCGGCGACCTGATGTATACGCAGGTGCCCGCGCTTTCAAGCGGCGATCGCGGAATGCTCGACCTGCTGACCCTGGATCGCAATGGGCGGCTCGCGGTCATCGAGCTCAAGGCAAACGAAGATCTGCATCTCCCGCTGCAGGCGCTCGACTACTGGATTCGAGTTCGCGCGTTGAACGACGATCGGCAGCCGGCAGCGGGCGGACGGCCGCTCACGGCCTTCGAGCGGCAAGGGTACTTCGGCGGCGCGGAAGTGTCGCCTGCGGCTCCGAAACTGCTGCTGATTGCTCCGGCCTTGCGGATTCATCCCGCCAATGAGCCTTTGCTTCGCTACTTCTCGCCACAGGTTGAGTGGGAGCTGATCGCGGTCAGCGAACACTGGCGGCGTGAGTTGAGCGTAGTCTTTCGCAAGAGGAGCAGCGACGCGCGCGCATAAGCGTCCGTTACTCCGGCCCCTCGCGCACAGATTGAGTCAATTCTTTTCTGCGTTATTCCGTCGGCTTCCAGCGGAGGATGGGCTTCCTTGCCGCCTGCACCTCGTCCAGCCGCGAAACCCGCGTCGAGTGCGGCGCGGTTTTCACCAACTCCGGAGTCTCTTCAACTTCCTTCGCAATCGACCGCATGGCCGCGATGAACAGATCCAATTCTTCGAGCGACTCGCTTTCCGTGGGCTCGATCATCAGCGCGCCGTGCACGATCATCGGGAAGCTGACCGTGTATGGATGAAAGCCGTAGTCGATCAACCGCTTGGCAATGTCGCCGGTCTTGACGCCCAGCGCGACCTGCCGTTTGTCGCTGAAGACCACCTCGTGCATCGAGCCGGTCTTGTAGGGCAGCTCGTAGAGGTCTTCGAGCTTGTGCCGGATGTAGTTGGCGTTGAGCACTGCATCCTCGGTGGTTTGGCGCAGCCCGTCGGGCCCATTGGCCAGGATGTAAGCCAGCGCGCGGATGAACATGCCGGTGTTGCCGTAGAAAGCGCGCACGCGGCCCACAGACTGCGGACGGTCGTACTCCCAGTGCTTCGCACCGTCCTGGCTTTGGATGAGCACAGGGGTAGGGAGAAAGGGCTCAAGAAACGCCTTGCAGGCCACTGGCCCCGAGCCGGGACCGCCGCCGCCGTGAGGCGTCGAAAACGTCTTGTGCAGGTTGAGGTGCATCACGTCCACGCCGAAGTCGCCGGGCCGCGCCTTGCCCACCAGCGCGTTCATGTTGGCGCCGTCCATGTAGAGCAGCGCACCCTTGGCATGGAGAATCTCGGCGATCTTCGCAATCTGGCTCTCGAAAACGCCAATCGTGGAAGGGTTAGTCAGCATCAGAGCGGCGGTTTCTTCGTCCACTTGCCGCGTCAGCGCTTCAAGATCGATGCCACCTTCGGCATTCGACTTCAGATTTTCGACTTGATATCCGCAGATGGCCGCCGTTGCCGGATTGGTTCCATGCGCCGAGTCGGGGATCAGAACCTTGCGCCGCGGATTGCCCTGCGACTCATGCCACGCGCGGACTAGCAGGATGCCCGTAAATTCTCCGTGCGCTCCGGCAGCGGGTTGTAATGTGATCGCGTCCATGCCGGTGATCTCGATCAGGCAGCGCTGCAACAGATCGATGACTTCGAGAATTCCCTGCGCTAGCGAGTCCGGGCGGTAAGGATGCGCCTCGGCGAGGCCCTCGATGCGGGAGACGAACTCGTTCACGCGCGGGTTGTACTTCATCGTGCAGGAGCCGAGCGGATACATTCCCAGATCGATCGCGTAGTTCCAAGTCGACAGCCGCGTGAAGTGGCGAATGATTTCGATCTCACTTAGCTCAGGCAACAGCGGTGCGGTCTTCCGATGCGTATCTCCAAGAAGAGAAGAAAAATCGACCGCAGGCACATCCAGCGGAGGCAGCTTGTAGGCGCGCTTGCCCGGCGAGGACTTCTCGAAGACCAGCGCCTCATTCTGCGTCTGGTGGGGGCGGACTTTGCCAAGTGTCTTGGGACCGGCGGGTTCATTCGTTTGCGTCACAATTCCCTCTCCTTTGAAACGGATACTCTTGGCGATTCAGATGCACAATCCGACAGGCTTTGTAACAGGGCACGGCTTTAGCCGGGCCGAAAGAAAGTCAAAAAATCACACGGGCTTTAGCCCCTGCATATCCTCTGCCTTGCCTGCAAGACTGGCCTTTCGAGACGCCAGGAAACCAAAACAGAATGGATACTCACCAGCCCTAGGAGCAAGCCCTGCTTTCACCGGATTCTGCGCTATGTACTCGTGGCTTTTGTCCATGCCTTCGGCATCCATCACCTGCTTTCCCGAATACCCTCGCTGCCAAACTTCGCCCTTGTGGCCGAACTCCTGCGTTAAACGGTGCGAGAAGCGGCCTTTGATGAATTGCATGGCTTTCTCGATGGTCATGTCGCCGTCAAGTTCGACCAGCAGGTGAACGTGATCGGGCATGATGACGAAGTCGTGCAATTGGAATTTGTGCTCGGCGACCAAAGAACGCAACACATCGATCAACAGGCCCGCATTGCGTTCAGTTTGAAAGAGACGCCGGCTCATGCTGGTGCTGGTGGTTGCAAAGAAGTACCGCCTCGGGTTGAGGATGTCTTCTGACGACGCATTGCGGCCAGGATGGGCCATGCAGGGGGCTAAAGCCCGTCTCCTTTCTGGTTGCTGTTACGGCCCGGCTAAAGCCGTGCCCTGTTACAAAGCCAATCCGTTTGGCTCGTGCAAAGCTGGTATTGAGGATTGCACCTGTTCCAGCGATTCTGGCATCTACGCCTCCACCAATCCGGTTGCCAGCACCTTGGCTGCTCTATCTATCTGTTCACGCGTGATGATTTCGGTTACGCACCAGAGAGTCGCGTTCTTCAGTTCCGGGTACCAGCGGCACAGGTCGAGGCCACCGACGATTTTTTCATCCATCAGCCGCTGATTCCACAACGCTGGTGCTTCCAATGTATTGAGTACGAATTCATGAAAGCGTGGCGCGCCGCTAAAGACCTGCTTTGCCCCCGGCGCAGCGGTCAAAGTCTCCGCCGCGTATGCAGCCTTGGCCAGGTTGTGCTCGGCGAGTTCGCGGATGCCTTCTTTGCCGTAGACGGTGAGGAAAATGGTAGCCATCAGCGCAACCAAAGCTTGATTGGTGCAGATGTTGGAAGTGGCCTTTTCGCGGCGGATATGCTGCTCACGTGTTGCAAGAGTCAAAACGAAGCCACGGTAACCGCTGCCATCGACTGTTTGCCCCACCAGGCGCCCCGGCATCTGCCGCACATATTGCTCTTTCGTTGCGATCACGCCGCAGTAGGGTCCGCCGTAGCTCAACGCGACGCCGAACGACTGCGCTTCCATGCTCACGATGTCAGCCTCAAGCGGAGGCCGGACGACCCCAAGCGAAACGGCCTCAGCAATCGACACGATCAGCAGCGCGCCCTTGGCATGAGCAATCGCCGCGATGGCCGGGATGTCTTCAATCACGCCGAAGAAGTTGGGGCTCTGCACCAGCACGGCGGCGGTTTCGTTGGTTACGGC
>PLOG01000175.1 GCA_003142935.1 Acidobacteriaceae bacterium
TGCGAGAAGGTCAACTGCCGCGTCGCCTGCACCACCAGCATTCCGTTAGGCAGCACGTCGACGACCTCGGCGCCGAAGATGGTGGCGAGGCTGGAGTTGGTGGTGCTCTGCCCCTGCGCCGTCAGTCCCGAGGCCGCGGTCATGCCGACCAGATTCTGCAGCGCGTTCCCGGCCTTCAGCTTGCCGAAAAGCCCGGTCAGGCCGGAGTTGGCGCTGGAAGCTCGCGAGTTCTTGACCTGGCCGTCGGTCGAGGCGGCCAGACTCTCGGTGACGACGATCGAAACCACGTCGTGGAGGCGCACCGCCTTGGCATCGGTGGCTAGCCGGACCAGCCGGCCTTCGGTACTCCAGATCGATCCCGTGGTGCGGACCTCGGCTGCCTGCTGCGCGCGCACCCTCTGGATGTAGGCGTTCAAAGCCGTCTCCGGCGGGGTCGTTTTGACTGCCACGGCCGGTTTTGGCGCTCGAGCAGACACGGGAGTTGCCATTGACGCCTGAAAGGTCACGCACAGAGTCACGAGGATGGCGATTTTCGAAATCGACTTCATGGCCGTGCCCTCGTTTCCGCCGCGAAGGCTGCGCGGCCAGGTCCCAAGGCCACTGCCTCGACCACGTTACCGCCAATCGCCAAGCGCAGCTTCAAGAGGCCTCCGAGCTGAGCCGGGCCCAGCGCCACGGCCTCAAGGCGTACCTGAACCAAGGGGGTATTCTCTTCGACGATCAGCCGGTCTCCGGTGTGAATGACGGGCACGAGCTGGGGCTGGTCTGAAGCGGTTCCCGCTCCCGGTTGCCGGCGTTCGTTCAGGCTGGCAACCAGGACCAGGCGTCCGGGGCCACCGGGCTGGCCGGTGCCGGGCATCAGCAGCCATCGATCCCCGGAGCTGGGGTCGTCGATTTCGCGGAGAACCTGGCCCGCCAAAGGCCATTGGCAGCAGAGGGCCAGAATCGCCATGCCGATCACCCGTTTCGCCCCAGGATTCATTCCGTCTGCCCCCAGCGCCTACCCCTGCTTCGGCGACGCCCAATTCTTCATCTATTCATTGCACTTTATCTCGTCATATTATTGACTTGAGAATACATATCGTCTGCAGCCTTGATCACTTTGGAGTTCGATTCGTAGGCCCGCTGGGCGAGCACCATCTGCACAAACTCGGTGACCACGTCCACATTCGAGTTTTCGAGGTAGCCCTGCTGAAGCGTTCCCATGCCCTCTGTCCCTCCGGGATTGCCCAGCACCGCGTCGCCGGAGTTGAGCGTGGCCGTAAGCAGATTCGCGCCCATGCTCTCCAGGCCCCCGGGATTGGGAAAGGTGGCCAGTTGCAACTGGCCTAGCTGCGAAGGATTCTGCTGCCCGGCCAGGGTCGCGTTCACCACTCCATATTGGGTGATGGTGACGGCTGTGGCGTTGGCCGGAATAGTGATGGTGGGAATCACCGGGTCGCCGGCGGTGGTGACCAGGGTCCCCTGATTGTTGAGCTGGAACTGGCCGGCGCGAGTGTAGGCAATGGTGCCGTCGGGCCGCTGGACCTGGAAGAAGCCGGTGCCCTCGATGGCTAGATCGAGCGGGTTGTCGGTCTCGTTCAGCGAGCCCTGGGTATTGATGACCTCGGTGGCGGCCGATTTTGTGCCGAGCCCGATCTGCAACCCGGCCGAAACCGTGCTCTGGCTCTGCGCTGCGCCCGGCGTCACCAGATTCTGGTACACCATGTCCTGAAACTCCAGACGCAACTGGCGAAAGCCGGTGGTCGAGGAGTTGGCCAGGTTGTTGGCGATGGTGTCCAGATTCAACTGCTGCGCGCTCATGCCGCTGGCGGCTGTATACAAGGCTCGAATCATCGTTATCTCCTAAAGACAGTGAACAGTCCACTGCCTCTTACACCCTGGGCAGGTCCTCGGTGGCAATCTTGTTGAACTCGGTGTGGAAGACGGTGAGCGCCTTCTGCATCATCTCCGCCTCGCGCTGCATGACGATCAGATTGAGCGAACCCTGGACGACATCCTGATTGGCGGACTCGATGGCTCCCTGATGGATCGAGGCGGTTATCGAGGCCAGCGGCTGAACCCCGGCCGGCGCGACGTAGCGGTTGGCGCCTTCGGGCTTCAAGTCGGTTCCGGCGGGAAAGGTGAGAACGCCGACGGTCGCGACCGTGCCGCCGGCTACCGATAGAACGCCATCGGCGCCCACCGTCACCTCGCCCGGCGGAACCGGAATCAGCTTGCCCGCCGCCGACAGCACCGGCTCACCTTTGGAAGTCACGAGTTGCCCGTTCGGGGCGCGATGAAAGCTGCCGTCGCGGGTGTAGCGAAGACCGTTCGCCGTCTGAATTTGAAAGAATCCATCGCCCTGGATGGCCAGATCGAGGGGATTGCCGGTGGTTTGGAGGGGTCCCTGGGCCATGCTGAGGCGGTCGCCGCCCAGAAGACCGTAGTTATTCACCGTCTGGCCCAACTGGGAGTCCGCGGCATCGGGCCCCAGCACCACGGAACGAAAGTACTCGCGTTCCGCCCTATACCCCGGAGTCTGCGCATTGGCAAGATTCGAGGCGGCGGTATCGAGGGCCTGGGTTCGAGCCACCAGTCCGGTCATCGCCGCGTAATACCCACTGTCCATCGCAAGCTCTCCTGACAATCGGAGAACCATGCAGATGATGTGCCGTGGAAGAGAACGAGGGATTAGAGCAAGTTATGAATGCGGGGCAACAGACTGAAAGCAGAGCATGGGGCGCGTCTCGCGGCTCCCGGACGCCTCCGTCTACACCGATCCTCGCGCAAAGTGGCAGAGCGGGAGGCTCGTCACGGAACGTGTGCACCCCTCCACGCAGGGCGCAACCCCGGCACGACGGGTGCAACTCTCGCGCATGGCGGCTGAGACCGGGGGTTACTGCAGGCCGTCGCAGACGATGGTGACGTCAAAGCTCGATCCATCAAAAAGATAGAAATGGTGTAGCTGGAACTCGGGCGCCTGCACGTGGAGCTTGTAGTTGCTGCCGGTAATGACGGCTGGAACCGAGAGTCCGCAGTTGGCGGCCAGCTCCGGGACCCTGCCCTTCCAGGAGCCGGCAAGCATGTTGCATAATTCGCCGATTCCGTCTTTCACGGTGTCGTCGATCTCCTCGAACTCCATGCCGGTCATATGCGCGGCGATCTCCATGGCAGCCTTGCGGCCGGATCTGAAGACGCAAGCCCCGCTGAGCAAGCCGCCGAACCCGACCACCGCGGTCACCGACTCCGGCTCCTTATCGTGCTGGTCGACCGGTGCGAGGTCGCGCCGGCAATCGACGCCGAGCATCAGTTTAAAGACCTCTTCCACGCTCGAATCCAGATTTTTCGGATCGGAAACCTGTTCGAGGGATGCACGCAACGATACCGCCATGGTTGGCTCCATTTCTATTCCGCCGCCTCTCCGCCCCGTCGCGACAGCGGCCTTACGCACTCCGTTTAACAGCACGGGGGCTCCTTCCGGTCAAGCCGCATGGATCAGCGGCAGAACCCGTTCTTTCACCTGTTCGGCCGTAAACGGCTTGCGGATATATCCCCGTGCGCCGGCCTCGATCGCCTGCTTGACATGCTCCTCGCTCGATTCGGTGGTGATCATCACCACCGGAACGCCGGGAGCCAGGTTTTGGGCGCGAATCTGGCGTAGAAACTCCAGACCGTCCATCGACGGCATATTGATATCGGAGAGGATCAGGTCGACCTGCTTGACCTTCAGCACCTCCAGCCCCTCGACTCCGCTACCGGCTTCGTAAACCACCAGGGGGTCCAAACCCGCCTGGCGCAGAGAGCGTTCCACGATCTTCCTCATTACCGAAGAATCGTCAACGATCAGGGTGTGAATTTCGCTCATTCCCAGGCTCCTTTGCTAGAGTTCTTATCGGCTGTGCTTGGCATTCCTTGAGAGGCCCATTCTTGCGATACCACTCCAGAGCTGCCCATTCTTGCGAAGCCCATTGCGGAGCTGACGTGCCCGTCAATGGGCGCGGACCGAACAGATCAGGTCCTCCACCGATGCCGGGTTCGGCAAGCGGCCTCGCTGGGGACGGAGCCACATCCGCATCCACAGGCAGTCGTGCATCCGCACCAGGCGGGATTCCACCGGCCGGGCCCGCTCGATGCGCTTGGCGAGCGCCTGCACCAGCGCCGGTTGCGAGCCGGCTTCAATCAGCTCGACGGCGGGAAACCTGGCATTCAACATGCGCGCATGCGCCGGCCTGAACAGCGATTCCTGCACCAGCCCGCTTTCAACCCGCAGCCCGGTCATGCGCTCGACGGACAGGGCCAGCACCGGGTCGAGACGGGATTCAAAGCCCAGATAGAGGATCTTTCCCGCCGCCACGCGCAGAGGCAAGGCGCCAAAGGCGTCCACAAACAGGCGGGGCAATAGAGCCGTAAGCCCCTCGGGGTCGTGCATTTCGATTCCCAGCACCGGGCAGCTCCATTGCAGGCCGAGCGCCCTGGTCACCAACAGCTCGCTGACCCCCTCCTGGCGCACCAGCCACTGCCCCAGACGGCCGCCGCCGGCAGCCTTCTGCGCTCCCAGCGCCCCGCGCAACTGCAATCCGGTGATCCAGCCTTGCTCCAGCATGGCCAGGCCCAGCGGGATACGGTGGCGATGGCTTTCCTCGCCGGTCCCCTGCGCCTCCATCTCCCGGCCGACGCCGGCCTCGAGCTGAGCCGCCGTACAGGCCGCCGAGCAGCTCCAGCCGCCTTCGAAGACCGGTCCGGAACGGCTTCGCCAGAGCTTGAGCCATCCCGAGGCGCAGCCGGGATTGGCGCAAGTGGCAAAGATTCCAGCGCGTTGCCCCGCGCTCATCCCCCAAGGCGGGTTCACGGGTGCGCTCCCAGGCGCATTCAGGCGCGCCTTCAGGGGGCTCCCGCGCCGAACCTCTTCCGGGTAGGTTCCCGGGACGGGGGCGCCCCTGTCCAGCGCGGCCCCGCGGGCTCTGGTTGTCTTGCCCAGGTATCGTGTCAAAATAGGCATCGTATGCTCTCCAGCCGTTTTCGCGGCGCGGCAACTTCGGTGACGCGGAGGCCGAAGTTGCCGTTCACCAGCACCACCTCGCCGCGGGCCACAATCTTGTCGCCGACAATCAGATCCACCGGATCCGAGACATGCCGGTCGAGCTGAACCACGTCGCCGGGGCCGAGATCGAGAATTTCGCCCAGCGGCATCTCCCGGCAGCCGAAGCGCAAGGAAGCCTCGAGCTCGACATCGAGCAGCAGCTCCAGGCCCGGAGTTAAACCGGGGGAAAGCGTGGGAACTGGCGGGGCTGGCGGCGCAGGGGCCGAGGCCGCCGGGCCAGGCGCGGCAACGGCCGCCGGTTTGGAGGCGCGCACCTCGTCCCGCACCATGATCGTCCAGGACCGGTCGCCGGACTTCAACTGGAACGCGCGCGTGACCTTGGCCTCGCCGGAGCTTTCCTCGAACTTCTCGGCGCGGCACTTCGTGCCGGTTTGGGCAAGCAGTTCCCCGGCCGCCGCGTTGATTGTTTCCTGCAGCAGTTCTCCCCACCCGGCTTTTTGGTCGGTCCCCTCGCCCAGCAGCGGTGTTTCCAGAATCGAGGCGTCGAGCACGATGGCAAAGCGCCCCTCCACGTCTCCGGTAATCGAGGCGACGAAGCCGAACGAACCTGCCGAAAACGGCTTGGGCAGCGCGTCGGCCAGTTCCGGCTCTCCGGCCAGGGCCTGCTGAAACAGGTCCGTGGCCACCTGCGTCCAGCAATCCATGTAGTTTTTCATGGGCCGGCCTCGGGAACGGGTTGCCCGGTAACTGCGCGTTCAATGCGGGCGGCGCGGTGGGCTCCCTGACGGATGGCCTGGGCCTCGGACAGCGTCTGCACGCCGACCTTCCAGACCAGCGGCGCGTTGGCGGCCAGATCCAGGCGCAGAACGCTGCCCGGCTCGAGATTTTCGATGGTGCTGGCTGCCAGGCGCACCGTCGGCAGTTGCAGCGAGCAGCCAAAGCGGATTCGGCGCGCGGCGGCGCCCATACGTTCCTCTGTATCGCCGGCATGGCGGCGGCGGCGTCCCCAGTCCGAGGTCAGCCGGCGCAGGATGGTGTTGGCCACGACCGCGGGAAAAGCCAGGTTGAGCAGGCCGGAGCTGTGCGGCATGCGAATCTCAAAGCTCAGGCAGAGGGTCTTCTCGTTGACCGAGATGATGCGCGCCACCTGGGTTTGCATCTGGCGGCGCTCGAAGTTGAAGCTGAGACCCACCGGCTGCCAGGCCGCGGTCAGCTCGCGGCAGACGATTTCGACCACGCTGCCCAGAATTGACTCTTCGATGTCGGTCAGCTCGCGCAGCGGTCCGTCCTTGCCCTCGCCGCCGAGAAGAAGATCGATGATAGGCGGCGCCAGGCCCAGATCGAGCTGCAGGACCGAAAGCGCGCCCAGCGGCTCCAGGCGCACCGAGGCGACATAGCTGATCTCGGGAATGCGGAGCAGAAATTCGTTGAACTGAATCTGCTCGGCCGAGACCAGGTTGACCTGAAAGCGGGTGCGCAGCCAGGCGGCCAGATTGTGGGTCAGGTTGCGGGCAAACAGGTCGTTCAACATGCTGATGGCGCGCAACTGCTCGGTCGAGATCTGCCCGGCGGAGGAATAGCTGTAGGGCACGACCTTGGCGCGCACCTCGGCCTGGGCAGCGTCCGGCGTCGAGCTGCGGGCAGCCTGGAAAAGAGCATCGATTTCATTCTGCTTCAGCGTCTTTTCGATCAACTCTCGTCTCCTCCGCGGGGGCTCGCTTCTATCTGCTGCTTAACTCGATCCATCCTTGTCAATTCTTCCTTTGCGGCTTCCCTCGCCGCCATTCCGTGCCGCCCTCAGACCGTCTGGCGCCGCGGGCGCTCATTGGCGCGGCGCGTCCCGGTTTTCTCAAAGGCGCCGTGCGCCGCCAGATCCTTGAGGGCGCTGCGCAGATGCACTACAGCCGATGCGTGGACCTGCGAGACTCTTGACTCGACCACGCCCAGCGCCAGACCAATTTCGCGCATGGTCATCTCTTCGTAGTAGTAGAGCGTCATGACCAGCCGTTCCCGGTCGGGCAGATTGGCGATAGCATCAGCCAGCCGCTCCTCGAGCTCGCCGCGAAGGCATTGGAAGAGCGGGTCGTCGTCGGGACGGCCGGGAAGGTAAGCCAGCTCCTCCTCGCCCGAGTCCTCGTTGCGCTCCATGTGCAGGGTGCCGATCTCCAGGCCCTTCAGGTCGCCGAGCAACTGCTGGTACTCCTCCAGGCCGAGTCCCATCTCCTCGGCCACCTCACCCTCCTCCGGGGCGTGGCCGGCGCGCGCCGTCAGCACGCGGATGGCTTCCTCGACCGCGCGCCCTTTGCGGCGCAGCTCGCGCGGACTCCAGTCCAGGGTGCGCAGGCTGTCCAGGATCGCGCCCCGGATGCGGAATTGGGCGTAACTGCGAAACTGCACCTTTTTGGCGGGATCGAACTTGGAAAACGCATCCATCAGCCCCACCACCCCGGCCGAGACCAGGTCTTCGATGTCCACATGCTGAGGAAGCCGCTCATGAATGCGGCGAGCCAGGAAACGCACGATCGGAAGGTGTTCGAGCAGCACTCGCTCCTGCTCGCTGCTGAGCAGCGCGCCTGCCACTACGCCCGGCGGGTAGCCATCCCCTGCCGTGCTTCGGCGGGTTCGATTCTGATTTGCCGCGACCGCTGATTCCATTGCCATTTCCACACTCTCGCTCTCGTCCTTCAGCCCGAATTCTGTCCGTTGCCGGTCCGTTCTTTGTCCATCCGCCGCGGGTAGCCGGTCTCGACTCACAACGTCCCTTCCCGGCGCACCGGTCCAAGGCCCCGGTTCAACATCCCGGCTCAACACACCCGCTCAACGCACCGTTCCAACCGGGCGCAACCGAATCTCGGGAGGAATCTCTCCGGCAGCGACCACGGCCAGACGGGGCAACATGGGCTCCAGCCAGCGCTTGACGTGATAGCGCGCCGGACTAGGACAAAGGAGCACGGGCAGAGCCGCTGCGGAGGCCGAGCCGATAAGTTGTCTCACAGAATCGGCAAGGCGGCGCAAAACCGGGACCCGGGGAGCTGAGGCAGCCGTGAGCAGGCGGTTGCCGCTCTCCGGCGACAAAGTTGTGAGAATCTCCTCTTCCATGGCCGGATCGAGCAGCAGGACCGGCAACTGGCCGTCGCCATCGAGCAGGGGGCGAATCAGCCGCCTTCCCAGTGCCTGCCGGGAGGCTTCGACCAGAGCGACAACGGTTTTGTTCAGCGGCGCAGTCTCGAGAAGCGCCTCCAGAATCGCGCCCAGATCGCGGATCGAGACCCGCTCGCGCAGCAGTTGTTCCAGAACCCGGCCCACCTCGCCCAGCGTCAACAGCTTGGGCACCAGCTCCTCCATCAGCTTGGGGTGGCTCTCGTTGAGCGAGTCCATCAGGCGCTTGGTCTCGGCCCGGCCCAGCAGCTCCCAGGCATGCTGGCGCACCAATTCGCCGAGATGGGTGGTGATGACGGTGACCGCATCGACCACCGAATAGCCGGCGGCAATGGCCTGGTCCTCCAGGGCCGGAGCAATCCAGATGGCGGGGACGCCGAAGGCCGGCTCGCGGGCTTCCTTGCCGGCCAGCGGGCGGCGGCGCGGGTCGCCGGAGACAGCCAGCAGATTCGCGCCTTCGGTCTGCCAGCGGCCGATCTCCATGCCCCGCAGCGAGAACAGGTACTCGCGCGGCTTGAGGCGCAGGTTGTCGGAGATATGGACGGGCGGCACCAGGAAGCCCATCTCCGAAGACAGGTGGCGGCGCAAGGAGCGCACCCGGCTCAGCAGCTGCCCGCCCTGCTTTTCGTCCACCAGTGGAATCAGTTGAAATCCGATTTCGAGGGTCAGGTCTTCCAGGCGCAGCAGCGAGGCCAGATCGGAGGCCTGGCCCGACTCCGGCTTCTTCTTTTCGCCGGGCAGAAGCTCGAGCGCGGGCGGCGGGGGAGGATTCGCCGACAGCCGCCGCCCGCCCCAATAGAGCACCGCGGCTATCGATAGAAACGCCAGCTTGGGCAGTCCCGGAATCAGGCACATGGCTCCGGAAACCAGGCTGGCCAGATAAAGCGTGGCCGGCCGGGCCAGCAGTTGCTGGCGAATCTCGCCGCCCAGCATGCCGGCGGAGTTGGCGCGGGTGAGCGTGATGCCTCCGGCGATAGAGACCAGTAAGGACGGGATCAGCGTAACCAGTCCATCGCCCACGGTGAGAACGGTGTAGGTCCGCGCGGCTTCGGCCAGCGCCACGCCCTGCTGCAGGGTGCCGATCAGCAGGCCGGCGACGATGTTGATGGCGGTAATCAGGATGGTGGCCAGCGAATCGCGCTGGTTAAAGCGCGCCGCGCCGTCCATGGCGCCGTAGAACTCGGCCTCGCGGGCGATGGCCTGGCGGCGCTTGCGGGCCTCGGCCTCGTCGATCAGGCCGGCATTCATGTCCGCGTCGATAGCCATCTGCTTGCCGGGCAGCGCATCGAGCGTAAAGCGCGCCGTCACCTCGGCGGTGCGCACCGCGCCATGCGAGACAACCAGGAACTGAATGGCGACCAGAACCAGAAACAGCACGAAGCCGACCACGTAATTGCCGCCCACCACAAACTGGCCGAAGGCTTCAATCACCTTGCCGGCCGCGGCCGTGCCCTCCGAGCCATGAAGGAGAATGCGGCGGCTGGAGGCAATATTCAGCGACAGCCGGAACAAGGTGAGCAACAGCAACAGGGTGGGAAACACCGACAGCTCGACGGCGCGGCGAATCTGCATCGCCGAGAGGAAGACGATGACGGAGGCGGCCATCGACATGGCCAGCAGGAAGTCAAGGGCCCAGGCCGGCAGCGGCACCAGCATGACAAAGATCACGCTGATGGCGGCCAGCGGCAATACATACTCCCGCAGGCGATGCCAGATGGACTGCACGGGCAGAGCGCCCTGGGCCAGAGCTGCGGTGCTCATCGGGTGCCTCCGTCAGAATTTGAGGGCGGTGGGGCGCCGGGCGTGGGGGGCGAGGAGGCGCTGTTCCAGGGCCGGGCGGCCTGGGCCTGGGCCGCTGCGCGAGCAGCGGTTTCCCGGGTCCGCCGCTCGCGCAGCTCGCCTTCCACGCGCTGGCGGTAGAGATAGACCAGAATCGCGGCTACGGCCGCATAGAGATCGGCCGGTATCGGCTGGCCCACCTCGACCGAGCGGTAGAGGGAGCGGGCCAGGGGCGGGTTCTCGATGATCGGCACTCCGGCCCAGCGGGCCTCGGCCTTGATCTCCTCGGCCAGCAGGTTGCGTCCCTTGGCCATCACCCGGGGCGCTTCCATGGTGGCGAAGTCGAAGCCCAGGGCCACGGCATAGTGGGTGGGATTGGTGAGCACGACGGCGGCCTTCGAGACGTCGTCTTTCACGCGGCGGCGGCGCGCCTGGCGCTGCAGGTTGCGGATGCGGCCGCGGATCTGGGGGCTGCCCTCGGTCTCCTTGTTCTCGTCGCGCATATCCTGCTTGCTCATCTTGAGGCGCGATTCCCGGCTCTGCCATTCGACCAGGTAGTCGATGGCCGACCAGCCGAACAAGAGCCAGGCGGCGGCCAGCAGCAGTCCGTAAATATCCGACCCGAGCGTCTCCAGACGGGTAATCGAAAAGGGAGGAATGGTCAGTTGCCGGGCGATGCGCTGCACGGCGAAGACCGCGAGCAGGCTGGCCGGGAACAGCGACTTGGCCAGCCGGGCGGCGGCGCGCAGGGAAAACAGGTTCTTGATATTCGAGATCGGATTGACGCGGTCGAATTTGACGCCAATCGCCTCGACATGAAAGTTGAGGCCGCCGGTCTGCAGAACGCCGATGCCCAGGGCAGCCATGGCCACTACCGCCATCACCACGCCGGGCGCCGCGAGCACCCCCAGCGACAAGCGGCGTATGGCAAACAGGGTCGGCTCCAGTTGCGCCGGCTCCCAGCGCCGCGGGTCGCCCAGATCGAGAAAGGCGGCGAAGGTGGCGCGCCAGGTGTAGAGCATGGTGCTGCCCAGGGCTCCCAGGGCAATCACCCCGGCCAGGGTTCCGGCGGCAGCCGACAGCTCGCGGCTATGCAGAATGTCGCCTTCGCGGCGGGCCTTGTCGCGGCGATGCTGGGTTGCCTGTTCGCTCCGCTCTCCGGGCATCGGCTATCCTCCCAGGCCCGCAACCTGGCCGGGAGCGGCAATCAGGCGCTCGGCCAGGTCGAGCAGGCCGCTGAAGCGCGCCTCGATGAAGCGCGGCCACAGAGCCAGGGAGCCGGCCAGGATCACAAAGCCGGTCAGGGTCTTGAGCGGCACGGTCAGGTTCATCACCGGCAACTGGGGGCTGATCTTGCCCAGCAGCGAGACCGCGACTTCGACCAGCAGAGTAGCGGCCAGGACCGGCGCGGCCAACTCGACTGCGGCCAGAAAGATGCCTCCGGCGGCGCGCACGATGGCCAGGGCGCTGGGCGGCGCAATGGCGAAGATCCCCAGGGGAGCGGCGCGAAAGCTGCGCACCATCGAGGCGAGCACGATGCGGTCCAGGCCGGCGCCAATCACCACCAGGGTGCCCATTAACTGAAACAACTCGCCCATCAGAGGCGTTTGGATCGAAGAAGCCGGGTCCAGGAGGTTAACCAGCGAGAAGCTGAACTGCAGGCCCACAATCTGGCCGGCAAACAGCAGCATCTCGTTAAGCAGCGCGAGGGTGAGCCCGTAGACCAGCCCCACGGCCAGTTCGCCCAGCAAGGCCGAGAAGCCGATCTCGACGCGCGCGCCGGGCAAGGCGGCCACCAGCGGCGCCAGCAGAAAGGCCACCGCGCCCACAAAAACCGCCTTGGCGCGAATGGGGAGCGCGGTCGAGGAGAAGAACGGGGCAAAGACCACCATCCCACTCACCCGGACCAGGGCCAGCGTCATGGCGCTCAGAAATGTCGTCCAGTCGGCCATTGTTTCTTAGCTCTCAGCTTTCAGCTTTCAGTTCTTTATCCACAGCCTTCAGCTCACAGCCCGTGCCTTCCCGCCGCCAACTTCGCCGATGCATCCAATTCCCGGCACGTCCTGGCTGAAAGCTGAAAGCTGAGAGCTGAAAGCTGAAGGCTGAAAGCTTCTTCGTTCATCCCAGGTAACGGTGAAAATCCGTCATCAGCAAACGCGTGTAGACGGCCAGCCTCTCCAGAAACCAGGGCATGGCAACCAGCAAAATCATGGCGATCGCGGCCAGACGCGGAACCGAGGTCAGCGACTGCTCCTGGAGGCTGGTCAGGGTCTGCACCAGACTCAAGAGGAAGCTCAGCACCACGGCTGCGATCAGCAGCGGCGCGGCCAGGATCATGGCCTCCTTCATCAATTGGCGGAGCAGTTCGGCAACCATGTCGGGCGTCATCTTCGGCTCCTCAAAAGCTCTTCAGCAAGGACCCGGCCAGCAGGTTCCAGCCGTCCACCATCACAAACAGCAGAATTTTCAGCGGGGTCGACACCACCACCGGCGGCAACTGGAACATGCCGATCGAGGTGGTGATGGCCGCGGTCACCATGTCGATCAGCAGGAAAGGGAGAAACAGCACCGCGCCGATGGCGAACCCGGCCTTGAGCTCGGAGAGGATGTAGGCGGGGATCACGACGCGCATGGGCAGGTCTTCGGCGGTGTTGGGGCGCGGAACCTGGCCGGCGGCGGTAAACAGCGCCAGATCTTTCTCCCGCGCGTAGCGCAACAGGAAGTGCTTGACCGGCTGGGCTCCGCGGTCGATCGCATCGAGGCCCGTAATCTGGCCCAGACGGTAGGGCTCGACAGCCTGCTGATCGACCTGGTTGAGGACCGGCGTCATCAGGAACCAGGCCATCATCAGGGCCAGCCCCATCAGGGTGGGGTTGGAGGGCGCGGTCTGCGTTCCCAGCGCCTGGCGCAGAAAGTGAAAGACCACCAGCAGCCGCACCAGCGGCGTCATGCACATCAGAATGGCGGGCAGCAGGGTAATCAGCGTCAGGACCAGCAGAATGGTCCAGGGCGTCGAATCGGAGGGGTGCAGGCGGGCGTTGAGATCGGGCAGCAGGGAGGACGGCGCCGCGGAGGCCGCATGAGCCGCGGCCATCAGGGCTACCATGAAACTCTCGGAGCGCGGCCGGGCGTCGGCCGCGCTTTGCCGTCAAGCGGATAGAAGGCCGGTCCGCCGTCTTGCGAGGTGGCCACCAGAAACCGCCGCCCCTCGGCTTCGACCAGGGCCAGCGACTGGCGCGGAGCAAGCGCGATACGCTCCAGAAGCTCGAGACGCGGCCGTGGGCGGCGCACGCCGCGCAGCTTTCTCAGCAACGGCGTCAGGAACAGCCCGGCGAATCCGCCTGGAGTTGGAGCAGCCTGCCCGGCCTTGCCTTTTCGATCGTCCTTCATTCCCGGCCCGCCCTCTATCTCAACTTCCGCAAGAAATCCGTACTTCCGTTTCCACGTCCGTCGGCCTGTTCCGTCAACCACGTCCCTCAACCTGCAACGTTCCGCAACCCGCGCCGGCCAGCTCAGGCCAAACGAGTAATCCGCACGGCCAGTTGCGTCTCAATCACTTCAAACTCGCTCCAGGCCAACTGCACATCGCCCGAGGCAAGAGGAAGATCTTCCCCGCTTCCCCATTGCGACTCGATCAGTTGACCCGGCTCGAGGGCCAGCAGATTGCGAACCCTGAACTGGCGCACGGGGACAGCGACATCGAGCTCCACGGGGAGCAAGGAGACGGGCGGGCTCCACGAGGCCGGCTCGCCTGGTTCCAGGCCTTGCGGTGGCACTGCAACCAGCGCCTGACTTTTTCCCGCCTCGCCCGCGCTGTTTTCCGCGGCCACATTCGATTGACCGCCTGGCGCCGCCGGCGTTGGATGCGTTGTGGCCATGTGATTGGAAAGCTTGCAGAAAGGTGACCAGAAGTTGGACACGAAAATTGGAATTGACTAATGAAGGCTCCCAAACTGCGAACCCCAAAGCGCAAGCCCTCGCAGCTCCCGATGAAACCTGAAAACCGCAACGCTGCTACACTGATAACGACGGATATTTGCGGGTCAACCGGCGCAATGCCAGGGGAAAGCCGCGTTGAATCGAGGTCGAAGAAGATGCCTGAACAGAATGAAAACAAGTCTTTTAATGGAACAAGCCTGCGCCTGAAGGTGGGGCTTGCAGAGATGCTCAAGGGCGGCGTCATCATGGACGTGATGAACGTGGAGCAGGCCCGCATTGCCGAAGAGGCCGGCGCCACGTCGGTGATGGCTCTGGAACGCGTTCCGGCGATGATCCGCGCCGAAGGCGGCGTGGCCCGCATGGCCAAGCCCAGCCTGATCAAGCAGATCATTCAGGCCGTCTCCATCCCGGTGATGGCCAAGGCCCGCATCGGACACTTCGCCGAGGCCCAGATTCTGCAGGAGCTGGGCGTGGACTTTATCGACGAGAGCGAGGTTCTGACCCCCGCCGACGAAGCCCATCACATCGACAAGCATGCCTTTACCACTCCCTTTGTCTGCGGCGCGCGCAACCTGGGCGAGGCGCTCCGGCGGATTGCTGAAGGCGCGGCCATGATCCGCACCAAGGGCGAGGCCGGCACCGGCGACGTGGTCTTCGCCGTTCGCCACATGCGCCAGATTACGAGCGAGATGCGTGCCCTTACGGTGCTGACCGAGCAGGAACTCTACGCCGCGGCCAAGAACCACCAGGCGCCCTATGAACTGGTGCGCATGGTGGCGCAGACCGGCAAGCTGCCGGTGCCCAACTTTTCCGCCGGCGGCATCGCCACCCCCGCCGACGCGGCGCTGATGATGCAACTGGGCGCGGAGGCCATCTTCGTCGGCTCCGGCATCTTCATGAAGGAGCGCGCCACTCCGCTGGACGTCGAAAACGATCCCAAGGAGCGCGAAGAGGCCGTCTCCCGCGCCAAGGCCATCGTCATCGCGACCACCCACTTCAACGATCCCAAGGTTCTGGCCGAGGTCAGCGAGCAGGTAACGGGCACCATGAAGGGCCTGGCGGCTGCCGGATTAGAAGAATCACAACTCCTCCAAACCCGCGGCTGGTGAGCTTGCCGCTCGGGCGGACGCTCGCTATTCGCTCGCATTGGCTTTGTCGCTGTCCCGCCCTTGCGCCAGAAAAAGCGCAAGGATTAGGCACCCGGCCGTCTCTGCGTTCACTGGCGGGTGGCGCAGGTCCCATGAGTCACAAATGAGGGTGCCCCAGGTCCCTCGCATTTGGGGACCTGGGAGACCACGAACCTCGACCGTCCGTAAATTCCGCTAGAAAACTTCGCGGTGAGAACCGATGCGCACCAGCCGCAATGTTTGGTCGTCTGGCTTTTTGTAGATAAGAAGCAGGTCGGGCCTCAGATGGCACTCGCGATGATTCGTATACTCGCCCGTCAACGGATGATCGTGGAATCTCTCCGGAAGGGCGTGATCCGTTGCCAAAAAAAAGAAATGCCGGCAAGTAGATCGGCGTCGAGCGTGGCCCGATGCTGCCCTTTGTCTCGCGCTTGTAGTCCTTCTTGAATTTGGCGGTTCGGCTAATCGTCCGCATGGAGGTCAGCCATCAGCTCTTCGACACTGTTGAACTTCACAACCTCGCCCCGGTCGCCTGCCTTCATTGCAGCGACGGTTTCGGCGTTTGGAACGCGAAGCTCAAAGGGAAACGCCTGGTCGGTCACCGCTCGTGTCAAAAAAACGCGCACCGCCTCGGAGAGACTCAGCCCCATCGCGCCAAAGGTCTTCGTTGCCTTCGACTTCAGCTTCGGATCGATCCGGACATGAATCATCTCAGTAGCGCTTGGCATAAACCCACCTTTAAGAAAATTGTATACGAATTGAGATACACATGCAAATTAGTGTGACACTCCATCAACCTCCGTGCCGGGTGCCCCATCCCTCGCTTTTTCTTGGCGAAGGGTGGGAAACCATCTCCGTTCGTTCCCCGAGCCGAAGACCTCCGCCTGGACGGCCAGTCCCCGCAGGCGCTCGACATAGTAAACATTTATGTGTACTCTTAATCTATGAACAGCGCCGAGTTCCAAAGGTGGCTGAAGGGCAAGGGCGCCAAGTTCGACCGCTCGCGGGGCAACGGTTCGCACATGTACGTCAATCTGAACGGCAAGACCACCGTGATGCCAACTCATAGCACTGAGATGCGCACCGGCACGGTTGAGGGCATCAAGCGCCAGCTCGGACTGAAGGGAGAAAAGTGATGCTGCAATACGCCGCAAAGTTGACCCCGGGCCTTCCGGAAGAGGGCGGCTATACTGTGACCTTTCGCGATGTTCCCGAGGCGATCACCGATGGCGAAACGCTGGAAGACGCGCTCAAATACGCGGCTGAGGCATTGGAGTTGGCACTGGAGCATTACCTCGATGAACGCCGCCAGAGTCCCATTCCTACGCCTCCACGGAAGGGAGAATACCTCATCGCATTGCCCGTGAGCCTCTCGCTCAAGTGCGCTCTGCTCAATGAGATGATTCGCCAGAACGTGCGCCCGGCGGAGTTGGCCAAGCGCCTGAAAACCAGCAAGCAGGAGGTCAATCGGCTGACCACTCTCTCTCACGCCACCAAAGTGGACCGCATCGCCGAAGCCTTCCACGCTCTCGGCAAGGAACTCACCATATCGGTCGCTTAGTTGGCCAGACGCGGAAGGTAGGAACCAATGCGGAGGAAAAGTGGATGCCGCTGGCTCCGCTGCGCGTGTTCCTCAGGCCGACAGCTTGTTGAGCAAATCGATCTTCACTTCCCCATCGGGGAAGACGGCGCGAATCTCCAGCACCCCGCCCATGGCTTCGACGTAGCTCCGGAGAGTACTGAGGTACATGTCGGTGCGCTTTTCCAGCTTGGAGATGTTGCCCTGGTCCATCTCCAGTACCTCTGCCAGACGGGTTTGCGTCATTTCGCGGGCGTTGCGAAGCTGGTGCAGCGGCATGTTTCGCAGCTCCTCCCTCGCTCGAACAGCATTCCGCGCCCGGCGTTCCGGAGACATCTTCGCTCTCAACTCTTCGAATTTTCTCGCCATCTTTAACCTTCCTGGGCCTGTGATCGAGTATGTATCCAAATACATATGTAGTCAACGGAATACTTTCGGGCCAATGCAACTCGGCGGTTACGCGAACGCGTTCATGCGCCTTACGGATAGAATTGCTCTTGGCAGCCTATTTTGCCGATGAAAGCCGTATCGAACTTTTTGCCCAGAGGTGGAACATCCAATTAGCAGGCAAAGACAAGAAGCCACAGCCGCTCAGGAACCCTCTGATTGACCCGGACGGCCCGGAACTCGGCGACGATTTTCTTGCCCTTTGCGGTGATCGAAATCGCCGTTTTGTAGAAAGGCTCCGGGCCGAGGAAGGGGCGGCGCGTCAAGATGAGGCTCGACGCCTACACCGAGGGAAGCACCCCCGCATCGGCGTACTGGCGATTCAAGGCGATTACTCCGCCCATGCGGCGGCTCTTTCCGAGACGGGCGCGGAACCTTGCGAGATTCGGAAGCCGGACCAGCTTTCCTCGCTCGATGGGCTCATCTTGCCGGGCGGCGAATCGACGACCATGCTGAAGTTCCTTGAGAAGCGCGGCTTTTTTGAGGCTCTGGAGGAATTTTCGAAGAGCAACCCTGTCTTCGGCACCTGCGCGGGCGCAATCCTTCTGGCGCGCGAGGTGCGCAATCCGGCGCAGCGCAGCCTGGGCATTCTGGACGCAGTAGTGGAGCGTAACGCCTACGGGCGCCAAATCGATTCGACGATTCTGACTGCGGAAACCGAGCTGCCAGGCGGCCCGCTGGAGATGGTCTTCATTCGCGCGCCGCGCATTGCATCGACCGGGGCCGGAGTCCGGATTCTGGCTCGCCGCGACGGCGACCCGGTTCTGGTCAGGCAGGGATCGGTAATGGCGGCAACTTTTCATCCTGAACTTTCCACCGACCGCCGGGTTCACCGGCTCTTTGTCCAGATCGTGATGGGCAAGATCGAGACAGGCAAGCAAGATCGATAAGTTGCTGGGATTTGTGCCCAGGGGCGGGCCTCCCAGAGAATGGCGCGAATCTCCGCATGCCGGTGCATTCCCTTCCGATTCTGGATGCATCCAAGCCAATGTGAGAGTAACCTCAATCTCACAGAGGCCGATCATGCCCTCCATCTTTACGCCCACCCCATCGGAGACCGAGCGGAAAGACCCCGGCTTTGGCGGAAAACCGCCCGTCGACCGGCGTCCCACCGGCGGTGGTGGCGGTGGGGGAGACGACGACTGGAAATCGCAGCGCCGGGGCCCGCGTGAGGCTCTTCACCGGATCCGGGCCTTCGTCTTCTGCGCCCTCGCCGGGGACATGATGTTCTTTGTTGTTCTGGTTGCGCTGTTTTACGCGCGCCAGGCGGGAACGCACATGGACGCGCAAACGCTGCGCCAGGTCGGCGACTGGCGCCCCGTGCTGCTGCCTCCCATCCTTTTCCTCAACACGGCGGCCCTTCTGCTCAGCAGTCTGACAATGGAGATTGCGCGCAAACATATCTTCCGCGAGATCGATGTTATGGAGGAGTGGCTGGGCATGGGCCAGCCGGCGCTGCGCCGCACCAGGCCATGGCTGGCGGCGACGCTGGTGCTGGGCCTGCTGTTTCTTGCCGGCCAGGCTCTGGCCTGGAGGCAATTGACAGCGCAGGGCTTTGCTTTCGATCGCTGGGCCACGCCGGCAAGCTACTTTTTCTACCTCATCACCGGGTTGCACGCCGCTCACCTGGCACTTGGAATCATTGCCCTGCTGGTTTGCCTGTGCGCGCTGGGCTGGCTCAAGCGGGTCGAATCGCGGCAGATCGCTGTGGACGCAACAGCATGGTTCTGGCACACCATGGGTCTGGCCTGGGTTGTACTGTTTGCGGTGCTGGTCTTCGGGCAGTAGGCGCGGAATCGGCGAGCCAGATTCAGCGATTCGATTTATGCGAGCGAGGCCGCCCCCCGAATGATTGAAAAATGCTTGAGCAATCAGATCTCTGCGCCGAAGAATCGGCGCGGACGAGCTTTCTGAATCAGGATGCTGCCGAGAAGTTGGCTTAGTGTGCGCGACGATGCAACAGCGAGAAGAGACGCTTGCTGAAGGGAGGCACTTCCGGGCATTCGAAGTAGATCTCGCGATTGAGCGCCATCAGCATTTGCACAGCCTGCAATTGGCTGTTGTGTGCTGAGAACGACCCACCCTCGTGGACAAACTCGTCGGTGAGGTATTCAATCGCGTGTCCCAGGATCTCAAGTCCGCGACCCGCCCTCGGGCTGATGCTCCGGCGGCGCTTCATGCCTATGCGGACAGCGTCCGAGGCTGGAACTGAGATTGCTACGGGGAAGCCGGTCGTGGTGGTTGCTGCCATTTTGTCTTTCCTCACCTATTTCTTCGGCCACTCCGGCATTCAAATCAGATGACAAACGTACCGTTTTCCCGATGTAGCACATATCATAATTGCGTATCAAAATGAAACATTCCAGTGATTCTGAGCACACAGGTTTAAGAGACCACCTGGACCGATAACAAAACTTAAGAGAAAACTAAGGGCAGAAGAGCCCCAGATGACAGAAACAAAAGCGGAAACGGACGGTCAGGCTGGGCCTGAGAAGAGGTTCCTGGAGGATGCCGGACGCCTTGACGGGAAGAGGCTGAAAACCTAAGCTCAAATCAGCACCCTTTTCGGTCGGAGAAGCGCTTTGTCCCCGTGCGATGGGTGGAATCTTGCCGGACGCGTTCCGGACTGGGCGGCAATGAATCCGATCCCTTACTACTGGCAATATCTTCCGCTGCTGATGCAGATCGCCGCCGCATTCCTACTGGGGCTGGCGATGGTCATTGCGTCGTGGTTTGTCGGCCGCCATCGCAACACCCAGGTCAAGCTGGATACGTACGAGTGCGGCATCACTGCGGTTGGAGATGCCCGCGGGCGCTTCAGCGTGCGCTTCTACCTGGTCGCCGTGCTCTTTATTCTGTTCGACGTGGAAACCGTCTTCATGATGCCGTGGGCGGTTGTCTACCGCAAGCTTTACGGAATTACCGGTTCGCGCCTTTTCGGTTTCTGGGAGATGCTGGTCTACCTGGGCTTTGTGGCAGTGGGCCTCTACTATATTGTGCGTAAAGGCGTCCTGAACTGGAGCCAGGACAAGGCGGACCTCTGATTATGGATAAGGCGGATCTCTAATATGGCCGTGGCCGTTAAACCGACATTGGCGGACAAAGCCGCGGTCCTTGCGGGACTTCCGGAACACCCCGCCGTGAAGGCGATCCTGGCATGGAATGCCGACGCCCTGACGGATGCAAAGTTCGACTTCAACGAACTGACGCTAACCATTGCACCGGAGCAGATCCGCGCCGCCCTGGCTACCGTGCAGGCCGCGGGCTATAACTTTTTCGAAGACATGACGGCGGTCGACTGGTTTCCAAGTTCACCTCGCTTCCAGTTGAGCTACCACATTCTTTCGCACCCATTCAAGGAGCACATCCGGCTGCGCGTGCTGCTGGATGAGGCCGATCCTTCGGTTGAGTCCATCGTTTCCGTTTGGCCCGCGGCCAACTTCTATGAGCGGGAGGTCTTCGATCTTTTTGGCATCCGGTTTGAAGGTCATCCAAATCTGCGCCGCATTTTGTTGCCTGACGATTGGAAAGGCCATCCCTTGCGCAAGGACTACCCGGTGGAGGGGTACCGCTGATGGCTGAATCCGCAGGCATGCCAATCCTTGAACCGGCCGAAGGCGCCCATGACCAGCACATGGTCATCAACATGGGTCCGCAGCATCCCGCGACCCACGGCGTTCTGCGCCTGGTGCTGGAGATTGATGGCGAAATAGTCGTCCGGATTTACCCGGAGATCGGCTATCTGCACACCGGCATCGAGAAAACCTGCGAGGCCAAGTTCTACCAGCAGGTCGTGCCGCTCACCGACCGCATCAACTACCTCGACCCGCTCTCAAACAATCTGTGTTACGCGCTGGCGGTTGAGAAGCTGCTGGGGCTGGAGATTCCCGCGAAGGCAACGTGGATGAGAGTGCTGATGGCCGAGCTGAGCCGCCTCAATTCGCACCTGATCTGGCTGGGCACGCACGCCATGGACATTGGCGCGCTCACCGTGTTTCTTTACACCTTCCGCGAGCGCGAAGAGATTCTGCGCTTGTTTGAAGCCGTGGCCGGACAGCGGATGATGTTGAGCTACATCCGCATCGGCGGGCTGGCCTTGGAGCCGCCGCTGGATTTCCTGGACCGGGTTCAGGCCTTCATCCACACGTTCCCGGAAAAGATCGACGAGTATTCGAACCTGTTGACCGGAAATCCGATCTTCAGGAATCGCCTCAAGGGCGTTGGTTATCTGTCGGCCGAAGACGCAATCGCACTGGGCGTGACTGGGCCGCCGATGCGCGCTTCGGGAGTCGATTTCGACGTGCGCCGCGACATTCCCTATTGCGGCTATGAGAAGTTTCAGTTTCAGGTTCCCATCTCGACGGACGGCGATTGCTGGGCGCGGTACGAAGTCAGGCTGGTCGAGATGCGCGAGAGCGTGAAGATTATTCAGCAGGTGTTGGACGGGATGCCGGAGGGACCGGTAAAAGCGGACGCGCCCAAGATCGTGTTGCCGGATCGCGAGAAGATGAAGACCCAGATGGAGGCCCTGATCCATCACTTCAAGATCGTCACCGAGGGCTTTGAGGTTCCGGCGGGCGAGGTTTATCAGAGCATTGAAGCCGGTCACGGGCAGACCGGGTACTATGTGGTTTCAGACGGCACAGCGAAGCCTTATCGGGTGCATATGCGGTATCCGTCGTTCACTACGTTGCAGGCGCTTGAGACCATGTGCAAAGGGCGCATGCTGGCCGACGTAGTTGCGGTGATCGGGTCGATTGATATTGTGCTGGGGGAGATCGACCGTTGACGGCTCCGCCGTTTAACGCTTTGGAGCAGTTGTGGGCTGAGCTATGGGTCTCCCTGGCTTCCCTGCTCCGCAGTTACACGGCGTTGCATGGTTTGAGCGGCAATCGCGAGGCGTCGATTGAATACGATGGGAAGCAAATTCTGGCGCGGTGCGGCGCCAAGTGGCTCGATCTGAAGCGTACAGGCGCGACGGTGGCGTGGAAGCGCGAGGATGGCGGCCGGGGAGCGCTGGAATTGACGGAGTCCGGACGATTGCGGAGTAGCACAGGCGAGGAAGAAATGGATTTGGCGGCAGAAGCTTGGGCACGGGAGTTGATGCGATGAGTGCTGAAACCATGACGCTGTTTTCGCCCCGGTTGGCGGCGCGCTTCGACGCGCTGGTGGAGAAATACCCCGTGCGGCGATCGGCGCTGATTCCCATGCTGCTTTATGCGCAGGATGAGGTTGGCTATCTCTCCGATGCTGTGATTGCCGAGGTTGCCGAGCGGATCGGGATCACCGAGCTCGATGTGCGCAATGTGGCCAGCTACTACTCGATGCTGCGCTTCAAGCCGGCAGGCAAATTCAACATTCAGGTCTGCACCAACATCAGTTGCATGTTGCGCGGGGCCTACGAGGTCTACGAGCGATTCCAGCAAGAGCTGGGCATTGGTCACAAAGGCGTGACGCCGGACGGGCTGTTCTCACTTGAAGAAGTGGAGTGCATCGGGGCTTGCTGCTGGGGGCCGGCGATCCAGGTGAACTACGACTTCGTGGACGAGATCAAACCCGAACTGGTGCCGGGGATCGTCGATGGCTATCGCGGCCGTGCTCACGAAGCAACGGAGGCCTCCGATGCCTAGGCTCGTCTCTCATCCCGATGAGGTAAAGATCGTCACGCGCCGTTTTGGAATGGGCGCGGCGAACATCGACCGCTATATCGAGCTCGGCGGCTACGAATCCGCAAAGAAATGCCTGGAAAAGGGACCGGACTGGATCATCGACGAGATGAAGGCCTCGAACCTGCGCGGGCGAGGCGGCGCGGGCTTTCCAGCGGGATTGAAGTGGTCGTTTGTGCCCAAGCAGTCGGCCAAGCCCAAGTATGTTCTGGTGAACGGCGACGAAAGCGAGCCTGGAACTTGCAAGGATCACCTGATCTTTCTGCACGATCCTCATGCAGTGATTGAAGGCACGATCATTGCCGGCCTGGCCATCGGCGCCAAGACGGGATTCATCTACCTGCGGGGCGAGTATCGGTATCTGCTGAAGATCATGGAGAAGGCAGTTGCCGATGCGTACGAGAAGGGCTTTCTGGGCAAGAACATATTCGGGACCGGGACGGAGTTCCAGATCGTCACGCAGACCGGCGCGGGCGCGTACGAAGTGGGCGAGGAGTCGGCGCTGATGGAGTCGCTCGAGGGCAAGCGGGGCGTGCCGCGCATCAAGCCTCCCTTCCCTGCCGTCGTGGGTCTCTATGGCGGGCCCACGGTGATTAACAATGCGGAAACCATCGCCACGGTGCCTCATGTGATTTCGATGGGCGCGGCAGCCTATGCCGCCGTGGGTTCGGCACGCAATGGGGGAACGCGGTTGTTCAGCGTGAGCGGCCATGTGGAGCGCCCAGGCGTATACGAACTGCCGATGGGCTACAACCTGAAGAAGATCATCTACGATGTGGCGGGAGGCGTGCGTGGCGGACGCAAATTGAAGGCCGTCGTGCCCGGCGGTTCGTCGACACCGGTGCTGCTGCCTGAGGAGATTGAGAACCTGGGCATGGATTTCGACCAGGTGGGCAAGGCCGGGTCGATGCTGGGCTCGGCTGGCGTGGTAGTGATCGACGACCAGACGTGCATGGTGGAATTTGCACTGCGGACGATCAGTTTTTACCAGCACGAAAGCTGCGGCTGGTGCATTCCCTGCCGCGAAGGCACTGATTGGCTGAAGAAATCGCTGACCCGCTTTCATGCCGGCTTCGGCGAGGCGAAGGACATCGACAACATTCAGTACCTGGCCGAAAACATTCTGGGCCGTACCTTCTGTCCGCTAGGCGATGCGGCGGCCATGCCGACAATTGCGTTTGTGAAGAAGTTCCGCAAGGAGTTTGAGGATCACCTGAACGGCAAGCCCTGCCCGTTCGCAAAACATGTCGAACTGGCCGTAGTGTAACTATTCACGTTGCAGGACGAGCAACAAAAGAGTTGACAGGCGTATGAAGGCAAGAGAGATCATTCGCATGATTGAAAAGGATGGGTGGTATTTTCATTCGCTAAAGGGCAGTCACGCGCAATACAAGCACCCGATGAAACAGGGACGAGTCACGGTTCCAATACACGGCAGTAAGGATCTGTCAAAGTCCGATGTTCAAAGTATCCTCAAACAAGCGGGGTTGAAATGACGAAGCGCTATCTGGTTGTTTACGCAAAATGCAAAGGCAGCAACTTCTCTGGCCACGCTCCCGATGTGCCCGGTTGTGTCTCCGTCGGTGACACACTCGATGAAATGAACACAATGATGCGCGAGGCTCTCGAATTTCACTTGGAGGGGATTCTGGAGGATGGCAATTCGATTCCAGAACCTATGACGATGAGCGTTGATCTCAAAGCTGAAGATTTTGAAGATGTCGATTACTTCATAGTCCGGCAACTTGAAGTGAAGGTTCCTTCTCACAGGCAGAACAGCGGCTCTGTTCGTGCCGCATAGGAAAAAATGGCAGACGTAACTTTCACAGTCGATGGAAAAACGCTGACGGCTCCCGCGGGGACGCTGCTGATTGAGGCTTGCCGCAAGGCGGGCATCGAGATTCCGGCTTTCTGCTACTATCCGGGCCTGAGCCTGCAAGCCGCCTGCCGCATGTGCGTGGTGCGCCAGGAAAAAGTGGGTAAGCTGCAGACGGCCTGCACGACGACTGTCGCCGAGGGACAGGTTTTCATTACCGAGTCGGCTGAGATCGCGCAGGCGCGCAAGGCAACCATTCAACTGCTGCTCGGCAACCACCCGCTCGATTGCCCGGTATGCGACGCTGGCGGCGAGTGCGAACTGCAGGATATGACCTTCAAGTACGGCGCGGGCGAGAGCCTCTACGCCGAGGCCAAGCAGCACCGCGATGAGCAGCAGTGGTCGCCTGCTGTCTACTTTGACCGTCCGCGCTGCATTCTTTGCTACCGCTGCGTGCGCATGTGCGGCGAAGGCATGGACGTGTTCGCGCTGGGCATCCAGAATCGCGGCGTCACGTCGGTGATTGCGCCTAATGGCTTTGCCCCTGACGGACAAACTGGCCGGCTCGACTGCGAGCAATGTGGGATGTGCATCGACGTGTGCCCGGTGGGCGCGCTCACCAGCGGCAGCTATCGCTATAAGACGCGGCCGTGGGAGATGAACCACGTTTCCACGGTGTGCACTCATTGCGCCGACGGCTGCAAGGTTACACTGGGCGTGCGGCAATCGAACGACGGTTCGCAGATTATTCGCGCCGACAATCGCGACAAGAGCGGGCTCAACGGCGATTTTCTATGCGCCAAGGGGCGGTTCGGATTCGACTTTGTGGAGAGCCCGGAGCGGCTGACCACGCCGCTGGTGCGCAACGCCAAGGGCAAGCTGGAGCCGGCCACGTGGGAGCAGGCGCTGCGTTTCGCGGGGAAGAAGCTGAAGGAGATTCGCGACACGCGCGGTGGTGAAGCGATCGGCGTGATTGGCTCCAACCGCACCACCAATGAAGAGAATTATCTGCTGCAGAAGTTCGCGAGGACGATTCTGAAGACCAACAACATTGACCACAAGCGCACCGCCCGCTATGCGGAATTTGCCAGCGCACTCGCCGGACACCATGGAAAAACAGCAGGCCTCCAAGACATTGCACATGCTTGCGCAATCCTGCTGGTTGGAGGCGATCCGACCGAGGAGCATCCGCTGCTGGCCTGGACGCTGCGCACTAACGTGCGCCTGAATCGCGCGCACCTTTATTTAGCGAACTCGAAGTCCATCAAGCTTGAACGCCAGGCAAAAGCCACTCAGGGATTGCCTCCGGGCGGCTACAAGGATCTTGTTGCACTTCTCGAACTGGGAACTACAGATTTCAGCAAGGCCATCATGGCGGAAGAGTCGCTGGTCATCGTCTTCGGCGAGGAATGCCGCGGGCAGGCGATGGCGGACATGATTGCCTGGGGCCTGAAACGCGGCAATGTTCGATTTGCGTTGCTGGGCGACCACTCGAATTCGCGCGGAGCGGCCGACATGGGTCTTTCTCCCGATCTGCTGCCCGGCTATGTGCCGGTGACCGCGCCCGCTGGCTTTGCGGAATATGCGGGGCTGCTCTCCGCGCCTGGAAAGACGCTCACGGAGATGGTGGCCGCCACGGATAGCGGCGAATTGGGAGCGTTGCTCGTGGTTGGCGCCAATCCCCTGCCCAAGCTGGCTGCTAAAACGGAACGGCTTGAGAGTACTTTCCTGGTAGTTCAGGATCTCTTCCTTACCGAGACCGCAAGGCTGGCCGATGTGGTGTTGCCGGCGGCGAGCCTCTACGAAAAATCCGGCACGGTCACCAATACCTACGGCGATGTGCAACTGGTGAAGAAGGCTGCCGACCGCGCGGGCGTAAAGCCGGACTTCGAAATTCTGGTGCGGCTGGCCGACGCCATGGGCGCGGATGTGAAGGCCCTGGTGCCGTTTGGCAAGGGCGGCGTCACGGCCGATTTGGGGCAGTCGCGCGGCGCGCAGGCTGGCGAGGCAGACCAGCACGCAGTGTGGCTGGCTGCCAACAATCTTGAGCCGCGGCTCAGTCCCTTCGATCCATTGGCGGTGTTGGACGAAATTGCGCGGCTGGTTCCCGGCTACGAGCTGGACCGCGTGAGTCTGTTTGGCGGCAATGCCGTGCCCAGCGATTTAAGCGCGGGTCCGGCCTTTGTTCCGGTCTCCGCCCTTGCGGTGGCTCCGGCACACGACACTCTGTTTACCTCCGGAACGCTGGGCCGGTACAGCCCCGCGCTCCGCCAACTTGCGAAACACCAGGCACATGAAGTCGCAGAAGCAGCGGCGGATTAGCTTGTTGAAATGGGATTGTAGTGAATCGTTAGAAAGCAACCGCAGGTCCTTCGACTGCGCTACGCTTCGCTCAGGAGAAGGCAAGTGACGATTTTAGAGTTTTTTCTGTGGAGTCTGCTCAAGGTGGCCGTGGTTACGGTGGTGATGCTGCTCGGCGTCGCCTACACCGTGCTGCTGGAGCGCAAGCTCGTGGGCCGCATCCAGAACCGCTGGGGACCCTCGCGCGTTGGTCCCTTCGGCCTGTTGCAGCCGCTCGTTGACGGCGCGAAGTCGTTTATGAAAGAGGACCTGATTCCGGCCGGTGTTTACAAGCCGATCTATCTTCTCGCTCCAATTCTTGCGCTGGGCTGCGCGCTGATCTCGATCGCCGTTGTGCCTTTTGGCGAGCCGAAGATTGGGCCGCATGGATTCGACCTGTTTGAAATCGCCAACGTCAATATTGGCCTGCTCGTCATTCTTGGCATTACATCGATTGGTGTTTACGGAATCGCGCTCGCTGGCTGGTCGTCGAACAATAAATATTCGCTGCTGGGCTCGCTGCGTTCTTCGGCGCAGCTAATCAGCTACGAGCTGGCGCTGGGGCTTTCGCTGGTTGGGGTGGTACTACGCGCCGGAACGCTGAATCTGCGCGCGATTGTCGAGCAGCAAGCCACGCTCGGGGTCGCCACCTGGAACATCTTCGGCGGAGGGCAGTTCCTGGCCTTCTTCATCTACCTCATGGCGGCCTATGCCGAGACCAACCGCTCGCCGTTCGATCTGCCTGAGGCAGAGAGCGAGCTCACCGGCGGATATCACACTGAATACAGCTCGATGAAGTTCGCCATGTTCTTCATGGCCGAGTACGCCAACATGATTAACGTGGGCTGCGTAGCTACGCTGCTATTTTTCGGCGGCTGGACCAGCCCCTTCGGCAACCTGATCGAGCCTCCGCAAAATATCTTTGTTCATGCGCTGATGCCGCTCTTCTGGTTTGTCTTCAAGGTCTTCTGTTTTCTTTGCCTGTATGTGTGGGTCCGCGGAACTCTGCCTCGCTTCCGCTACGACCAACTGATGAATTTCGGATGGAGAGTTTTGATGCCGCTCTCCATCCTCAACATCGTGGGAACAAGCCTCTGGCTTGCTTATCGTTGATTTACAATCGGGAAGGATTTTCGGGGTTGAAGCGTCGGCGTTGAAGCGCTTGACCCACTCGTCCTTCCTCGCCCTCTCGTTCGACGCGCCAGTGTCAATTCGGGAGGACAACAAAAAAGAGCGGAACAGGCCCCAAGCCCATCCCGCTCTTCCTGTTCTTATTGGCCCGCCAGCCACGCCACAGTCGTCTATGCGTAGATCCCCCGCTGCTTGATCGTAAAGCCCACTCGATCGATGGCCAGCATATACGCGGCGATGCGGTTGTTGACATTGTGAGCTTCAGAGTAGCGGACCACGTCGTCGAAGCTGTCGCGGAGAATCGTCTCCAACTGCTCGTTGACGATGGCTTCTTTCCAGAAGTAACCCTGCCGATCCTGCACCCATTCAAAGTAGCTCGCGGTGACGCCGCCGGCGTTGGCCAGGATGTCGGGGACAATGAAGATCCGCTTTTCGGCGAGAATCTCATCGGCCACGGCAGTGGTGGGACCGTTGGCGCCCTCAACAACAATGCGAGCCTTGATCTGCGCGGCATTGCGGCTGGTGATCACGTTCTCCGTGGCGGCGGGAATCAAAATTTCGCACTCGGAAATCAGAAGCTCGTCGCTGGGCATGGCCTCTGCGCCGCGGAAGCCCAGGGTGGTGCCGTTGCGATACTTGTACTCCACAAGCGCATGAACGTCGATGCCGGCCGAGTTGTAGAGGCCGCCATCTTTCTCGGCCACGCCGACGATCTTGTATCCCTGCTCCATCATCAGGCGTGCCGCGTTGGAGCCCACATTGCCGAAGCCCTGAATAATAACCCGGCAGCCATCGATCGGCATGTTGAGGTAGCGCAGGCTTTCGCCGCAAACCACCTGCACGCCGCGCCCGGTGGCCTCGATCCGGCCGCGCGAGCCGCCGATGTTCAAGGGCTTGCCGGTCACCACGCTGGTCACTGTATGGCCCACGTGCATGGAGTAGGTGTCCATGATCCAGGCCATGGTCTGCTCATTGGTGTTCACGTCGGGTGCGGGAACGTCCTTTTCCGGCCCGATGAAATCGATGATCTCCGACGTGTAGCGGCGAGTCATCCGCTCCAGTTCGCCCTGGCTCATCGATTTCGGATCGCAGATGACGCCGCCTTTGGCGCCGCCAAAAGGAATGTTGACCACCGCGCACTTCCACGTCATCCAACTCGCCAGCGCGCGCACCTCGTCCAGCGTAACGTCGGGCGCGTAGCGAATGCCGCCCTTGGCGGGCCCGCGGGCAATGTTGTGCTGCACCCGAAAGCCAGTGAATATTTCAATGCGGCCGTTATCCATGGCCACGGGAAAATGAACGATGATTTCGCGCGCCGGCGTCCTGAGCAGCTTCCACAAACCGTCATCGAGGTTGAGTTTTCGTGCCGCAAAGTCGAACCGGGCGCTCTGCGCCTCCCAGGGATTGATCTCCTGGTCCAAAGTAAGTGCGGGAGTACTTGTTGACATATATTTCTCCAATTCCAGGTACCGGCCTCGGGGCGTTCAATTCGCTGGAGGCTCTATCCGCGAGATGAAGCGAAGTCCGAACCCTGAGTCCAGGATCGGATCCAGAGTCAATCGATCCTCAAAATCGGCTTCCGCCTCGTTCGCCCAATAGTTGGGCCGGTCTTGCCCTGCAGGCCCAAACCCCGTTGAGTTTAGGCTACGCACCGAGGTGAGTCAAGCCCGCGTGAACCAGTCGCATCAATTTTGTGCGGATGGTTCGCCGGTTTCTTATTGGCCCTTTTTCGGTCCTCAATTCTCCAGCAGTTACACTGGAGCCTGTGAGAGCCTCCAGCCATCCCGTTCAGCCTGTCCGCAAGGAGTTTCTGGCCCTAGCCAAAGAACACACCCTGGTACCCGTATGCCGCACCTTGACCGCCGACCTGGAAACCCCGGTCTCGGCCTTTCTGCGCGCCGCCTGGGCTGCGCGGGAGTGCTTTCTGCTGGAATCGGTAGAGGGAGGCGAGCAGGTGGGCCGCTACACCTTCATTGGCCTGGCTCCCTTCAAGCGGATCGTGGCGCGTGGCCGCAATATCACCATTACCGAGGGCAGAAAGGTCACTCGCCTTGAAGACGACGTATTTGCCGTGCTGCGCCGGGCGCTTTCCGGCCACAAGCCGGCCCGGCTTCCCGGCCTGCCTCCATTCACGGCCGGTGCGGTGGGCTATTTTGCTTACGATGCGGTACGCCAGATCGAGCGGTTGCCTGAGTTGGCCAAAGACGAGCTGGGCGTCCCCGATGCTTGCCTGCTGTTCTTCGATGAAGTGCTGGCCTTCGACCATGTGCGCAAGGAGATCTGGCTGGTTGTCACGGCCGATGTGACCCACGGCAAGCCCGCCGATGCCTACGAAAAGGCGATCAGGCGGCTCGACAAGCTGGAGAAACGCCTGGCCCAGCCGTTGCCCAGGCTCCCCCAGCCAAAGGTTCCCGGAAAAAAGGCCCATCTCAAAGTTAAGTACCGGACCAGCAAGAAGGCCTACATGGACGCCGTCGTCCGGATCAAGGAGTACATCGCCGCCGGAGACATCTTCCAGGCCGTGCTGTCGCAGCGTTTCGACGTGGAACCGGAGATGGACAGCTTCCAGGTGTACCGCGCGCTGCGGACCGTCAACCCCAGTCCATACATGTTTTTCCTGCGCTTTTCTCCCGAGGGGCCGCTGGGCGGGCAGCCGCATAAGCGAAAAAACTCCTCCAAAAGGTCAAAAGAGCCTGTGGCTCCGCCACTGGAGCTGGCGGGGTCGTCGCCGGAGCTGCTGGTGCGTGTGCACAAGGGCAAGGTGGAGTACCGGCCCATCGCCGGAACGCGCCCGCGCGGAGCCACCGAAAAAGAGGACCAGGCCCTCGCCGACGAGATGATGCACGACGAGAAGGAACGCGCCGAGCACGTGATGCTGGTGGACTTGGGCCGCAACGACGTGGGCCGGGTGAGCCAGTTCGGCAGCGTGAAAGTAGACCGCCTGATGTTCGTCGAGCGCTACTCCCACGTGATGCACATCGTCAGCTCGATTGAAGGCCGGCTCAGGCCGGAGTTGACCGCCGTGGATGCACTGCGCGCCTGCTTCCCTGCCGGCACGCTGAGTGGCGCACCCAAAGTGCGGGCGATGGAGATTCTCGAAGAGCTGGAGCCAGCTCGGCGCGGAACCTACGGCGGCGCGGTGCTCTACGCCGACTTCTCCGGCAACCTGGACTCCTGCATCGCCATCCGCTCCATGCTGGCCGTGGGCGGCAAAGGCTATGTGCAGGCCGGAGCGGGCATCGTCGCCGACTCCGTCCCTGAATTGGAGCACCAGGAGTCCATCAACAAGGCGCAAGCGGTGATCCGCGCAATCGAGCGCGCTCGGGAGATATGAGCCTGGTCCAGAATCAGTCAGGAGGTGGAAGCCATAGTGATCGCATCCCGAAAGACTTGAAAACTATGTGACTTGTTCCTTGTAGAGTCCATGTGAGGAGCGACACTCCTTGCCAACTCAATTTTGCGAAGTCCTGATTTGAAGTAACCGTGCCTTTGAAATATTCTTTCTAGAGCTTCCCAAGTGCCACCAAGAATTGCATCCGGATCACGATACTGCTCCTTGGCCGGAATCGTGGAAGGCACCCGTGGGTACACTTGCAGCACTGCCTTCCAATCGCCAAAAAACCATGACTCAAACTCCTCTATTGCGATCCTATTAACTATTTGGAACCCCGATCCAGCTTCGGCTCTGCTCTTACTTATTAGCCCAGCCTGCTGCGCAATGGACTCAAGCTGTTGTTTCAAATCCTCACAACGATCCCGGTCCCTGTCCACGAGAACTAATATCTTCCAATTCTCAGGTAGCCAAGTTTTGAATCCACGAAGCCTAGCTAAGAGATTTCGTAATAAATCTTGCTTACCTTGAAATCGAACGATCTGAAAACTTGATTCAGGCAGTAATTTGGGCAAAATTAGCAGGAGCGCAGCTTCAGCCGATTCTTCCTCGACGATGACGATCAGTCTTTCCAGCATCAGCCTCGCCTCCGACTGGAATGCTGAGGTGCGCCAGAATTCGTGAGGGGATCTCCTACCCCGAAAAAGCCCTCCATCCAAAGATCGCCGAGTTTACCCCCTTCCTCGACCTGTTCCGTGATACCTTCTATTTCACTCGCCTGCTGAGCCTGAGTGAACCCGCGTTCGTCGCGATATAAAATGCGAACTTCTTTGGGTTTCATTGCATTCAAAAGAAACGGTGAGTGGCTGGTGATTAGTAACTGTGAATTGGCTGATGCCTCCCGGCAAACTTCGGCTAACTCAGGCAGAAGGCGCGGATGAAGAAAGTTCTCTGGCTCCTCCAATCCAATAAAGTGCGGCGGTTCTGGGTCGTAAAGCACTGTAAGATAGGACAGCATCTTCATCGTGCCGTCGGAGGCGAATTTGGCGAGAATAGGCTGATCGAAGGGCGCGTCCTTGATTTGCAGCAAGAGATTGCCGTTCGGCATTTGTTCGCTGATCACGTTTTCGAGCCGTGGAACTCGCTGGCGGAGGACTTGAAATATGTGTTCCAGACGATCAGGATGCTGTTCCTTCAAGTACTGGATTACGTTGGGCAGATTATCTCCACTCTTGCTGAGACGCTCTTGCGGGCCGGCCTCGGGCTGCTCTCTGGTTCTCTCGATTGACAAATAGGAAACGTACCAGTCGGTAATGAACTCGCGAAGCGCGGCCACGCGTGGATGCTCTGACAACTGACCAAGCATACTCGCAGCTATCAAATCCGAAGAACTCAGCTGGGTGCTTATCCGTTGGGTCTGCTCATCTGGCTCCTCGCCACTCACGGCCTCGCCCAAGCCTCTTTGAAATGAAAGAAAACTGAAAGGTCTACCTTCCGAATTCCGGCGCCATCTCAGTTCCTCATTTATTACCTCTGGCCCTTTGGCACCCTCATCGATGGCCAGCACATAAGTCATAACCGGACTTCCGGGTCTCTCCCTGTATTTAAGCTGAAACTGTATCGGACCATTGGCTCCCCGCGTCTTGAGTTCCTTGCTCCTTCCTCGGCGGTCCCAAGCGGGACGAAGTCCGGATTGGAAGCACTCCGACAGAAAATTGAACACGTCAAAAACCGTTGACTTCCCGCTTCCATTCGGACCCAACAATACGGTCATGGGGGTCAGATCTTTGAATTCCACATCTCGTAAGGCGCGGTAATTCTCGACCTTTAGAGACTCAATACGAGGTATCCCACCTGCACGATGCTTTCCCTTTGCACTCATAGTCGCAGCCCTTCCAAATGCTACTAATCAGCATAACCTTAGATCCTTCTCGTCAGTGGGAATCCGACCCAAAGGGGAGCCCAATCGCCAATACTGGAAGGAATTGCTCGAAGTTGGAGTGTTCGTATACCGAAACAATTACTCCGCCCCAAAGATCCGTTTAAAGAAACGTCCAACTCTCGTCAAGAATCCCGGCTTTTTCTGCGCGCCGGCCTTTGGCGTGTTTCCTGCTCCACCCGCCTCAGTCCCCTGCGCTGCGGTCGTCTCCGCGCCCGCAGCGGCTTGGGGCGCGTGCTCGGCGCTCTTGTAGACCAGCGGCTCAACCGGCACCGTCGAAGCTGGATTCTGGCCGGGCGGGGCAGTAGCCGGTTCGGGCATGGGCGCGAGTCCTTCGCTCTGTGCCAGCGGAAACTCGTTGCCCTTGGCTTCGGCAGGCGGGCATCCGCACGATTCCTTTTCCTGATCCACCACCTCGTGCAGGCTGCCATGCTGAAACATGACGCGCTGGCCCGGCTGCACGCGGTAAGCGCCCCCGTCGAACACGCTCGAAACCAGCACATAAGGCGCGCCGGCGCCGGGGGCCAGGGCGTTGTCCACGCAAGTGTCCCCTTGGGGCCCGAGGCGAACCTTCACATCTGCCGCTCCAGGTCCGCCGATGAGAATGTGAAAGTCCGGCGTCAGCAGAAAATCTGCGTTGCGCGTATGCGCCCGGCCAGCCGCGAAGCTCATCTCCACGGCGCCGTGCTCCAGGGCCAGCATCAGCCCCGGCACCTCACCGCCGGGTACGCTCGAGTCGGCGGTCAGCTTGACCGTCGTATAGGCGCAGACCAGCAGCGTGCCTCGGTAGGGCAGCGTGACATGCGTGCTCTGATCCCCCGAGGCGATGGAGCCGTTGGCGGCGATGAACGCACGGCCATTCGAAACCTGCAATTCGCCTGTAACTTCAAAGGCGTGCCCCGGAATTTTGCTGTCAAGCGGAACAATGGCAATGGGGCGGAAACCGGAGGCCGGAGTTGTGGCGCTGACCTGGGCGGATGGTGTCGTTTGGGGCGCCGCTCCTGTCTGCACTGGCTCGGGAAACGGCGGCGCTGGCTGAGCAGACTGCGAGCTCAGCCCAGGCGCGATCATCGAAATTGTCGCGAACAAAAAGAGGCGCGTGAGATCCCAATGCTGTGGGGAAATCCGAAATCCGGTCTTCACTCGCGCAAGATTTCGCATCGCGGCTACATTTCCAGGAAGTTGCGAATCATCTGGTGCCCGCCCTCGGTGAGCACGCTCTCGGGATGGAACTGCACGCCCTCAATGGGCAGATGCCGATGCCGCAAGCCCATGATGACCGACCCCGGCGTGCCGCTCGATTCTGGAGTCCGCGCCGTAACCTCAAGCTCCTCCGGCAGCGATTTCTCGGCAACAATCAGCGAGTGGTAACGCGTGCAAGTCAGCGGCGTTGGCAGGCCTGCGAAGATGCCCTTGCCGTCGTGCTCCACCGCGCTGGTCTTGCCATGCATCAGGTTGTGCGCGCGCACCACTTCGCCCCCAAATGCTTCGCCAATCGCCTGATGTCCCAGGCAAACGCCAAGGATCGGCACCTTCCCGGCCATGTACCGAATCAACGGAACCAGGATGCCGGCCTCGCGAGGCGTGCAAGGGCCGGGCGACAGCAAAATGCGCTCCGGATGCAAAGCTTCAACCTCTTCCACCGTCAGTTCGTCGTTGCGGCGGACCACGACCTCCGCGCCCAGCTCGCCAAGATACTGGACCAGGTTGTAAGTGAACGAGTCGTAGTTGTCGAGGACGAAGACCATGGTGAGTCTCAGTGTATCGCGAGGGCCGCGGCTTGGTGTTGACCCTGCGTCACGAAGGAGTTGGAGATCGAGTTCCGGTTGCGCACCGGCGGCGCATCTGCAAGACTGACCTAGGTCGCTCATGATGGTTCTTCATTTTCTGATTCAAGGCCGGGTGCAGGGTGTTGGCTTTCGCTGGTTCGTTCACCGCGAGGCCAGCGAACTCAACCTGCGCGGCTGGGTGCGCAACACCGAGGAGGGCGAGGTGGAAGTGGTGGCCTCGGGCAGTGTTGCCGACTTGGCCGAACTGCGCGCCAGCCTGCGCCGCGGACCGCGCGGCAGCCGCGTAGATCATTTGATCGAGCACTACCTCGATGACCGCGAAGCCAAGGGCCTGAACTCGTTCAGGATTGATGGCGCGTGGTGAAAAGACAGGGGTCAGGGATCAGGTTTCAGGGGTCAGTTTCGGACTTTCCGCCACCAACTTTAGTCCAACCAACAGTGCATTGATCTGCGAGCGCGGATTGATCCCGATTCGATGCCCGTGCCTTTGACCCCTGACCCCGGACCCCTGACCCCTGACCCCTGATCCCTGACCCCTGCCTTTATAATCTTCAAGGAAGAAGAATTGCATCCCCGCCTGTTCCCTTCCCACAGATCTAAAATATTTTTCGGAGTCATTTCAAGGAGCGAACCTGCCCATGCCTCAAACAAGCAAGCCTATCAATGTGGAAGACCTCAAGAAGCTGGTGCGCACCGTTCAGGATTTTCCCAAGCCGGGGATTCTCTTCTACGACATCACGACGCTGCTCAAGGACAAGACCGGCTTTGCGCAACTGATCGACGCGCTTGCGGCGCACTACATCACTGAGAGAATTGATCTGGTGCTGGGCATCGAGGCCCGCGGATTCATCTTTGGGCCGGCACTGGCCTATCGGTTGAACGCCGGCTTTGTGCCGGTGCGCAAACCGCGCAAGCTGCCCGCCCCTGTCGCGCGCGTCACCTACGATCTGGAATACGGCTCAGACACGCTCGAGATTCACATGGACGCGATTCAGCCCGGCCAAAGCGTGGTGCTGGTTGACGACCTGCTGGCCACCGGGGGCACCATGGAGGCGACCGTGAAGCTGGTGAAGCAACTCGGCGGCAACATCGCCGGGCTGGCCTTCGCCGTCGAGCTGGATTTTCTGAAAGGCCGCGACCGCTTCCCAGAATACGACGTCTTCAGTCTGCTGCATTACGACGAATAGAAGGATTCAAGCGATTCCACTACTGTGCCGGCTCCGGCCTCGCTTCCGCCTCATTGTTGGATCCAGGCGAATCCTCCCCGGACTCCCCTTGCAGCATCCGTGCATCGGCAAAGCGGTATCCGACATACACATCTGTCAGCAGGTATACGGGGTTTGAGGGATCGTCCTCAATCTTCTTGCGCAACTGGCGGACGAAGGTCCGCAGGTACTCGACCTCCTCGCGGCAGTCCCCGCCCCACACCGCGGTCAACAGCTTGGCATAAGTGACAACTCGGCCCGCGCGGCTCATCAGGCAATGGAGAATATCGAACTCCTTGCGGGTCAGATGCAAAGTTTGTCCACGCCTGGTCACGCTGCGCTTCAGCGGCTCCAGATGAATTTCTCCAATATCGATAGGCGCGTCCTCGGCGCGGGCCGGAGCGCGGACGCGCCGTACCGCCGCTCGGATGCGCGCAATCAGTTCGCGCGTGCTAAAGGGCTTGGTCACGTAATCGTCCGCGCCCGATTCCAGGGCCTCCACCTTGTCCTCTTCCTGGTCGCGCACCGTCAGCATCAGGATGGGAAGCCGGGGCGCAAAGGCGCGAATGCGGCGCAGAGTCTCGACACCGCCGATGCCGGGCATATTCACATCCAGCAGGACCACATCGCAGGTTCCGGCGCGCAACAGTTGCAGAGCCTCTTCACCGCGCGAGGCCTCGGCCACCTGAAACCCGAGTTCAACCAGCGGCGGCCGCAATGCTCTGCGGATGGCCGATTCGTCGTCGACTATAAGAATTCGTATTGCGGGCTGGCTGGTCACGTTCTCCCCTTCTGCACTGAATCCGGAATGGCCGCGAAAAATGTGGTCCCCTCTTCATCGTCGCTCGTTACCCACACGTAGCCGCTATGAATCAGCGCCACCCGCTTGGCCACCGAAAGGCCTATGCCCGTGCCCGATGCGCGATTGGAGTGGTCTGAAGAACGATAGTAGCGGTCGAAGATGCGCTCGCGGTCGGCCATCGGAATCACCGGGCCAAAGCTATGGACCGAGAATAGGACTTCCGCATTGGCGCGCACGGCACGAATAGTAATGGTGGTGCCGTAGATGGAATATTTGCAGGCATTGTCTATGTACTGCGTCAGCAGCATGTTCATCAACTCGCGATCGCAGTCGAGAACCAGATCCTCATCCTCGAGATCGACTTCGACCTTCATGCTTGCCAAGCGGTCTTTCAGACTAGCCAGCACCTCGTCGATCAGCGGCCCAACGCCCACCGGCTCGGCATGGATCGTGATCTCGCCTGCATCCAGGCGGCCTGTGGTCAGCAGCCGCGTGGTCAACTCGCCGAGCAGCCCGGCCTGTTCGTCGATCAGAGCCACCAGCTCGGCCTGCCCGGGCGACAAGTGGCCCATCTCACTCAGGCCGCTGCTGGCGGCGCGAATGGCCGTCAGCGGAGTCTTGTAGGCATGAGCCAGGCTGTCGAGCACCGTGGCGCGCAACTGCTCCGTGCGCCGCTCGGTCTCGATGCGGCTCTCGTTGGCAAAAGCCCGATAACGGTCGAAGGTAATCGCAATCAGCGAGGCGATGGCGTTGTTGGTCAGCGGGCTGGTTTCACCGCGCACCACCAGGCTGCCCACTGGAACCGTTCCCAACCGGACCACGCGCCGGCCAATGCCGGTTTCCGCATCGTCGTCCGAGGTTTCAAAATAGTAGACATTCTGCGCCATCTCCTGCGGGTCCACGCTCCAGTTGCCGGACTGGTAAACGTCGTGCAGGTCGGCGTCGAAGACAGCCACCGCCTCCAGCGAAAATATCTCGTGCACAAGTTCGGCCAACTGCGGTCCCGGCTCCATGTGGAGATTCATTTTGAGCGTGCGCCGGGTGAACTCATAGAGATCGTGCATCTGGCCGCCCCAGGATTCGGCCTCGCGGGCATGCCCGGTAACCCGCGCGGAAAGGCGGCTCACAACCAGGGCCACCAGAACGAAGGCCAGCAGCATAACCGTGTTGGCAGGGTCTTCCGCCAATCTCAGCTCAGGTTGCCGCGCGATAAAAAGAGCGTGAACCACAACCGCGGAGAGAGAAACAATCGCCGCTTGCCAAAATCCGCACAGCAGCGCGGTGGGTAACACGATGAGCAAATAAAGCAGCAGCGCAACCGGAAGCAACCACCCGAACCAGTGAGCCAGAGCCGCCACCATAACTACGGCTACAATTCCCAGCGCGCACTCTAGCGTGAACAGCAGCAACCGCGGCCCTGAGCCGCGCGAGCTTCTGGCGCCGAAGATAGAACGCACCGGAATTGAGCTTGTGGACAACCGGCACCTACCTTCCGATCTCGACGGACTTACGGAATGACCTGCCGTCCTGGGTTGAAGAATCCACGCGCGGAACGGGCACTCATCCCGCACTGACCACTCGCAGTTATGAACCCTTTCAACGGGAAACGATTGGTTCGGGCCAATTCGGGAAGCTATGAAAGCGCATAAAGATTTTAGCAGGTTCCTTATTCCATTCTCGCGGTTCTCTTGTGTTACGCGCGGTCTCGCGCACGTATGCAGCACAGACCGGGCACTCCGCCGGCCGCGGAAATTCCCGAATTATTCTCCTCCATCAATTCTTTCAGTAATCCTCATAGGTTCTTTATGCTTTCTTTGCATTACTGTTATTAGTCCGCTGCAACCGGAATTCATCAGGGAGCTGAACGGACGATTGCGAACCACTCCAATGAGAATTCATTGGGCCCAAAAAGCACGTGTGGGCTTACAGGCTTTGTGTGCGCAAATGGCAGCCTGCCAAGACAAAGTCTTATTGCCGCATTTTCGGCTGAGTTCATAGCTTGTCATTCCCAAAAATCGTTCTTCTGGAGGAATAGTGCCGATGTTATCTAAGCCAATTCGCATTCTTCAAATGATGGCCGGAGCGGCCATGGCAACCGCCCTACTCGCTGGCGCGCAAGATCCAGCCCCGGCGGCAACTCCGGCAGCCGCACAGGCTCCTGCAACACCGGCTCCCGCAACCCCAGCGGCACCTGCAACAGCCCCAGCCCCGCTTTCCACGTTTGTTCTCACGGGTCCGCTGCAATGGCTGCCACCGGCGACCTTTGATGCCGGACCGTTTGGCAAGCTGTCCGTCAACGGCATCCTGACCGGCTTCTCGCAGTTCCAGAACAATTCCGTGCCGGGAGACGACAATGCGCAAGCCACTCTGAGCAACGGACAGATCTTTATCCAGAAGGCAGACGGATTAGTTCAGTACTACATCCAGGCGGGCGTCTACACCATGCCGACGCTCAGCGTGCCGTTTGTTAACGCCCAAAATACCGTGAACAACTTCTACGGGCCTGTCCCGGTCGCCTACCTGAAGTGGCAAGCGGCTAAGAACACGCAGTTCCTTATCGGCTCTCTTCCCACTCTGATGGGCGCCGAGTCCACGTTTACGTACCAGAACTTCAACATCGAACGCGGCATTGTTTGGAACCAGGAAAACGCCATCAATCGCGGCATCCAAGTGAATCAAACGATAGGTAAATACCTCAGCGCAGCCTTCAGTTGGAACGACGGTTACTATTCCAACCGCTATTCATGGCTCTCGGGCTCGGCGACCCTTACGAAGGGGCCTCATAGTCTGGTGTACGACGGGATGGGGAACCTCGGGCAGACCGTCTTTCAAACGACATCTACGCCGGTGCAGAACAACAGCTATATGCACGTGGTGATTTATACGTTCACCAAGGGCCCATGGATTGTTTCTCCGTACTTCCAGTACAGCAAGCTGCCTACCAATGCGAAGGTAGGCGTCGCCAAGGGCACATCCGCAACCGGCGGCGCGTTCAACGTCAGCTACGCCTTTAAAAACGGATTCTCGCTTCCGGTGCGTGTTGAATACCTCACGAGTTCGGGCAGTGCAACCGATGGGTCGGTCAACTTATTGGGTTTTGGATCCGGCAGCGCTGGCACCACTTTCACCGCGACGCCAACCTACCAAAAAGGAGGCATGTACGTTCGCGGAGATCTCGCGTGGGTGGACGCAACGAACTTCACGAACGGAGATGTTTTTGGCAAGACGGGAACGGATTCGAACCAATTCCGGGGCGTACTTGAATTCGGCTTCATCTTTGGCAACAACATCCAAAAATAGCCGAATCGAAGCGTAGCTCCGCGGGGCGTCGATGTGCCGATCTTCATAGGGTGCAACAGACTGGGTGCGGTCAAGGTTCAGTCAATAGTCACCGCAGGGGTCGCTGCCTGCCTCGGCCAGAAGCGCTGATTTTTATCTCTCGTCTTCATTTCGTCCTGATGCGATGGGAGATACTCTTTCGGCACAGTAACAAATCAGTCGGCTTCGGTCAGGCAGGAACCAACCAATGGCCGGTGCCGACAAACCACACACCGCGGGCAATCCAGAGTTGAATATGCCACGCGCTGGAACCTAAAGCATTGCGTCTTCGGTCCGGATTGCTCCTCTGATACGGGCCAGCATTTCGAGATTTCCGGCAGCAACCGCCGGGGACAGACCTACTAAAACACTCTCAGGAGAATGCTCATGGCAGATCAAAAAGGACCACAGATGCAGGCCACCCTGGGTCTAACCGGGCTGACCAGCAACGCAATGGCGCTCATCGCCCCCGGCGCCTTTCTATGGCTCACCTTCGCAATCCAGGCCAACACGGGAGTCGCGAACCAGCCATCAACCGCACCGGCCATGTGGATCGGCATCTTCGCCGCTCTCCTGCTCTGTCTGGCCACCGCCGTCGCCTACGCTGAAATCTCCAAGCTCTATCCCGGCACCGGCTCCAGTTACTACTACGCGGAACAGGCCATGCTCTCCAAGAACAAGGCCTTCAGGTATGCGCGCGTGGCCAAGTTCATCGTCGGCTGGGGCTCACACCTTTATTACTGGGTCTATCCCGGCGTCATGGTGGCCACCACCGGTATCTTTTGCGGCTACATCGTGGGCTTCCTCTATCCAAACGTCATGAGCGGTTCCAATCCAGGCCCGGTGTTCATGTCGTTGGTGGCGATCGTCTTCTCCTTCTTCGTCGCATGGATCGCATCCAAGGGCGCAGGCGCCTCGACCGCCGTCAACCTCGCCATTAACGTCATCCAGATTTCGGCTTTGGTGGTCTTCAGCGTTCTGGCGCTCGGCTATCGTTCCAGTCACCCGGCAGGCTCGGCCGCCTTCCAATACGATTCGCAGACGCTCGCAACCTATACCTATCAATTTGCCACGGCCAAGGACGGATCCACGCTGCGCGACTCCAGCGGCGCGCCACTGCCGTTGTTGGATTCAGCGGGAAAGCCGCTTCCCTACAAGATCGACTACACAGAAAGAGATTCCAGCGGCAACTTCCTGGCCCATACTTCCGCGGCGTCGGTGGTGGTGCCTCACAAGTTGAGTTACATGTTCATCCAGGCGACCGTCGCAATCCTCATCCTGGTCGGTTTCGAATCGGTCACCTCGATGGGAGGCGAGGCCAAAAATCCCACTAAACATATACCGATAGCCGTGATCGCTTCACTGCTGATTCAGGGCTTGCTCTGCTATCTGTTTGAATACTTCGCGGCCAACTACTTCCTCAACTCCGGCTATACCATGGCCAACGCGGGCCAATCCGCGGCTCCCATCGGCGACATGATGATCATCGTCGGCGACGGTCTGCTAGGCCACGGCAACGGCAGGTACTTCATGCTGGCCGAAGCCGTCACGGTCTTCTTCGCGCTCATTGGCACCACCCTGAGCTGCATGAACACCGGCGCCCGCGTCACCTACGCCATGGGCAAGGACGACGAGGCTCCCGAGCACTTTGGCATCCTCCATGCCGGGTCGCTCTCGCCCCGCAAGGCCATCTGGACCCTGGCATGGATCTCTGCCGTCATCGGCGTCATCGCCGTCTCACTGCTCTTCGGCGACGCCGCCGCGCCTGCCGACGCCACCATCGCCGCTATTCCCCACGGCATCTTCTCCAGTTGGGGCTACCTGTCGCACGATCAGTTAGCTGCATTGCCCAACTCATTGCTGACCATCACCCTCACCTCCAACTTCGGCACCTTCATTCTCTATGCCCTCAGTTGCTTCCTGTGCATGGTGGCCTACCACAAGCGGCCCGACCACAACTTCCTGATCCACACTCTCATCCCCGGCTTCGGTCTGCTTGCCAACCTGGTCTGCATGGGCTTCTACCTTGCCGGTCCCATCTTCGGCCTGGGCACTTTCAAGGAACCGTTGCTCGCCCTGGCCATCTCGGCCGTCTGGGGCATCTACGGAGCCATCTACTTCCTCCGTAGCTCCAAGGCCAAAGGGAGAGCGATCCTGCTGGAATCGAAGTAGCCGCTTCGCCCTGACCGTAACTCAACCCCGGCCGCTGGGTGGAATCTCTCCTCGAACCCTTCATCGAGACGAGGAGCAGAGAGCCACCCAGTGGCCATTTTGAACCAAACGATTCACAATCTTCTAGTACTGCAGTTGTAGACGCGGTTGCGGAGGGAGCAGGGGGTTTCAACCCCCTGAGAAATGGCCAAAGCGACATGGCCTTTAGGCCCGGATCGGGGTGGCCTGAAGAAGATATAACTGTAGTACTAGAAAGCTTCTCCCCTTCGGAGATAGGGGAGAACCTCAAGGCGGCAGCGTCCATGTTGGATGTACAGTTCGGCCAGGCAAGCGATTTCGGCAAGGTTCGCACCAACAACGAAGATGCGATGGCGTCGTTTATTCCCGCCTCGCGCCAGCAAGCCCGCTCGCACGGTTACCTCTTTGCGGTTGCCGACGGTGTGGGCGGCATGGATCTGGGAGAGGTCGCCTCGTCGACGGCAGTTGCGGTCCTTACCGATGAGTTTGCCAAGGCCCAGGCCGGGACCATGCTCATCAGCCTGCTGCCGCGCCTGATCCAGCACGCCAATGCCGCCGTACACGATTGCACCCTGGACTCCGAATACCGCGGCAAAAGCATGGCGACAACCCTGGTGGCCTGCGCCCTTCGCTACGATCAGGCAATCGTTTCCCATGTGGGCGATTCACGCTGTTACATGGTTCGCAACGGAAAGGCCCGGCAGATCACGCAGGACCACACGCTGGTCAACGAGCAGCGGAAGATGGGCTTGATCTCCACGGAAGATATCCCGAACTCCGACGCGCGCCATGTGCTCATTCGCTCGCTGGGCCCGGAGATGTTCGTCTCTCCGGATACGACTGCCCTCACGCTGCAGGCAGGCGACGTGCTGGTGCTATGCACCGATGGTTTGCACGACGAAATGCACGGGGAGACAATCGCGGAAATCGTCTCCCAGAAGAAGACTATGGATGAAGTCGCGCGTGAGCTGGTGGCAAAAGCCGTCGAGATCGACGGCGGCGACAACACCACCGCGCAGGTTATCCGCATCCGCTCCGTCGAGCAAGTCGGCATGTACCGCGGACGCCCATACCGGCTGCCCTCCTGACCGAAACCCTTACGGAATACTTGCCCTTCCAAGGCCTTTTCCCGATAGAGTGGAAGAACACGCACCACCCGGAGCATCTCGCACGATGAGTTTTTACGACAGCCTTGAAGCCGGTTCGCAGGTCGATTCCTACCGCATCGATGCCCCCATCGCTCGCAGTGGCATGGCCTCCATTTACCGCGCCATCGATGTGCGCGATAACCGCATCGTCGCGCTCAAGATTCCGCATCCCGACATGGAGGCCGACCCCATACTCTCCGACCGCTTCAATCGCGAGGGAGGCATCGGCGAAAGGCTGAACCATCCCAACGTGATGCGCGTTTTTGGCGACGACAAGCGCTCCCGCGTGTACATGGTCATGGAGTGGTGCCCTGGCCGCCTGCTGCGCCAGATCATGGATGAGGAAAGACTTCCTCACGACCGCGCCATCCGCATCGCCGAAGGCGTTCTGGAGGCTCTGGACTATATCCACGCCAATGGCGTCGTCCATCGCGACCTGAAGCCGGAAAATATCATGGTCGACGAGCAAGACCACATCAAGCTCATCGATTTCGGCATCGCCAGCGACTCCTCCGCGCGGCGTCTCACCTACGCTAACTTCACCGCAACCCTGGGCACCCCGAATTACATCTCCCCCGAGCAGGTAAAGGGCAAACGCGGCGACGGCCGTTCCGACCTATATTCGATAGGCGTAATTCTCTACGAGATGCTCACCGGCAAACTTCCCTTCACCGGTCCATCGCCGCTCGCGGCCATGAACGACCGCCTCTTGAACCACCCCATGCCCCCCACCATCGCCGACCCTACCGTCACTCCGCAGCTCCAGGAAGTTCTCTATCGATCCCTGGAGAGGGACCCCAAAAATCGCTATCCCAACGCCCATGCCTTTCTGCATGACCTTCAACATCTGGACCAGGTCGGCGTGGAGGATCGGGACGAGCTCAAGAACTGGCAGCGGCGCAAATCCCAGCTCTCGCGCAAGATCCTCTATTACGGCGCGTTGGCCATGGTTCCCGTGGTTATTCTGCTGCTGATGATGCTGATTGCCCGTCACCACTAACCCGCAGCCGCACCCCACGCGAGTTTCCGAGAATCCTCACGGGTTCTTTATGCCTCAAGCTCTACGATCTCCTTGAATAGTTTCATCTTCATACGCCAAAAGGAGATCCATGACAAAGTACAAACTCGAGTACATCTGGCTTGACGGCAAAAAGCCGATTCCCGAACTTCGCGGCAAAACTCAACTCAAGTCGTTTGAGAAGCCGCCAACCCTTGCCGATCTGCCTCTTTGGGGTTTTGACGGCAGCTCCACCATGCAGGCCGCGGGCAGCAAGTCAGACTGCATTCTGAAGCCCGTGGCTCTTTATCCCGACGCCGCCCGCAAGGACGGCTACCTCGTTCTGTGCGAAGTCATGCATCCGGATGGCACCCCCCACTCCACCAACGCCCGCGCCACCATCGAAGACGATCCCGACTTCTGGGTCGGCCTCGAACAGGAGTACTTCCTCTACAAGGATGGCCGACCTCTCGGCTTCCCCAAAGACGGACACCCCACCACTCCGCAGGGTCCCTACTATTGCGGCGTCGGCTACAAGTACATGGGCAGCATTGCCCGCCAGATTGTCGATGAGCACCTCGAGCTTTGTCTCGCCGCCGGCATCAATCACGAGGGCATCAATGCGGAGGTCGCAAAGGGCCAGTGGGAGTTCCAGATCTTCGCCAAGGGCTCCAAGAAGGCCGCTGACGATACCTGGATGGCGCGCTACCTTATGTTGCGCCTTTGCGAAAAATACGAAGTGGATCTGGTCCTCTATTGCAAGCCCATCAAGGGCGACTGGAACGGATCGGGCATGCACACCAACTTCTCCACCAGGCACCTGCGCGAAGTCGGCGGCAAGGAATATCTTGAAGCCCTCATGAAGGCATTCGAAGACAATATTGCCGCGCACATCGAAGTGTACGGCCCGGACAATCACCTGCGCCTCACCGGCCTTCACGAGACCCAGGCCATCGACAAGTTCAGCTACGGCCTCTCCGATCGCGGCGCTTCCGTGCGCCTCCCTGTCAACTTCATCAAGAACGGCTACAAGGGCTATCTGGAAGACCGCCGTCCCAACTCCGAAGGCGACCCCTACCAGATCATCTCGCGCATCCTCAAGACCATCAACTCCGTCCCCGTCGCCGAATTGGTGGCCTGATCCGTCGTCGCACCGAAAAATCCCGGCCGCCTCTCAGAGCGGCCGGGATTTCTGTTTAGTCTTCCACCGGCGTTGCCGACCCACGGGGGATGAAACTGTGCCCCATCTGGGTGCCGGGGTACCCTTTGGGTCGGGGCAGGACGTCTTTGTTTTTGTCCGATGGGTGGGATCGCGGGATTATCCTTTTTTGTTTAACTTACATTGTTGTTTTCTTGTCAGGAATTCTTCAAGACTCTATGCCGCCTCAATCTCCTCGACCAGCGCCTGCGAAGCCGCCACACACGCCGCGCGATCCACATCGAGATGCGTCACCAACCGAATCAAATCCTTGCCCAGAGCGCTCACCAGAACATTGCGCGCCGTCAGCCGCGACACCACTTCCGCCGCACTCCGCTTGCCCATCAATCGAAAGACAACGATGTTAGTCTCCACAGTATCGAGGTCTATCGAGACCCCATCCACCCCCGCCAGCGCCTCGGCCAGCAACCGCGCATTGGCATGATCCTCGTGCAACCGCCCCGGTCCATGCTCCAGCGCAATCAGCCCCGCCGCCGCCAGAATACCCACTTGCCTCATGCCTCCGCCCAGCGCCTTGCGGAAGAGCCGCGCCCTGTCCATCAACTCCGCCGACCCCACAAGCATCGACCCCACCGGCGCGCCCAGTCCCTTCGACAGGCAGAACATCACCGTATCGAAGCCGTGCGAAAGCGCCTTCACATCCACGCCCAGCGCCGTAGCGGCGTTGAAGATCCGCGCTCCGTCCAGGTGCGTCGGCAGCTTCCGCTCCTTCGCTCCCGCCCAAATCTCTTTGAGCACTGCAACCGGCGTACAACTCCCCCCGGCAAGGTTGGCTGTATTCTCAATCTCGATGAGCCCCGTAGCCGCGCGAAACGCCCCACGCGCATAGATCGCCGGTTCAATGTGTTTCCAGGTCAGAATCCCGCGCTCTGCCGGAACAGCCCGCACCAGGCAGCCGGAAAAGACCGCAGTAGTCGCCATCTCCCAGTCCAGAATGTGCGCCCGCGATTCGGCAATCACCTCCTGCCCCGGCTGCGTGAGTACGCGAATGCCAATCTGGTTCCCCATCGTCCCCGTAGGCACAAACAGCGCAGCCTCCCGCCCAAAAACTTCAGCCGCGCGCCGCTCCAGCAAATTCACGGTAGGGTCCTCGCCATAAACATCGTCCCCCACCTCAGCCGCCGCCATCGCCCTCCGCATCTCCAGCGAAGGCCGCGTCACCGTATCCGAACGCAGATCGATAATTCCCGCCAATTTCCTTGCCCTTCTTGTCTTTCGGTTGGTGTCTGTGAAAATAGTCGCACCTCATGACCGAGGCACAAACCTGCTCCCTGTTCCCTGATCGCTGCCTTTACGGTATCTGCCCCATCGGCAGTTCCATCACCGGCGTCCGCTTCCCATCCTTCACCGCATAAGCCCACAGCCCATGAAAATTCTGCCGTATCCCCGGCTGCGCCTTGAGAAACGCGCTGAACACCGCAATCGCCTCTGTCCGCTGCGCAGCAGGATCGGTAACCCCGGCCGACTCGTAGGCCAGGGCCAGGTCCGCAAAGTGCAGCGATGAATCAAGCAACACCGCGTCGATCTTCCAGGTGCGGTCGCCTGCCGCAAGCGTGTAAGGAAAGGCCGTCTGCGGCGAATTCAGAATCTGCCCCTGTTCCTGCTGGAGCTTTTCGAGGTTGGGCGAGGAGAGAATATCCAGCGGCAGCAGCAAGTATCGTGCCGCGTCGTACAAGTACCACGCGCTCCATGGATCGACATTGGCCAGCCCCCGCGCGCGCGACCAGTACCAGACGCCGTCATGCCCGTCAAAGATGCCCTGGTGCGCCGACAGCCCAGCCAGCCGCCACGCAGTGCCGTCCCATGCCAGGATGATCCCTAACTGCCCCCCCAGCGGCGTTCCCAACGCATCGGCCAGCAACACTGCGTAGCGTCCCGGCGGCAGCGCATGCATCGTGATAGTCACGGTAAGCGTTCCGCTCGCATTCGAGCAGAAGAATTGTGTATCGGCTACCGCGGTCTGGCTGGCCGCGTCCAGCAGGTAGAGGTTCCGCAGTTGAATCTGGCCGCTCTTCACAAGCGGCGCAGCCTGCTCGGCGGCAGACTGAATCCCGCTCCACTCCGCCGTCTCCGCGGGCAGCAGAGCAGCCTGCAGAGTGCTCTCGTCCTGCTGAACCACAGCCTGCGCCAACCTGCCGCCCACCGCGCTCAGCGCACTGCGCTCCTCGGCCGAAAGCTCGGCCTGCGGAGTACATGTGGCTGCCTGGCTGGCTGCCGGCACAAGCAGAATCGTTGCAGCCCAGACCTTCCAAAAGAGGCGCATCTTCGCGGACATCCTCGGTGATCCTCTCTGCCCAGCAAGACTTCATTTCGAGCGTCCATGGGCCACTGATAGTCTAGTACAGTGGAGCGGTAAGGACTTTTGGGTAATGGGTGAGTCTGAAGGGTACGGGCTTTAGCCCGTACATAAACGCAGCAAAATCATCTTGGGCTTTAGCCCCTGAGGGAAGCTCGTTCAAACCGACCCACTACCGATTTTTGAGCGCCCATTTGCTGCGCCGCTTTGCTGCATCGCCGCGGCTGAGCAAATGGGCGCCTGAGCAGTGCTCTATGAACGGGGGGAGCTGACTTCAATGCGTACTGTCGTCCCGGCACAACCCCAATTCGTCCCATACGCGAAGCAGCCGCTTCCCCGCTGCCTGCGATTGTTATTTCTGTCCGTTCTGACAGCCGGAACATTGTGCGCAGCCGGCCAGCAACCCGCATCCCAGAAGGCATCGCCTCAAGCCGCTGCCCGCAAGCCTGTTCACCATCGCAAGCGTCCAGCCCCGGCCACCCCAACAACACCAGTTTCCGTCGCGCCACCTGCCCCCAAGCTTCCGGACTGGCCGGTCAACGACCACCCTACCGACGCCACCGTTGTCTGGAATAGCCAGGGCCTGCGCATTGAAGCCTCCAACTCCAGCCTCAAGCAGATTCTCAAAGATGTCGCCGCTTCAACCGGCATCGGCGTCCAGGGTCTTGCGACGGATGAGCGCATCTTCGGCGTATATGGCCCCGGCAAGGCGCGCGACATTCTGGCAAAGCTCCTCGACGGCTCCGGCTACAACGTGTTGATGATTGGCGACCAGGGCGAAGGAACGCCGCGCCAGATCCTGCTCAGCACCCAGCCCAAGGGAGACGCTCCGCCCGCGGCTAACGGCCAGCCCGCCGCCAATGAAGAGAATTCAGACGCAGACGAGCAGCCGGAACCCCAGCCGCCACCGCCGCCGATCCGCAACGGGTTCACGCCGGGCGCGCCTCCACGCACTCCCCAGCAAATCATGCAGGAGATGCAGCAGCGCCAGCAGCAGCAGATACCGCAGAACAACCCGCAATAAAAACAGTGCTTAGGGGTTAGGAGTTAGCAGCCCCTAAGCGAAAGTCGGGCTTTGAAAGGGCACGGCTTTAGGCGTGCCGCAAACTATTGATAAGAAACAATGGGCTTTAGCCCCTGAGGGAAGCTCTTAGACCGTTTCGACTTTCACGACGGGCTGCTCAGACAGGAATCCCCGCAAGCAGATTTCAGAATCCAAAGTCTGAATGACAGCGCCAGCCAACGAACTGTTCACTGTCCACTGTCCACTAGCTTTTTCACGGCTCACTGACAACCGCCCGCTGAGCCTTAGCCGGCGCCGGACGCCGTTGCGGGCCAAGCATGGCGAAACCCACCCGAAGAATCCCGTAAGCCGCCAGAATGCCAAACGCCATGGACCCGACTGCCGCACAAATCAACATAACTAAGTTCAATAAATCCGTCATCGATCCTGCCTTTATTGATTGTGCCAAGGCTTGTAACGGGCGCGCTCAAATGCCCAAAGTCGTTCAGAAACATCCTTCAAAAGCTGTAGTGATTCTCTCAGAAAATCCGGCCGCGTTGACCCTTGATTCTATTGACCAATAGAATACTCCCAGGGCATTCGAATTGCGGTGACATGCCGCACTCCTCCCGCGAAAGCGTCCACGGTTCCATTTTCCTCACCATGGCCATCACTCACATATCGGTGCGCGGCGCGCGCCAGCACAATTTGCGCGACATCAATGTGCGTATCCCACGCAATACGCTCACGGTGGTCACCGGCCTCTCCGGCTCCGGGAAAAGCTCGCTCGCCTTTGACACCATCTATGCCGAAGGCCAGCGCCGCTATGTCGAGACACTCTCGGCCTACGCCCGCCAGTTCCTCGACCAGATTGAGCGCCCCGACGTGGATTCCATCGAGGGCCTCAGCCCCGCCATCTCCATCGAGCAGAAAACCACCAGCCGCAGCCCTCGCTCCACCGTNNCAGACCGCCGAGCAAATCGTCCAGCGCATCTTTGAACTGGGCCAGGGCGAGCGCGTCACGGTGATGGCGCCCATCGTCCGAGGCCGAAAGGGTGAGTTTAAGGATTTGCTCGATCAGCTTGACCAGCAAGGGTTTCGCGCCCGAGTAGACGGCGAGTTACGCGACCTCTCCGAGCCGCTCCTGCTCGACCGCCGCAAGAATCACACCATTGAAGCCATCGTCGACCGCATCCTCCTAAAACCCTCCACTTCCAGCGCGGGTGCGGGTGCCCCCGGTCCCTCGCCTTCGGGGACCGGGGAAGGAAGCCGCCAACCCGCCGCTCCTCCTGGCAAACCCTCCGTCGAAAAACGTCTCGACCAGGCCGTCACCAAAGCTCTGCAACTGGCCAACGGCCTGGTGCTGGTTGCCGTCGCCGCGGGAAAGGATCAGCCGGAGCAACTGTTCTCTTCTTCCATGGCCTGCCCCGACTGCGGCCTCGACGTGCCCAAACTCGAGCCGCGCAGCTTCAGCTTCAANNGCCTTTGGCGCCTGCCCGGAGTGCCACGGCCTGGGCTCGCTCTATGACCTCGATCCCGCCAAAGTCATCACCGATTGGTCCAAACCGCTGCTCGATGGCGGCCTCGGGCCGGGTTCTTCGTCGCAATATCTCCTGAAGCTAATGCATCTTGCAGCAGAGCGTTACAAGATAGACTTGAAGCTTCCCTTTGAAGATTTGCCTGTCAAGCATCAGCACCTGCTGGTCTACGGTCCGCCCAAAAACGAGGCGCCCCGCACCGGCTTCCACGGCATTCTGTCCTATCTCCGCGACAGCATCGACGAGGCCCGCAGCGAGGGTTACCGCGAGTACATGATGAACTTTATGTCCGCCACGCCCTGCCCGGTTTGCCGCGGCAAGCGCCTGCGCCCGGAGTCCCTGGCGGTCAAAATCGGCGGGCTTTCGATTGCGGACTTCACCTCCCTGCCGCTCAATCGCGCCCTCTCCGCCGCCATCAACCTCAGCTTCACCGCCCGCGAAGCTCTGGTGGCCGAGCGGATTCGCCGCGAGGTCGTCGAGCGTCTTGAATTCCTATGCGCCGTCGGTCTCAACTACCTGTCCCTGGACCGCAACGCCGCAACCCTTTCCGGCGGCGAGGGGCAGCGCATCCGTCTTGCCACCCAGATCGGCTCCCGCCTGCGCGGCGTACTCTACGTGCTCGACGAGCCCTCCATCGGCCTCCACCAGCGCGACAACGGCCGCTTGATCCAGGCCCTCGAGCGCCTCCGTGACCTGGGCAACACCGTTCTGGTGGTCGAGCACGACGAAGACACCATCCGCCACGCCGACTATGTGGTCGACCTAGGTCCCGGCGCAGGCCGCCTCGGCGGCTGCGTTGTGGCCGAGGGCACCCCCGCTCAGATCATGGCCACCCCCGAGTCCCTTACCGGCCGCTATCTCTCCGGCGCAGCCACCATGCTGCAGCGCACAAAGCCCCGGACGCTTACCGGCAAGTGGCTGGTCGTTTCCGGAGCCCGCGAGCACAACCTGCACGACCTGACCATCCGTATTCCCCTCGGCGTCATGACCGTCGTCACCGGCGTCAGTGGCAGCGGCAAAAGCACGCTCATCAACGACATCTTGTACCGCTCACTGGCCAAGACCATCTACGGCTCCCGCGAGGAACCGGGCGCGCACGACGCTGTGAAAGGCGCCGAGCAGATCGACAAGGTGGTTCGCATCGACCAATCGCCCATCGGGCGCACCCCGCGCTCCAACCCCGCCACCTACACCCAGGTGTTCTCGCCCATTCGCGACCTGTTTGCCATGCTGCCCGAGTCGCGCGAGCGCGGCTACAAGGCTGGGCGCTTCAGCTTCAACGTCTCCGGAGGCCGCTGCGAGGCCTGCCAGGGCGACGGCCAGCGGCGCATCGAAATGAATTTCATGCCCGATGTCTACGTTCAGTGCGAAGTCTGCAACGGCCGCCGCTACAACCAGGAAACCCTGGCCGTCAAGTTCCACGGCCACTCCATCGCCGACATTCTCGATCTCACCATTGAAGACGCTCTGCCGGTGCTGGCCGACGTGCCCCAGGTGCGCCAGAAGCTGCAAACCCTGGTGGATGTGGGCCTGGGCTACGTCCGCCTGGGCCAAAGCGCGACTACCCTTTCCGGCGGCGAGGCGCAGCGCATGAAGCTGGCCCGCGAGCTCTCCAAGCGCCAAACCGGCCGCACGCTCTACCTGCTCGATGAGCCAACCACCGGACTCCACTTCGACGATGTGCGCAAGCTCCTCGAAGTCCTGCACCGCCTGGCCGACCTGGGCAACTCGGTCATCATCATCGAGCACAATCTGGACGTGATCCGCAACGCCGACTGGGTCCTCGACCTGGGCCCCGAAGGCGGCGAAGACGGAGGCCGCATCGTCGGCGAAGGCCGCCCCGCAAAGATCGCAGCCACCCCCGGCTCCTATACCGGCCAGTTCCTCATGCGCTATTACACGGGCAGCGACGGACGCCTGGTGAAGGCCGAGCCCGAAGAAGATGTACTATCGGTAGCAACAGAAATTGGGTCCGTTCCAAACACGCCTTCTCTGCAATCGGCCGGGTCGGACTCGCCTGCCGCCAAACGCCCGAAGAAACGTTCAGCTAAAGAGAAAACCTCCAAAGGAGCCGCACCCTGGAAGAAGAAGACCGGACGCCCATAAACGGTCTGCCCGAGGGCCTGCCCGAGCCTGGACTCGATCGTGAGCCCGAGCCTGACCTGCGCGCCTCTGAAGTCTCCGTTGAGGCTGCCACTGCGCAAGTCTCCAGCGCCGAGCCAGCGGAGCCGTGGAAGCCGGACGCACCTTCCAACGCGGTGTCGATTGACCCCTCTGAAGTTCTCGTTGACTTTCAGAATCCGTCTAGAAACTTGGACTTTCCTGAAGGGTACGGACTTCAGCCTGTACATAATCCCAGCAAAACGAGTCCGGCTTTACAGGCTGCGGAAGAACTCCTGTTGGGTGAGACTCCCCAAGGCCTTGTAACAGGGCACGACTTTAGTCGGGCCGTAACCTCACAAAAAGATGCCGGGGCTTTAGCCCCTGGGGGATTCCTGGTCATCCCATCTCCCGTGCAGCAGCCCCCCGAACCTGACCGTCCGCTTTTCCAGTCCTTCTCGCAGCCTGAGATTCGGCCGCCGTCGCGAACTCCTCATCTGGGCCATGTAGCCATTCTGGCGGTGTTCGGCTTCTCCGGCCTTCTGTGCGCGAGCCTTCTCATCCGCTCCGCGCTCCACTTCCATCTCTTCGGAGTGACCAACCTCCAGAATGCCGTCAACGACATTCATTACACGCTGGGCAGCGAGGTCATTCTCTACCTGCTCATGTTTGGGGCCAGCCTGCTGTTCTTCCCACTCATCTGGCACAAAAGCCTGTTCGCCGGCATGCAGTGGAATGGCGCAGTTGCCTTTGAGTTGCGCCGGAGGCTCTTTGTCATCGCCGCCATCTGCTGCGCATTTGCCCTGGTCAACGGATTCCTGCTTCCCGGCCCAACCAACACGCCCATCGACAAGATCTTCCGCACTCCCGGAGCCGCGTGGATTCTGTTTGCCTTCGGCGTCACCTTCGCGCCCTTCTTTGAGGAAATGGCCTTTCGCGGCTTTCTGCTTCCGGCCATCTGCACAGCCTGCGACTGGATACACGAAAAAATCACCGGCGCGGCAGTGCGCCCGCTCGACCGCAATGGGCAACCCCAGTGGTCCATGAGCGCCATGGTGATTGCCTCCATTCTTGTCAGCCTTCCTTTTGCCGCGATGCACGGCGCGCAAACCGGATATTCCTGGGGTCCATTTGTTCTCCTGGTCGGCGTGAGCCTGGTCTTGTGCTGGGCGCGCCTCAGTACCCGCTCCCTGGCCGCCAGCGTCTTCGTCCACGCCACGTACAACTTCCTCCTCTTTTCCCTCATGATGCTAGGCACCGGCGGCTTCCGCCACCTGGATCGAATGTGATGAGTGCAGGGAACAGGGAATAGGGAACAGGGAGCAGGCATCCGTGTTACGTTGAACCCGATCGCCACGTTGCTCCTTTGCTTCTTTGAATGGCGCACGTGGGGAAGGAAGGATGCAGAGCATGGGTGATTCCTTCAGGGAGCTTGTCGTGTGGCAGAGAGCCGTTCAACTAAGCCTGGCCATATACAAGCTCACCGCCTCATTCCCCGACTCCGAGCGATTCGGTTTGACCAATCAACTTAGACGCGCATCCGTTTCGGTCGCCAGCAACATTGCGGAGGGATACGGCCGGTCTACAAGAGGCGAGTATTTTCTCTTCCTCGGTCATGCCCGAGGTTCGAACTGCGAAGTACAGATACAGCTCGTCATCTCCAATGGGCTTGGCTTTGGCAAAACACCTGAACGCCGCGACGCCGAAGGACTTTCTGAGGAGGTTAGCCGGATGCTGGTCGCCATCATGAGCAAACTGCAGAAACGAGGATAGCGTTTTTCTGTTCCCTTTTCCCTGTTCCCTGCTCCCTCGTCTTCTACAATCGAATCCGATGACCACGCCAACCCACGCTCAGCAATTACTCTCTCTTCTCGCCCGCACCAGCTTTCGCCTGGGGCAGTTCAAGCTCTCCTCCGGCGGCACAAGCGACTACTACATCGACTGCCGCACCACCACCCTGCACGCCGAGGGCGGACGCCTCACCGGCCACGCGATTCTCGAGCTGCTTGAGGAGCACCTGGTCGACGCCGAGGCCGTAGGCGGGCTCACTATGGGAGCCGACCCCATCGTCTCCAACGTCGCCACTGCCAGCGCCTGGCGCGCGCTCACCAATCCCGGCGTTCCTCTGCTAAACGGCTTCCTGGTGCGCAAAGCCGAGAAGGCTCACGGCACTGGCCGCCGCATTGAAGGCTTCCTCCGCGAAGGCGCCCGCGTAGTCATTGTGGATGACGTCTGCACCACCGGCGCTTCCACCATCAACGCCATCGAAGCCGCGCGCGAAGCCGGCATGATAGTCGCCGCCGTAGTCTGCATCGTCGAGCGCGAAGAAGCCAACGGCCGTCCGGCGGTCGAGGCGGCTGCCGCGGGCGCGCCCTTCCTGCGCCTCTTCACCGCCAACGACGTCCGCGCCGAGCACATCCGCCAGCAATAGAAAAGATCAAAACCACTTCTGGATGCAGCTTTAATTTGCTCCCGGAGGGAGCCGTCGAGCCTATGCCGCGATTGCTTTGCAGGTTACAAGGTGATGCAAATCACAGAATGAACCGCCATCTCTGGTAAGCTTAAGGGCATGTTGAGAGGCGTTGTCCAACGCGCAGCGGTGGCCATCTTATTGATGGGTACCTTGATTGCGCCGTCTGGAATCTGCCAGCAACAGCCGCATAGAGCCGCACACGATTGCTGCGCTCCCGCGTCCAATTCAAACACAACCGTCAAGAATGACTGCTGCACTGCAAGAACAACACTGCCTGCCGTTGTCACTCCAGACCGTTCCGGTCCGGCTCAGTTGACGGTTACCAGTGAATTCCTTGGCGCTGATCAGCCCTCTTCAGCGGCTAAGTTTCAGCCTCTTGCAGTGATCCCTCCGCAGTCTCCGCCTACGGGCGCATCCATCCTGAGAATCTAGCTCTTCGTTTTTGCCGTGGCTCGCCGGGGTGTGCATCTCTGCGCCCTGGATGATCTCTGTTGTCGTTTACCACGGAGTTGAAGAGTGAAATCTACCTATGTTGTTGCGCCGCTGTTGCTGGCGCTGTCCCTTGTCTGTTTCGGGCAGACGGAGCCGTCCTCTGCGCCTACACTGAGTTCACCGCAAGGTCCAACTGTCGCACCGTTGTCGGTGAATGAAGCGGTGACGGAGGCTCTCCAGTCGAACCCCGAGATTCGAGCGGCAGTTCGACGCTTGTCGCTTGCTCAGGCAAAAACCCTAACCGCTCGGAGCCTCGACGATCCCATGCTGATGGTGCGCGACTGGGATACGCCTCTGCGCAAGCCATGGAACTTGAACCAGGCGCAGATGATGTTCAGTGTGCAGCAAACTTTCCTGAGCAAAGAGAAGCGGGATGTGCGTTCGAAGGTCGCCGGGGACGATGTGGAAGCGGCTGCGAGTGACCTTGAGTCGATCCGGCAGGAAGTTGCGGCTGAGGTGCGTAAGGCATGCGCCGGCCTGATGCGCAACGCCGATGAGAGAAAGTTGCTCGATCGCCAGAATGCGCTGCTGAAAGAAGCCTTGAGCGTGACGCTGGTTCAATACACGACCGGCAAGGTTCCTCAGGCCGATGTATTACGGGCGCAGATGGCTCTTACCCGTCTGGATGAGCAGCTGATTGAACTGGATGAAGAGCGAGACTCCGTTCGCGCCGGGTTGAATTCATTGCTGGGCCGGCGTCCGGAAGAAGAGCTGGAGATTGCGGGGGACTACGCGGCTCCCGGCGCTCTGCCGTCCATCGAGGAACTGGAACGGCTGGCGATTGAGCATCGACCGGAACTCGCGGGATTGCGCACGCAGATTGCGAAGTCAAAGGACCAGGGACAAGCTACGCGATTAGCCATGAAGCCCGACTTCACGGCGGCGCTCGGCTATATGTTGATGCCGGCCGGCTCCGCATCGCGCAACGCGTATATGGCCGAGGTGACCGTCAACCTGCCCTGGCTGAACCGCGATCGCCATGACGGCGAGTCGAAGCAGGCCGATGCAGCCACCGCAGTGACCCAAGCTGAACTTGAGGCGCGAACCTCTGCCGTCTTCCTTGAAGTGCGTCAAGCTCAGATCGCGACGCTGGCTGCGGAGAAGCGCGTGAAGGTGTATCGCGACACGATGCTGCCCCAGGCCGAAGCAGCGTTCAAAGCATCCACGGCGGCTTATCGGAACAATCGCGCCGAATTCCTGACACTGATCGACAGCCAGAATCTGCTCCTCGACATTCAGACCGCCTACTACAAGGCATCGGCGGCGGCGGATACGGGAGTTGCTGAGTTGGAACGCGCCATCGGCACGCAGGTTACGAAATCGGCAGGAACGATGCCCGACGCATCAAGCACAGACCATTCCAGCACCCAGAGGAGAAGCAAATGACGACGAGGGAAACGAAGTTGATTGCGCTTAGTGCGGCAGCAGGGATATTGACTGGCGTGTTGGTGCTCGCGCTGCTTGGGGAAAGAGGAAAACATTTCTTCGCGGACGCGCCGGCTGTTGCTGCGGCACAGCCTGCATCCGCAGGGCAGCCTCTCGCGAGTCCAGCCTCCGCGCTGGGGACGCAGCCGGGCGCCACAGTCGAACTGAGCCCGGCGGAGATTACCGCGGCAGGCGTGCAGGTTGCCGAAGTTCGAACCGCTTCACTCAAGACAGATATCGACGCTTTCGGAAGAGTGGAGCAGCCGGAGGCGCAGCTTGCGGCGGTAAGTGCGCGCATCGGGGGCCGCGTGGACAAACTCTATGTGCAGTACACGGGCGAGCGCGTACGCAGCGGTCAACCGGTTGCCGACCTCTACAGCCCTGAAGTTGCTACAGCGATCGAGGAATATCGACTCGCGGAGGAGAACCGCAATGGACTTCACCAATCGGACGACAACTTCGCACGCACGCAAGCCGATGCGCTGGTGACCGCGAGCCAGCACAAGCTGGAACTCTGGGGCATTTCCAGCAAACAGATCGATGCGCCGGAAAAGGAAGGCGTTCCTCATGTGACCATCTACTCGTATGCTTCGGGAACGGTGGTCGATCGCAAGGTGACGCAAGGCCAATATGTGAATGCAGGCGACACGCTGTTCACCGTGGCCGATCTCAGCCAGGTTTGGATCAAGGCCGATGTTTACGAGGAGCAATTGCCTCAGATTCACCAGGGACAAGAGGTTGATATCACGGCAGAGTCTTTGCCCAACAAGACTCTCCACGGTCATGTGGATTTCATAGAACCTGCAGCCAACCAGCAGACGCGCACGGTCCCGGTCCACGTGCATGTGGCCAATCCGGGAATGCGCTTGCTGCCGGGCATGTTTGTGAACGCAACATTCGTTAGCCGCGCAGCACTGCCAACCATCGTAATTCCGCGTTCGGCGGTGCTCGACTCAGGGATGCGGAAGATCGTCTATCTGGCCCGGCCCAATGGCGTCTTTGAGGCACGCGAGGTTCAGGTGGGTGCGCCTTCCGAGGATCTGTATCCAGTCTCCGGTGGCCTGGCGCCTGGCGACAAGGTTGTTCTCAACGGCAACTTCCTCATTGACTCGCAAGCGCACCTCAGCTCCGGCGTGTCCGGGCTCTACGGTGGATCGAAAGAGTTCGGCGGCAAAGCGCAAGGGCAAGGTCCAGCCGCGGCCTCGCCGGGAAAAGACTCGGGGGCAAGCGCAGCGCGGATGGAGTTTCATGCGGACACCGATCCGTTAAAGGCCGGTGACGACAACCCATTTCATGTGAACCTGACCGATGCAAGCGGCAAGCCGATCGCCGATGCTCATGTCACGGTCACGCTCATCATGCCCGCGATGCCTTCGATGAATATGCCGGAGATGAAGAATTCCTTCGAGCTGCCGTGGATGGCTGCCCGCCAGATGTACGTGGGCAAGGGGCAGCCGCCAATGGCCGGCACTTGGACCGTGCTCGTCGAGGCGACAGAGAACGGTTCCGCGATCGCATCGACACACACTCATCTCAGCGCCAGATAGGAGACGGTCATGATTAACCGAATCATCGAATTTTCAATGAAGAACCGATGGCTGATTTTGGCCGTCTATGCCGCGCTGGCGATCTGGGGCTATTGGGCGCTTCTGCATACACCCATCGACGCGATTCCCGACCTGAGCGAGAACCAGGTCATCGTCTTTACCGAGTGGCAGGGACGCAGCCCGCAGGAAGTGGAAGACCAGATCACCTATCCGCTCACGGTGAATCTGCAAGGGCTGCCGCATGTCCGCACAGTCCGCTCGTCTTCGGCTTTCGGCTTCTCGATGGTGAACGTTATCTTCGAGGACTCCGTCGATATCTACTTTGCCCGGACCCGCGTACTGGAGCGGCTCAGCCTGGCGGGCAGTTTTCTGCCTGCGGCTGTGACACCCATGATGGGGCCTGATGCAACCGGAGTGGGCCAGGTCTACTGGTACACGGTTGAAGGCCCGTACGACAGCGGCACTCTGCATTCCATCCAGGACTGGTACGTCAAGTACCAATTGAACTCCGTACCCGGCGTGGCGGAGGTTGCCAGCGTTGGCGGATTCGTGAAGCAGTACCAGATCGATCTCGATCCCATCAAGCTGCGTGCGTACAATGTCGCGCTCAAGGATGTGGTCTCCGCGGTCGAACGAAGCAACAACAATGTGGGCGCAAAGGTAATCGAGGTAGGCGACACCGAGGAGATGGTACGGGGCATCGGGTTAATCGGCGGCCTAAAGGATATTGAAAATATATCCCTTGGCGCTTTCAACGGCACACCGGTTACCGTCGGGAACGTTGGCAGCGTCCAGCTTGGCCCGGAGTTTCGCCGTGGCGTTCTCGACAAGGATGGCAAGGAGGCAGTAGGCGGGGTGGTGGTCATCCGTTACGGCGCCAATGCGCGGGAAGTCATCGCCGCGGTCAAGAAGAAGATCGGCGAGATTCAGCCGGGCCTGCCATCGGGCGTCAGGATCGTTCCTTTCTATGACCGCAGCACTCTCATCGATCATGCCGTGGACACGCTGCGCCATGCGCTGATTGAAGAGCTCATTCTGGTGACGCTGGCGCACGTGCTGTTTCTGTGGCATTTCCGCAGCATCCTGGTGGTCACCATTCCGCTCCCTCTCGCGGTTTTGGGCGCATTCCTGTTCATGAAAGGCGCCGGCATCTCATCGAACATCATGTCGCTGGGAGGAATCGCCATCGCCATCGGCGTACTGGTAGACGCAGGTATTGTGATGACGGAAAATGTGATTCGCCAGGCGGAGCAATACGAGGAGGAACACGGCAACTATCGCGATCACATCTGGGAGATTACGCTCAACGCAGCGCGGCTCGTGGGCAGGCCAATTTCTTTTGCCATGGTCATCATCATCCTTGCCTTCGTTCCGGTTTTCGCGCTCACCGGCATGGAAGGCAAGATGTTTCATCCGCTGGCCTTCACCAAGACCTTCGCTATGGTGTGTTCCACCATATTGGCCATTACGCTAGTCCCTGTTTTGTGCACCTTCCTCATCCGCGGCAAGCTGCATCGCGAAGATGAGAACCCGCTGATGCGCGTTCTGCGAGCTATCTACAAACCCGTGTTGGCTTGGGCACTGGGGCACAGAGCTATCACGCTCGCCGCTGCATTGGCCTTGTTCATCGCCGCGCTCTACACTGCAACCACCATCGGCTCAGAGTTCATGCCGCCGCTCGATGAGGAGACGGCGCTCTTTATGCCCATCACCGATCCGCGGATTTCACTCACCGAAGCGACCCGGATTCTCCGTCAACAGGACCAAATCATCTCCGCGGACCCGGCGGTCGCAATGGTCGTGGGAAAAGTGGGACGCGCCGAAACATCCACCGATCCCGCTCCGGTAAACATGAGCGAGACCACCATTACCTTCAAGCCGAAGGATCAGTGGCCTAAAGGCCTTACGAAGGATGCGATTCTCGCCCGGCTTGATGAAAAGCTGCAGATTCCAGGCGTCACCAACATCTGGACGCAACCGATTCGCAATCGGATCGACATGCTCTCAACCGGTATCCGCACGCAGGTTGGCATCAAGGTCTTTGGTCCCGACCTCGGCGTGATTGAGGCCAAGTCCGAAGAGATCAAGGAAGTCGCGGCTCAGGTTCCAGGCGCTGTCGATCTCTATGCCGAGCGAACGACGGGTTCTCCCTATCTGGAGATGACTGTCGATCGTGCCGCAGCAGACCGGTACGGCTTGAATGTCGCCGATGTCGAGGACGCGATCGAAACCGCAATCGGTGGCAAGAACCTCACCACCACAATTGAAGGCAGGCAACGTTTCCCAGTCCGAGTTCGCTATGCGCGCGACTTCCGCGAAAACCCACAGCAGCTTGATGAAGTCCTTGTCACCGGCAGCGCCGGAGCGCAAGTGCCGCTCAGCAAAGTAATCAAGATGAAGACGACCGTGGGACCGTCAATGATAAGCAGCGAAAACGGACTGTTGCGCGGCTCCGTGCTGCTGAATGTGCGTGGCCGGGACGTTGGAAGCTTCGTTGACCAGGCGCAGCGCGAAGTCGCCGCGCGCGTCAAGATGCCGCCGGGCTACTACATCGAGTGGAGCGGCCAATATGAAAACCAAATCAGTGCGCGGAAGCGGCTGGAACTGGTGATTCCCATCGTGTTGCTTGTGATCTTTGTTCTGCTCTACCGCACTTACCACTCGGCGAAGGAGGCTGCGCATGTGCTGCTGGCAGTTCCGTTCGCACTCAGCGGCGGCATATTCCTCGTCAAGATTCTGGGACTCAACTTCTCCGTTGCGGTTTGGGTAGGTTTCATTGCACTGTTCGGAACAGCGGTGCAAACGGCAGTGGTAATGGTGATCTATCTTCAGGACGCAGTTACGCGGCGTAAAGCCGCGGATGGTCACCTGACCCGCGCCGGTCTGCATGCAGCAGTCATTGAAGGCGCCCTGCTACGGCTTCGTCCCAAGGTCATGACCGTGGCTACGGTGGTTGCCGGCTTGCTGCCGCTCCTTTGGTCCACACGCACAGGCGCGGAGTTCATGAAACCGCTGGCTGCCCCCGTGCTGGGAGGAATGCTCAGCTCTCTCATTCACGTTCTGATCGTGACTCCTGTGATCTTTACCTGGCTGCGTGAGCGGGAACTGTCTCAGTAGCTGTCCGCTTCTTGAGATTCAGCAAGAAAGGCCGACCCCTTTTAGTCTCCCACCGGCTTCGCCGACCCGCGGGAGATGAAGCTTCTGCCTGCCAATGCCGCCGCCAACTCGCCAACTCGCTATGTCCGCGAAGCGGACGCTAACTTGCTGAATTTATTACAAAAACCTACGCGCACTTTCACGCGAATCACTGATAATTCCGGCTCAACAGCAACTTTGTTTCTTCTAGAGCGGCGGTCTACACGAAGAGTGGGTAGCACTGTGAAGGGTAGGGTGCCTCACCGACGACACCATCACGCCCATGCTGAGCCGGGGCAACACCACCATTTAAATAGAAATCTTGATGAACAGAGAAGGCCCCAGAGGGGCCTTCTCTGTTTTTAGTTTATTTCTGTCAGGAGTGTATTTTTTCGCGCATTAACTAACGTACTTTTTATAAGCCTGGTCTAGTTGGAAACGACTGAGGGAGAGTGAAGCCGTTGCAGCCAATTTGTCCATTTCTATAACTGCGTGCTCCGAAAGGTCTCGATTCGGGCCGGGTCGATCGGGAAGCCGCTAACTGGGTAGAGAAATTGCCAGGCAAATCGCGATCTCCGGTCTGCCAACACAAACATGGGCTAGTGAGACAAACCTGCAGCCGTGCAATCGTCCTGCCGTATCCGCTCCCACTCTTCACGGTTCGGTTCGTCTTTGACCTGGATGTATGCCGAAGCAACAAAGCCGGCCTGGACACATCTATCCATCAATGTGCCGGACTTGACGGCAAAGTTGTATTGAACCACCTGATCGTCAACCACCTTGCTGGGGATGGTCTGGGCTCTGGAACCGGCCGCTGCCGTGCCCAGGAAAGTCATTGTCGTGTAGCCCACTAAAAGAACGCCCACCACCAGCGCTACCGTTCTGAATTTCCTCACTAAGCCCTCCTTCTGAAACCAGTCACTTCCGGCCTCGGAATGAGGCAACCGCCCGATCGCCATCGGCCACACACACGAATCTCAATCTGTTTCCCGCTATACAAGCAGGAATTGGGGAAACAGAGCCGTCCTCAGCCATTTAAATAGACAGTAGGCGAGTAGCAGCGGAGCTTCAATCCCACGTGAGTGCTATGGCCCATCACCCGTGCTCCCAAGCCGGCACGGACCGGGGGAAAACACGCTCAACAGGCCGTTATCGGCTCGATTGCGGGTCATCCTGCCCAATCCTCTTTAGGCAGGTAATTCGCCAATCCGGGGTGGACAGTCATTGGCAAATCCACAGAAGGGGCCACGAAGAGCCTTCCCAGGAGTCCTGCGCACCACAAAAAAAACGAGGCGCCCATGCGCCTCGCTCTCAGTATTCTGTTTGTTTCCAGGCTCTCTAAATTCGCGGCTCTCAGTAGAGCCGGAAGTTTACTTCGACGTTCACATAGACGGGAACTGGCGTTTTGCCATCGCGCATGGCCGGCTTGAACTTGTACTTGCGCACGGCTTCCATGGCCTTCTCGTCCAGGCCCATGCCCAGCGCGCGGACGATGTGGACGTTCTGCGGATTTCCCTGGGCATCCACGATCAGGCCAACCAGGCAGACGCCCTGATACTTTGCCCGGCGCGCCTCATCGGAGAACTCCGCTTCAGGCTGGAAGAGCGGAACCGGCGCCGAGACCCGGCCGCCCACCTGTGCCAGGCCACCGCCGGTATTCCATCCGGAGCCCGGGCCGTATCCGATTCCATTTCCCGAGCCCAGGCCGCCGCCGGTGCCCGATCCCATGCCTCCGCCCGAACCTGTTCCGTTGGAGAGAACCACGTTCACGCCGCTCTTCATGCCGATATCGGGGAGCGTCGGGTTGTCAGGCAGTTTAATGTCCTTCTGGACATCGATCGCCGCCGGCATGGCGATCTTGGGCTTGTCGAAGGTCTGCACCATGGGAGGCACCACCGGGTTCTTCTCGATCTCCGGCAACTTCCCCTTGCTGGCATCGATGATGCTGCGGTCGCCGCCTCCGCCCCCGCCGCCATTTTTCTGGGCCGCTTTTGCCGCGTCGAAATCTCCCACGTCGATGGAGGTGACCATCGTGGGCTTGTTCACCGTTTCGATGATTTTCTTGCCCACAAAGAAGAGGGCGATGATCAGGATGAGTAGATTGACAGTAGTGGAAATCCCGATGGCCCATGGGTTGGGCTTGACCGCCATCCGGTCGGGCACCGGGATCGGCGTCGAGGTCAGAACCAGGGGCGGCAGCCTGCGCGGGAAAAATATGTCCTGGACGCTTTCCCACAGACTCGACCAAATGGGTTTTTCTTCAAAGGTTTTGCCCATCAGGGCGTCAAGAAGATGGCTGTCGTCGGGGAAGACCGCAGCCGCTTCAGAATTCGAGTCTGCCTGTGTAAACATTTCGTTTGCCATGGTTGCTGCCGGTTCTTGCACGATCGGCTGTCCGAATCCCGTCTCACCCGTTGGGCTATCTTTGTCCACGCTTATCAAACCATTATGCTTGACCGCCCCCGGCGTTGTCTCGGAAGCAATTGTTCCTTTTTCAGGACAATCGATCTCCAGGGATTCATATTCCGGGCCGCGTAAAGCTCCCATAAACAATAGACGATGAGCCTACCCGGTTTGTTACCCGAAATTTCTTTCTTATCCATTTACATTACACTGATAAGTGAACAAAAGTCTCGACCAATCCAAGACCGATACAGGACCGATACAGGGAGTCAAGATGCCCGCAGCGCCGGAGTTAAAGGCGACCCTCACCCTGCCGCAAACCGCCTTTCCCATGAAGGCCAATCTGCCCCAGAATGAACCCCTTCGGCTCGCCCGCTGGGCCTCGATGGGGCTCTATCGCGAGCTGCGCAAGGCCACCCGTGGCCGGCCTGCCTACCTGCTTCACGATGGGCCACCCTACGCCAACGGCCCCATCCATCTTGGTCACGCCCTGAACAAGGGCCTCAAGGACTTCGTCGTTAAGTCCAAGACTATGGCTGGGTTCGACGCCCCTTACGTGCCAGGGTACGACTGCCACGGTCTACCCATCGAGATCAAAGTGGACGAAAAGCTGGGCCGCAAGAAGCTGGAGATGCCGGTTCCCGCCGTTCTGGAAGCCTGCCGGGCCTACGCCCAGAAGTACGTCGACCTGCAAACCTCCCAGTTTGAGCGCATTGGCTGCCTGGGGCGCTGGGAAACGCCCTACAAGACCATGTCGCGCGACTACGAGGCCCGCACTCTGGAGGCATTTTATGGCTTCCTCGAGAAGGGATTCGTCTATCGCGGCCTGAAGCCGGTTTACTGGTGCATCCACGACCGCACGGCGCTGGCCGAGGCCGAGGTCGAGTACGAGATGCACACCAGCCCCTCGGTCTACGTGCGCTACAAACTCACTTCGGACCCAGCGGCCATCGCTCCGGCGCTGGCTGGCCGCAACATGTACACGATTATCTGGACCACCACCCCTTGGACGCTGCCGGCGTCGCTCGCGGTTGCCTTCCATCCCGACTTCGACTACGTTGCTCTGGCCTCTGGTGACGACGCCGATGCGCCGGTCTACATTGTGGCTGCCGAACTGGCCAGCCAGGTTGCCGCTGCCTGCGAACTCGGCGAGACCTCCGAATTGGCCCGCTTCAAGGGCGCCACGCTCGACCGCGTCACCTTCCAGCATCCGTTTCTCGATCGCAGCATCCTGGGCGTTCTGGCCACGTACGTCACTGCCGACACGGGTACCGGCGCAGTGCACACCGCGCCCGCTCACGGAGCCGACGACTTCTACGCCGGCCAGCGTTACAACCTTGATTCCACCTGCCGCGTGGATGCCGCTGGCCATATCCACGTCGATCGCGAGGCGTGGCCGTTCGCTGCCCCTCCGGCCTTTGAGGGCATGAAGGTTTTTGCCGCCAATCCGGTGATTGTGGCAATGCTCGATGAGCGTGGAGCCCTGCTGGCCGCTGCGCCGCTGGAACATTCTTACCCTCATTGCTGGCGCTGCCACCATCCCGTCATCTTTCGGGCCACGGAGCAGTGGTTCATCGGACTCGATACGCAGGTCAAGCGCGCCGATGGCTCCGAAACAACGTTTCGCCAACTCGCCATCGAGGAGATCGACAAAGTCGTCTGGGACCCGGCCTGGGGCAAGGAGCGGATCACGAACATGATCGCCACGCGGCCGGACTGGTGCATCAGCCGCCAGCGCATCTGGGGCGTGCCCATTGCCGTGTTTCTGTGCGAAGCCTGCCAGAGGCCGATTCTCGATGCCGCGCTGAACCGCAAGATCGTCGAGCTGTTCGATCGCGAAGGCGCAGAGGCCTGGCACACCACCGACGTTGCGGCCCTGTTGCCCAAGGGCGCGGCTTGCGCCCACTGCGGAGGCAAAGTGTTCCGCAAGGAGACGGACATTCTCGATGTCTGGTTTGACTCCGGGACAAGCTGGTTCGCGGTGTGCGAATCCGATCCCGACCTCAGCCCGGCCTACACCCTCTTCCAAGAGGGTGAAGGGCGGGAAGCCCCGGAATGCCTCTATCTGGAGGGCGGCGACCAGCATCGCGGCTGGTTCCACTCTTCCCTGCTGACCTCGGTGGCTCTGCGCGGCCGCGCTCCTTATTCGCACGTGACCACCGCTGGGTGGACGCTCGACGAACAGGGCCGCGCTATGTCGAAGTCGCTGGGCAACGGGGTCGATCCGGTCGATATTGCGAATCGCATGGGCGGCGAGATCGTCCGTCTGTGGGTTGCGTCGGTGGACTTCCGCGAGGACATGGCGGCCAGCGAAAACCTGATGCAGCGCTGCGCCGACCTCTATCGCAAACTGCGCAACACGTTCCGCTTCCTGCTCGGCAATCTGAACGGCTTTGAGCCGGAGCGCGACCGCGTTCCCGAGGCTGACCTGCTGCCGCTGGATCGCTACATGCTGGCGCGCACGCGGGAGCTGACCGAGAAGATTCTCGGCTGGTATGCGGGCTTCGAGTTCCATCGCGTGTACCAGGCGGTGAACGAGTTTGCGATTGTCGATTTGAGCGCGTTTTATCTCGATGTGCTCAAGGACCGCATGTACACCTTTGCGCCCACCAGCCTAGAACGCCGCTCCGCGCAAACCGTTCTCTGGAAGATCACTGAAACCCTCGTCCGCCTCGTCGCCCCCATCGCCAGCTTTACCGCCGACGAAGTCTGGGAATATCTCCCAGCCGTCAAAGACCGCGAAGCCAGCGTGCATCTGGCGCTGTTTCCCAAGCCGGAAGAGGTGTTCTCCGAGGACCCAGCGAAGTTGCTCGAAGAGTGGAAGCAGCTCTTCGAGGTGCGCGACCAGGCGCTGCGTGTGCTTGAGGAGGCTCGGCAGAACAAGATCATCGGCAAAGGGCTGGAAGCGGAGCTTGAGATCGCTGCCTCAGGCGAGCAGCTTGCGCTGCTGCGGCGTCACGCCGCGGGTCTCAAAGAAGCCATCAACGTCTCCGCGGTGAATGTAGTCGGGGGCGCAATGCTGGAGGTGAGAGCTCTGCCCGCTTCCGGCCACAAATGCGCCCGCTGCTGGAACTTCATGCCGGAGGTCGGCGATTACGGCATCTGGCAGAATGTCTGTACTCGCTGCCAGGCTGCGCTCACAGAGATGGGCATTGCGCCGCCCCAGCCGCAGGAGGCAGCCCAGTGAGCTTTGTTGCGCCCCGTCGCCTTCCGTGGTTGCTTGGACTCTCCGCGCTGATCCTGCTTGCCGACCGCCTCACCAAAATCTGGGTCGGCGAGCATGTTCTCATGGGCGGAGCCATTCCGATTATTCCCCGCGTTCTGCGCATCACGCATTGGACCAATCAAGGCGCGGCCTTCTCGCTGTTCGCCGACTCCGCGACGCCGCACACCGTGCGCTGGACTCTGATCGCCTTTTCGCTTCTTGCGGCGGTCGTGGTCCTTATCGCCATGATCCGCCTCGGCAGCCGCATCACGCTTACGACAGTCGCCCTGGCGCTCATCTTTGCCGGAGCGCTCGGCAACGTCCACGACCGCATCGCCTACGGTTCGGTCATCGACTTTATCGAGGTCCACATCTACACCTACCATTGGCCCGACTTCAACCTGGCCGACTCGTCGATCGTGACCGGCGCGTGCCTGCTGATGCTGGATTCGCTGCTGCCGAAAAGCAGGGGTCAGGGATCAGGGATCAGGGATCAGGAAAAGACCTCCTGAGGGTGGGGGCTTTGCATGTCGATGGAGCTGGTTCCGTCAATTGCATTCGATCGGTGGAATGCCACATCTCTACGGCTCTCGTTTTTCCTAGGCACGCATGGGTCAGCCGACTATGGGAAAATTGAAGCATGCGTTCATCTGTCTTTATAAGTACAGTCGCAGCTACTGCAACTATTTCAGCCGTTCTTGTACTGGCCGCAATTTGTCCGGCGCACGCCCAGCGTTTGCCCAATACTGTTGCGCCGGAGCACTATTCGCTCACCCTGACGCCCGACCTGAAGGCCGCAACCTTCGCGGGCGTTGAGTCCATCGATATCACGGTGAAGGAGCCGGTCAGCTCGATCACGCTTAACTCCGCGGAGATTGCGTTTAAGTCGGTCACAGTTTCGGCCGCAGGCCGGGAGCAGACCGCGACGGTGGCTCTCGATAAGGAGAAGCAACAGGCTACCTTTACCTTCCCTGCCCCCGTTCCTGCCGGCAAAGCCACGCTTTCCATCGCTTACGCGGGCATTCTGAATAACGAGCTGCGCGGCTTTTATCTCTCCAAAACCGCGCGCCGCAACTACGCCGTTACTCAGTTCGAGCCAACCGATGCGCGCCGCGCCTTCCCCTCGTTCGATGAGCCGGCATTCAAGGCCTCTTACGATGTTTCGCTGGTGGTCGACGCCGGGGACACGGCCATCTCCAACGGTCCGATTGTGAGCGATACGGCGGGCCCCGGCGACGGCAAACACACAATCAAGTTCTTGACCACGCCGAGAATGTCGAGCTATCTGGTTGCATTTCTGGTTGGCGATTTTCAGTGCACGGCCGGCGAGCAGGATGGCGTCGCCATCCGCGTTTGCTCGACCCCCGACAAGGTCGGCATGACGCCCTACGGCGTGGACGTGGCGAAATACGTACTCCACTACTACAACGATTACTTCGGCATTCCCTATCCGCTCAAGAAGCTCGACCTGATTGCGCTGCCCGACTTCGAGGCCGGCGCCATGGAAAACTTCGGAGCCATCACTTATCGCGAGACCGATCTGCTGATCGACCCCAAAACGGCCTCCGACGAAGCCAAGGAAAACGTGGTCAGCATAATTGCGCACGAGATGGCGCATCAGTGGTTCGGCGACCTGGTCACCATGCAGTGGTGGGACAATATCTGGCTCAACGAGGGCTTCGCGACATGGATGGCGAACAAGCCCCTCGCCGCCTTGCACCCGGAGTGGAACGTCGACCAGAGCGTTGCCGCCGACGAAGACAGCACCCTCGACCTTGACGCACAGCCCACCACCCGCGCCATCCGCGCCAAGGCAGAAACGCCGGACGAAATCAACGAGATGTTCGACGGAATCGCCTACGGAAAAGCCGGCGACGTTTTGCTGATGGTAGAGAACTACGTCGGCCCCGAAACTTTCCGCCAGGGCGTGCACGCTTACCTCTCGGCACACCTTTACTCAAACGCAACTGCTGAAGACTTCTGGGGCGCGCAGACCGCGGTGAGCCACAAGCCGGTGGACCAGATCATGGATTCGCTGGTCGCGCAGCCTGGCGTGCCGATTGTCACCTTTGGCGAGCCTGCGGGCGGAAAGGTTTCGGTTGAGCAGAAGCGCTTCTTCCTGAGTCCCAGCATTAAGCCCGACCCGAAGCAGAAATGGACACTGCCCATCTGCTTCACCACCGGCGTGGACGGCAAGCAGGATTGCCAGCTTCTTACTCCGGCCGCTTCGACGCTGAAGGTCCCCGCCGCACCCGTTTTCTTTGCAAACGCTTCGGGCAAAGGTTACTACCGCAGCGCTTATCCGCCCAGTGTCTACGCCGCGCTGGTCAAGGGCATCGAAACATCGCTCTCTCCGCCGGAACGCATCGGTCTTATTGGCGATGAGTGGGCGCAGGTCCGCTCCAACAAGGCGGCCGTGGGCGACTATCTCAATCTGGCCGCCGAACTCCGATCCGATCCCAACGCGCTGGTTGTCTCAAGCGCCATCGGCGGAGTTGGCGCAATTGTGGATGAAGTAGCCGCCACGCCAGAGGAAAAATCCGCCCTTGCCGCGTGGATTCGCCGCACCTTTGCACCCGTGTATGCCAGGCTTGCACCTCCCTCGCCCAGCGACACGGCCAATACTCGTGAGCTGCGCTCGCAGCTCTTCGGCTTCCTCGGCCACTACGGCAAAGACCCCGGAGTGCTGGCAGAAGCCGCCCGGATCGCGCAAAAATATGTCGCCGATCCAACGTCCGTGGAGCCGACTTTGGGCCGGACGGCACTCGGGATTGCGGCCCGCAACGGCGACGCCTCCCTCTTCGACAAATTGCAGAAGGTTTATGAGACCTCGAACAATCCTGAACTCCAGGAAGGAGCCCTGCGCCTGCTCGCCGAATTTGAGAACCCGGAGCTCGTGAAACGGTCCCTGGATTACGACCTCTCTGGAAAGGTCCGCAACCAGGATGTCGGCATCCAGCTCTCCATGGGCCTTCAGGCCGATGCTTCCCGCGAGATCACATGGAGATTCATCAAGGCCAACTGGGATGAGGTTCAGGCGCAACTCACCACGGAATTCGGAACCTACCTGGTCAATTCGACCGCCAGCTTCTGCTCAGCCCAAGCGCGCGACGACGTGCAGAGCTTTTTCTCGACCCATAAAGTAGCCGCCGCCGAGCGCGCCCTCAAGTCCGCCACCGAGGGCATCGACGGCTGCATCGAGTTTCGCTCTCTGCAGCAGCCAAACCTGAAGCAATGGCTGGCCGCTCAACCGTCGCAATAGCAGCGGCTCCAGCGCAATCGCATTCGGTGCGGACCCTACTTCAGGTCTCTCCAGTTGGGGCCGAAGCCGAGGTCCGCTACCAGCGGTACTTTGAGCTTGACGACGCCTTCCATCTCTGTCCGGACCAGCGATTCCAGCTCATCTCTCTCGTCTGACGGGACCTCGAAGATCAGCTCGTCGTGGACCTGAAGGATCATGCGCGTCTTCAGCTTGCGCTCGGTCAACTGCCGATCGATGGAGATCATGGCCAGCTTGATCAGGTCGGCAGCAGTGCCCTGCAAAGGCGTGTTGATGGCGGTGCGCTCGGCAAATCCGCGCTGGTTCGGGTTGCGGCTTTCCATGTCCGGAATCGGTCTCATCCGCCCGAATAACGTGCGCACGTATCCTTCCCGCCGCACCTGGTCCAGTGTTGTCTCGATGAATGCCTTGACCCCCACGTAGCGCGCGAAATACCGCTCGATATAGGCCTTGGCCTCAGCCTGAGGAATGCCGAGCTGCGCCGCGAGACCGAACGCTGAGATTCCGTAGACGATGCCGAAGTTGACTGCCTTGGCGCGGTTGCGGGTTTCCTTATCCATAGTGTCGATGGGCACGCCGAAGACTTCGCTGGCTGTAAGGGCGTGAATGTCGATGTTCTCCTCGTATGCCCGAATCAGCAACGGGTCTCCGCTGAAATGCGCAAGCAAACGCAGTTCGATCTGCGAGTAATCCGCGGAGAGCAATTCGGTGCCCGGCGAGGCTGTAAANNCGGAGGAGAGCCTGCCAGTGGCTGTGGCCGCGGCCTGGAAGGTGGTATGAACCCTCGAATTCACATCGGCTAAAAGCGGTAAAGCGTCGATATAATTCGACTTGAGCTTGGAGAGATGGCGATATTCCAGAACCAGTTTTGGGACTTCGTTGTGCTCGGCGAGCTGCTCCAGAACGTCCTGCGCGGTAGACAGGCTCTTGCCTTTTCCTCGGGAGGGCGGTGCGGCCAGGCCCATGTGCGTGAAGAGGACCTCGCCGAGTTGCTTGGGGGAGTTGATGTTGAACCGGCGTCCGGCGAGCTCGAAGACGCGCTCACCGACGCGTTGGATTTCCTGGCCGAAGCGGAGTGAGAGGCCGTCGAGGACGCCAATGTCGATGCGGACTCCGGCTTGTTCCATCCGGTAAAGCACGGGCGCGAGCGGCAGATCGATTTCGCGGTAGACGCGCTCGACACCCGACTTTTGAGCCTCTGCCAGCAGTGCGGGAGCAAGAGCGCCGATGGCAGCAGCGGCGGCGGCAAGTGTTGTGGGTGCAGGTTGGCTATGGCGTGCGGCGACATCGGCGAGAGCCTGGGTGGCGTGAGTTGGGTTCAGCGCGTAGGAGAGGAGCATCGTGTCCTCCACTGCGCCTCGCAGTGCAACTCCCTGCGCATCAAGCAAATGCAGAGCTAACTTCAAGTCGTGCGTGCGTTTTGGCGTGGCAGAATCTTCAAGCAGTTGGCGCAACTCCGGCGTGAGCGGCAAACGCAGAGCCACACCGGCCTCGGCGCAGACGCCTACGGCGAAGCTGGCTTGCTTCTCGTCCGCTTCGGCGAGATTGAGGAGTGACTGCGCGGGAGGCAGCTCGTCTTCTGTTTCAGAGCCGGTGCTAGGAGCGTTGGCATCGAGAGCGAAGGCGAAGCCGTTCGCTTGTGCGGCCCCATAAAATTCCGCGGACTGAGCTGGGGAGGGGTCTTCAATCAGCTCGACGGCATCGGCGGTCGCTGAAGGCGCGAGTTCCTTGAGCATCGACGTGAACTCAAGCTCCGTAAAAAGCTCGCGGCAGGCTTCGAGGTCCAGCGGTTGGGTTTCCATCGCGGCCAAGTCCAGATTGAGGGGCACGTGGCTGTCGATGGTGACCAGCTCTTTTGAAAGAAGAACCGTTTCGCGATTCTGTTCCAGAGACTCGCGGTAGGTTTTGCGCTTGACCTCGGCGGCGCGACCCAGCACGGCCTCAACGCTGCCGAATTCCTTGATGAGCTCGACGCTTCCCTTGTCGCCGATGCCGGGCGCGCCGGGAATGTTGTCGACCGCATCGCCGCGCAGCGCCATCACGTCAACCACCTTCTCCGGCGGCACGCCCAGCGTTTCCGTCACTCCGGCGGGATCGAGAATCAGGTTGTCTTTCTGCGGGTTCAGGATCTTTACCCGCGGCGTAACCAACTGCATCATGTCCTTGTCGCCGGAGACGATGAAGACTTCGTGTTCGTGCTCGGCGGCCTGGCGGGCGAGGGTCCCGATGACGTCGTCGGCCTCGAATCCCTGCGCTTCCAGGATTGGAATACGCAAAGCTTCAAGGGCGCGGCGAATGTACGGAATCTGCCGGCGCAAGTCCTCGGGCATGGCTTCGCGATTGGCCTTGTACCCCTCGTAGGTAACCTCGTCGAAGCTCTGCGTCTTCGAGTTCCACTTGCGCAGCGGGCCCATGGTGCGCGCGCGCTCGTCGCGAAAGACTTCGCCGCTGAGGTCGAAGACGGCTGCGAAGTAGCGCGGCGCAAAATCCTGCCGCAGCTTCTTGATCATGTTCACGAAGACGTAAGTGGCAGCCGTGGGAAGACCGCCGCGCGTGGACATGGGGCGGCTGTGTTGCATCGCGTGGTAGGCGCGAAAGATGAACGACATGGTGTCGAGCAGGAAGACGGGCGGTTTGGCTTGGTCTGTCACGCTAGAGAGTTTAACAGCGTCGCGTCACTCTATGAACATGCAATCGCCGTAGCTGAAGAACCGGTACTTCTGCTCGACTGCATGACGGTAGGCCGCCAGCACGCGCTCGCGGCCTGCAAATGCGCTGACCAGCATGAGGAGGCTCGATTGAGGCAGGTGGAAGTTGGTGAGCAAGGCGCGCACGAGGCGGAATTCGAAGCCGGGAGAAATAAAGATTTCCGTGGCTCCGGAATGTGGCTTGAGAGGACTGCCTGTGGCCTGGAGAGCGCAATGCTCGAGCGTGCGAACGACAGTGGTGCCGACGGCCACGATGCGCCGGCCTTCAGCGACGGCGCGATTGATGGCTTCTGCGGCGGGGGCGCTGAGCGTGTAACGTTCGCGATGCAGTTTGACTTCGTCGAGTCGCTCAACGCGGAGAGGGGCGAAGGTACCGAGGCCCACGCGGAGCGTGATTCTTGCGACTTCGATTCCCCTGGCAGCGAGAGCGTCCAGCGTCTGCGCGGTGAAGTGCAGGCCGGCGGTGGGCGCTGCTACCGAGCCCCGTTCGCGGGAAAAGACGGTCTGGTACCGCTCGCGATCCTGCTGCGCATCGTCGCGGCGGATGTAAGGTGGGAGCGGCATGTGGCCGATGCGGTCGAGGATAGCGAAGAAGTCGCCAGCATCTCGGTTTTTGACCGGCGCGAATTGGAGCAGGCGATCACCGAATTTTCCGCGTTCGAGGACTTCCGCTTCAACGACGATCTCGCCGTTGGGCGCGGGAAAGACAAGGCGCTCGCCGATGGCTACTTTACGGCCGGGCCTGACGAGGGCGCGCCAGAGGTCGTCGCCAACGGGCTCGGTAAGCATGACTTCGATGCGGCCGGTTGGTTTCTCGTGGTCGCGTAGCAGTGTGCGGCGGCCGTAGAGGCGCGCCGGAATGACGCGGCTGTCGTTGAGCACGAGAAGATCGCCGGGCTGCAGCATCGAAGAGAAGTCGGCAAAGAGCGCATCGCGCAAAGCGCCGGTGGCCCGATCGAGCAGCAACATGCGACTCGTGCCTCGCTCAGCCGGGGGCTGCTGCGCAATCAGTTCCGGAGGCAACTCGAAATCGAAGTCGGAGACGAGCAGCCCGCTTTGGGATTCCTCGGTCATGGCTTGGTCGACATGCAATCGGCTTTGCCGAAATGTTCGAGCGCTCGCAGCCGCGCGCGTTCGATTGCGGCGTTCAACTCTTCTCTCTTGTGCTCAAACTCTGCTTCGGGAAGATCGGCTGGAACGTATGTCCATTGCGCCCAACTGACTGCGATCCGCGTGAATGGTTTGGGCACCAGAAAGCGGTCCCAGGAACGCATTGTCCAGGCGTGTTCGGGCTCGAGGTGGAAGGCGCCGATGGGCGCAGATGTCATTTGCGCAAGCTTGATGGGCCCCATCTTGGTGCGGTAGATGGGGCCGAGGGGGCCGTCGGCAGTGAAGATGGCTGTCCGTCCGCGCTCGATGACATCCTTCAAGCCAAGCAGTCCTTCGCGCGCGCCGCGTGAACTGGAACCGCGCACGGCGCCGAAGCCGAACATCTCCAGAGTGCGCGTAATCAGTTCGCCGTCAAAGCTGCGGCTGATGAGAATGATGGCATGAGAGCGGCGGAAATACACCGTGCAAGGCAGAACGCACTGGTGCCAGAAACAGTAGATCTCCGGTCCCGGCTCCTCGCCGAAGACAACCGGGATAACGCCTTCTTCGGCGATCACCTCAAAGCGCCAGGTGCGGCCGATGAGGGAGAAGAGCGCCCACACCAGACGCGGAACCACAGCCAGAACGAGGCGCTGGGCAAAAGTAAATCTGGGCGTGGAATCGGCGGTCACTGTGACGATTCTAGCGGAGTTGGCGGGTTGGTGGAACCAGGTCTCTGACCGCTTGCTGTTGTACTAACTCTGGGTGCCCCAGGTCTCGATTCTGAGACCTGGGATAGCATGAACCCAACGCACAAAATTGCGCGGTCAGAAACCTAGCGCCGCGCCTCACGAGTAGCGGAGCCAGCGGACTAGTTCCGGCAGCGTGGCGCGCTTCCCGTACATCAGAATGCCGACGCGATAGAGCCGCGACGAGAACCAGAGCGTGGCCCAGATGCTCACCACCATCAGTCCGATGGAAACGGCAAACTGCCACACGGGCGGCATCTCCGAGGCCATGCGCAGAAACATGATGATGGGCGCCGTGGGCGGAAAAAGCGAGGCCGCGATTGACCAGACGGAGTTCGAGTCGTTGATGATGAGGATGATGAGCGCAAAGCTCAGCCAGGTGGGCGCGGCAGCCAAGGGCATGTACATCTGCAGCTCCTGTTCGGTCTCGCAGGTGGCCGCGAGGCCCGCGAACAGCGAGCTATAGAGCAGGTAACCGAGAAGAAAGTAGACCGGGAAAAGGATTCCCTCCGCCCACGAGAAGTGAACCGCGTATTGGCCGGTCAACATCGCCTCCGCAAACGGAGTGACCATGATCGCGGCCCCGGCAACCAGCCAGATCGCGATTTGCGTAAGGCCCACTGCGCCCACGCCGATCAGCTTGCCGGCCAGCATGTCGCTGGGCTTCACGGTCGCCAGCATCACTTCAAAGATGCGCGAGGTCTTCTCCTGAATAATCGAGCGTGCCACGTTCAGGCCGTAGATCAGAGTGGTCATCGACAGCAGCAATGCCATCACATAGCCCTTCCAGAAGGAGGCTTGCGCATTGCTCCTGACGACTGAGCCGTCTTTCTTCACTTGAAAGGTTTCGATCGAGATGCCCTTGACCAATGCATCCGCTTCGGCGGGCCTCATTCCGGAGCCTGCGAGCCGCTCTGTGACCATGCCGTCGTTCAGGGCTTGCTTGAGCCGATCGTTGGTGATGAAATCGCCCGAGGATTGCGCGGTGTAGCTGGCCTTCGGCAGTCCGCCAGGCTGTGTCTCAACGGAAAGAAATCCTTCGATGGCCTTGGATTGGACCTGCCGGATGAGCTGCGCTCGAGTGTCAGGCGTGGCGGGAGCGGCCACGTCGACATTGGGCGTTCCATCCTTGTCGCTCACGATCTGGGTGCGGATTGCATCGGCCAGTGCGGCGTCGTTCGCCATGATGACCAGGTGCTTGTTGGCGCCCAGGCCGAGGCTGGCGACGTAGCCAACGCCGATAATTACCGCGAAGAGCGCCGGCAGTCCAATAGTGGAGAGCCGGAAGGCGCGGCCCCGGACTTGCTCCAGGTACTCGCGCTTGGCAATCAGCATCGTGTTACGCATTGGCCTTGCCTCCCACGGTCTGAATGAAAATCTCTTCGAGCGAAGGCTCGACCATTTCGAATCGATAGATGGTGGCCATTCCAGCGGCTTCGTGGAGCAGTTTTTGCGCGTTGCCGTGGGGCTTGAGCCGGATCTCGGCATGCCCGGAATAGTTCTTCGCCTCCGCGATCTCTTCGCTGTTGAGGAAGGCTGGGTTGCCTTCAAACTCGACGATGATGCGGTTGCGCTCGTAACGGCCTTTGATTTCGCGCAAGTTGCCTTCGAGCACGGCCTCGCCGTTGTTGATCAGGCAGATGGCGTCGCAGAGCTTCTCCACCTGATCCATGCGATGGGTTGAAAACAGGATCGCATTCCCCCGATCTTTGAGTTCCAGAAGGGTCTTTTCCACCAATACCGCATTCACCGGATCGAGGCCGCTGAAGGGCTCATCCATAACGATCAGGCCCGGCTCGTGAAGCAGGCAGGAGATGAACTGAATCTTCTGCTGCATGCCTTTTGAGAGCTCATCTGTCTTCTTGTTCAGTGCGTCGGCAATCTCCATTCGCTCGGCCCATGCCGTAGACCGCTTGCGCGCGTCATCGGGAGACAATCCGTGCAACTGGCCGAAGAAGACCAGTTGTTCGATGACCTTCATCTTTTTATAGAGGCCGCGCTCCTCGGGAAGATAACCGACATGGTCCAGGCTCTCACGCTGAAATGGCTTGCCGAAGAGATTCACACGGCCCGAATCGGGAATGGTAATGCCCATCATCATGCGGATGGAGCTGGTCTTGCCGGCTCCATTCGGACCGAGCAGGCCGAACATCTGGCCGGCATCGATTGAGAGGCTCAGGTCGTTGACTGCGATCTTGTTCTCGTAGGCCTTGGTCACTCCCGCGAGCTCAACAACTGGCATAGATTCTCCCGCCGTTTTCTTCCTGCAAATTGGCCATGGGCAAGCCAGGGGAACGGGCTATGGAGAAGTGTAGCAAAAGCGCCTTGGACGCATGGCCACCGGGTTTTCCGCGACCGTGGTGGCCGGGGCTGGAAACCTGTTGGAAAACCTGGCGGGAGCGCAGGCCCTTACGACTAATGGGTAACCCGGAGCGTGACGAAAGAGGCAGATTTATAAGCATCGGTTCCGGTTACATTGGAAACAGGGTCGGAGGAGCGGTGGGCGAACTTTGCTTAAAACTCACGATGAAGAATTCGGTCTTGTTAAACTAGAACCTCCTTCGGGGCCGGAACATCGACCGGAGTCGCTCTCGGAACTCGATGTGCGCAAGACTGTTCTCGAGGACCTCACACTAAAGACAATCTATCTCTCAGGCTCGCTCTCAATCCTTGACCTTTCCCGAATTACCGGACTCAGCTATGAAGTGGCAAGCGAGCTGGTGCATCGGTTACGGGCGGGATTGTTCTGCCAGGTCACTGGAATGACCGGCAATATTCCGCAGATTGCGATCACCTCCAGGGGCAGATTGCGAGCCGTCGATCTGCTTTCCAGCAGTCAATATGTCGCCACTGCGCCGGTGTCTTTTGAGAGTTACGTAGCCCAGGTCAGAAAGCAGAGCGTCAAAAAGGGCGGAGTGCACGCCGAAGAAGTTCACCGCGCCTTTGCCCATCTTGTGGTTGACGACGAGACACTGCGCCAGTTCGGAACGGCGCTGAACTCCGACAGCCCAATTTTTCTTTACGGCCCACCCGGAGTTGGCAAAACGGTCATGGCCCACGCAATGTCGAAGGTGCTCGCCGAAGATGAAGTGTGGATCCCCTATGCGGTGGAAATCGACGGCCAGATCATTACCGTTTACGATCCGGCGATTCACCTGCGCATACCGGAGCTGGAGCCCGAGAATCACGACGCACGCTGGGTGCTCTGTCACCGTCCCAGGGTTCTGGTCGGCGGCGAACTGACAGCCGAGATGCTCGATATGCAATTCAATCCAACCTCAAAGTTCTACGTCGGTCCGGTGCAGATGAAGGCCAACAATGGAGTCCTGATCATCGACGACTTCGGGCGGCAGCGAGTGCGCCCGGAGGAGCTGCTGAACCGCTGGATCGTGCCACTCGACAGGAGGGTAGATTATCTGACGCTGGCAGGGGGAAAGACCATTGAGATTCCGTTCGAACTACTGGTCGTGTTTGCATCGAATATGGACCCGAACGAGCTGATGGATCCGGCATTCATGCGCAGGATTCAGACGAAGATCAAAATCGGCGCCGTTCCAGACAAGCAGTTCTGCGAGATATTCCGGCGGGTCGCCACCGAATCCGGCGTTGCCTTCGACGCAGAGATACCGAATCTCTTGATTGGCTTCGTGCACGATACGATGAAGCAGGAGCTGCGGTCGTGCTATCCGCGGGACATTGTGAACCAGGTTTGCTGGGCAGCTCAGTTTGAAGATCGGGAGCCATATCTTGACCGCGCTGCGCTGAATCTTGCCATTGAGAGCTACTTTGTGAAAGGCTCCTGACGGCTCCGCCTAGGTCTCTGGCCACATAATTTCGTACTTTGGATTCATGCGATCCCAGGTCCCAAAATCGGGACCTGGGACACCCGCGGTTGGTACAACTTCAAGCGGTCATAGACCTGGTGTTTGCTGATTTAAACCAGCTTCATCGCATCCGGGTCCCATTTGACCACTTGGCCACGCTCGATGCTCAGGTTGCTGAGCAAGGCAGCGCCGGCGGCGCGGAACCCGAAGACGGCGTCCTCGACCACAGGCTTGCGTGTACGGACAGCTTCAAAAAAGTTCTTGAAGTGATCGTAGCTGTCGCTGTAGCCGTGCGGAGCTTCATACTTCTCGACACCGCCGAGCGATTCAGATCCCGAGTGAGGCGGATACTTCTTGTCGTAATCGGCGAGAATCTGTTTCTGCATCGCCTCAGTGAAGCTGTCGATCATATATCCCGGAGCCTGTTCGCGCGGGACTCGGGTGACCGTCACGGCTCCCCCGCCGATCTCCATAGTGCCCTCGGAGCCGGTAAAGATCAGCCCTTCGCTCTCTTCGCCACCGTCCACAAAGTTGACGCGGAGACTTAGGTTGAAGCCCTCTCGATAGTCGAAGAGGCCGAGCATCACGTCGGGCACGTCGCGGCCATCGTTCCAAAAGCGAAGTCCGCCGGCGGCCATGCCGCGTGTGGGCCCATGCGAGCCTGTAATGAAGTGGGTGCCGCTGAAGAGATGGACGAAGAGGTCGCCGGCGACACCGCTTCCATAGGCCTTCCATTTGCGCCATTGGAAGAAGTGCTCGGCATTGAAGGGGATTTTGGGCGCGGAGCCCAGAAAGCGCGGCCAGTCGCAGGTTTCTGGGGAGGCGTCGAGCGGAACGGTGTAGCTCCATGCGCCCATCGCCGAGTTCCGGTCCCAGCGGGCAGTAACCATGTTGAGCTTGCCGATGGCGCCCGCCTCGAGCAGTTCCTTGGCCTTGATGTAGAGGAGCGAGCTTACGCGCTGGCTGCCGATCTGGATGATGCGATTGGTAGCGTGGGCGGTTTCGATCATCTCCGGGCCGTCTGCATAGAGATGGATCATGGGCTTCTCGCAGTAGACGTCCTTGCCGGCCTTCATGGCGTCGCAAGAGGCGTGCTTGTGCCAGTGGTCGGGCGTGCCAATGATGACGGCGTCGATGTCTTTGCGGGCCAGAATTTCGTTGTAGTCGCGGGTGGTGAAGATGTCGTCGCCCCAGATTTCCTTGCTGTGGTCGAGGCGTCCGTTGTAGCAGTCGGCCACGGCGACCAGTTTGACGCCGGGAACCTGCACTGCGATTTTGGTGTCTCCCTGCCCTTGGCCGCCGGCGCCGATGAGCGCGATCTGGATGTGGTCGTTGGCGGCTACAGGCCTTGCGGGCTCGGTCTGCATTGCAGTGAGCGCGTGCATCCTTGCGCCCAGCATGGTTGTTGCGGATGCCGCGCCCGCGGCCTTCAAGAAACTTCTGCGATTGAGTTCGTGCATTTGAAACCCTCCCCATGTCGAAGTAATTCGCCGTTCTCAACAATACTCGATTGAGGGGATTTGTCGCACGGAGAATCGCGAGCCCTTATCTTCCGCGAAACTGAGGAGAGCGTTTTTCATGGAACGCGCAAATGCCTTCCTGGTAGTCTTCGCTGTCATAAATCTCGCGCCGCATGGCCTGGACTCTTTCAAAGGTCTCCGGCCCCAGGTTGTGCGCCGCCGACAGCAGCCTGAGTTCTTCCTTGAGAAGGCTTACGACCAGCGGAGAGTTCTTTACAATCTGTCCGGCGATACCCTTGGTCACGATCTCCAATTGATCTCTCGGAACCGCATGGTTCACGATCCCTCGATCGAGCAGGCGCCGGGCGCTCGATGGCTGGGCAGTAAACAGCATTTCCACGCAAAGCGTCATTCCACCCGCTTTAAGGAAACGCTGGATACCCGATATGTTGTAGGGCACACCGAGCTTGGCCGGCGTGATGGCAAAGGTGCTATCTTCGGCCGCAACGATCAGGTCGCAGCTCATGACCAATTCACATGCGCCTCCCCAAACGCTCCCTTCGACCATGGCAATCACGGGCGCGGGGAAATGCTCAATGGTCCTCACCAGCAGCCGCAGGGGATCGTTATACGTAAGTGGGTCGCGCCCATTGGTCGGCAACTCCCCGATGTCGTGCCCGGCTGAAAACACCTTTGCGCCGGCCGGCGCGCGCAGAATGACTACGCGGACATCGTCCTGACGCATTTGCTCCATGACCGCGCAAATTTCTTCAATGAGCGCCGTGCTGAGCGCATTGTGCTTCCTGGGATTATTAAGGGTAATACTGCCGATTCCGTCAGAAGTCTCTGTGCATATGAGGGCCATTTCCGATTCCATTTTTTCCAATCTCGCTTCTCGGCATCGAACCGGCGACAGTTGAAGCTGCCGGCGCTGGGGGTATCACGGCCCAGATTATCATTGCACGCGAGATTCTCGCGGTGCGCCCGGTGCCGATAAGAAGCGTGCAAGCGAATTCCCTTCCCCGGTCCAGATAGAATTCCCAAGACAGGAAGCCTCGCGCAGGCATCGGAGTTTGTCCTGCCGGAGTTGAGGCATTTAGCATCCTGAGTGTGCCCGGCTTAGACACTCCGATCATGTACGTGAAGGGCGTAGGCCCGAAAGTGGCGGAGATGCTCGCGGCCAAAGGCATCTTGACCGCCGAAGACCTGCTCTACCACCTTCCCTTCCGCTATGAGGATCGGCAGAATCCGCGCAGCCTGGACGAGCTTAAGTCCGGTGAGACGGCCAGCGTGATTGCGGAGGTGCGCGGGTCGATCCTGCTGCGCACGCGCCGGGCGCCCATCTTCGAGCTGACCGTGGGCCAGGGACGGTGCGTGCTGAAGTGCGTCTGGTTCAACGGAACTTATCTGAACGGGAAGTTTCACGCCGGGCAAACGGTGGCTGTCTACGGCAAAGTAGAGCCATCGCGGTCGAGCAGCAACTTCAAGATGATTCAGCCGCAGTTTGAGTTGCTGCCGGACGCGAGCGACGACGCCGAAACGCGGCTGCTGGAAGTGGGGCGCATTACGCCGGTGTATGAGTCGCTGGGCGGCAGCCGGCTGGCGTCGCGCTGGCAGCGCAAGGTGATCTTCAATCTGCTGGAGCGTGTGCGCGGCGTAGTGCCGGAGTGCCTGCCCCGCGCGTTGCTGGCACGGCTCAATTTGCCGGACCGCGAGACGGCGCTGCGCGATGTGCATTTTCCACCGGAAGGAACTTCGTTCAGCCAACTGCAAGGCTCGTCGACACCGGCGCATCGGCGCCTGATCTTCGAAGAGCTGTTCTTTTTGGAACTTGGGCTAGAGCTCAAGCGGCGGCGCATGAGGGAACGGGCCGGGATTGAGTTTGCCGCCACCGACAAGGTGCGCGAGGCCATTCGCGAAGTGCTTCCCTTCCATCCCACCACGGCGCAGAAGCGGGCGCTGGGCGAGATTGTGACCGACATGCGGGCCGCGAGCCCCATGCGGCGGCTGCTACAAGGCGATGTGGGTTCGGGCAAGACGATTGTCGCGTTTCAGGCCATGCTGGTGGCCATGGAAAACGGCTACCAGGCGGCCCTCATGGCGCCCACTGAGATTCTGGCCACGCAGCACTTTCTGGCCGCGCGCAAGCTGTTGGAGCGGTCGTCGCGCAAGCCGCGCATTGTTCTGCTGACGGGCTCGCTCGATGAGGATCGCAAGCGGCACACGCGCGGCTTGATCAATCGCGGCGAGGCGCAACTGATCATCGGCACCCACGCGCTGATTGAAGAGAAGGTCGAGTTCGACCGGCTGGGCTTGGTGGTGGTGGATGAGCAGCATCGATTCGGCGTGTTGCAGCGATTCAAGCTGATGAAAAAGCCCAATCAACCGGAACCCGACGTGCTAGTGATGACGGCAACGCCGATACCGCGGACACTGGCGCTCTCGCTCTACGGCGATCTGGATCTGAGCGTACTCGACGAGCTTCCGCCGGGGCGCACGCCGATAGTGACGCGGCGGGTTTCGGGCGAGCGGTCTGACGAAGTCTGGGAGTTTGTCCGCAAGCAGGTGGCGAAGAAGCGCCAGGCATATATCGTTTACCCGGTGATCGAGGGGACCAAGGACGACCAGCCGGAATTGGATTTTTCCCATGATCCCGAGGCCGCGATCGAACCGCCGGCGCCACACAAAACTACGCGCAAGGGAAAGACCGCGGATCTATTCCCGAAGGCCGCTCAGGAAGCGAACCCGGCAGCAAAATCGGGCTTGAAGTCGGCAGTGGAAATGCACGAGAAGCTGCGCACTGGGCCCCTGGCTGGGCTGCGCATAGGATTGCTGCACGGACGCCTCGATGCCGATGAAAAAGAGATCGTCATGCGCCAATTCCAGCGCGGCGAAATCGATGTGCTGGTGGCGACAACGGTGATCGAAGTCGGGGTGGATGTGCCCAATGCAACCGTGATGGTTGTCGAGCACGCCGAACGCTTCGGGCTGGCGCAGTTGCACCAGTTGCGCGGTCGAGTGGGCCGCGGCGCTGCCAGGAGCTACTGCGTTCTTATGACCGGGCCGCGCGTTTCTCCGCTCGCCGAGGAGCGATTGAACGCCATGGTCCGCACCCAGGATGGATTCGAGTTGGCCGAGCTTGACCTTACTCTGCGCGGGCCGGGGGAGTTCTTCGGTACACGGCAGGCGGGGCTGCCCGATTTCCGCGTGGCCAACCTGGTGCGCGATAGGCAACTTCTGGAATTGGCTAAGCTGGAGGCCGCGCGGTTTGCCAACCAACCCGATGCTGCGCTCACTGAAGCCGAGCGGGTACGGGTTTGGGCGCGGCTCAAGGAGTCATGGCAGCGGCGCTATGGCTTGGTCGAGGCGGGCTAGTACTACAGTTGTAGATCGCGATTGCGGAGGGAGCAGGGGGTTTTAACCCCCTGGAAAATGGCCAAATCGACAGGGCCTTTAGGCCCGGACCGGGGCGTTTTGAATGATCCTTGCGAGGAGCCCCCCTTTGCGCAAAAACGTTGCGAATAGGCGCCCGTTCCCGTGTGAGCTCTCCCGGTCAAACCGCCGGAGGATTGTACAAACCGTTCCTTGTCTCCACCGGGAAGGTCTGGATTTCAAGGTCTATGCTGGCAATGTCGGTTCCGCAATCCTGCTGGCTGCTGCGGGTGCACTGGCAAAGTTCGGTAAAGCGAATATGCCCGTTCTGGCTCAGTTCCAGCCCGGCCGCGATCAACACGCTGTAAACATCGACGCATGCCTGGCGTTCGAATTCAAACAACATATTGATGATCCCGGTGTCATTGGCGCCGCGGCTCAATACCCAGCCTCCGCAACCGAGAATTGCGCCGGTGAGAGTCTGCACCAGTCTCCCCGGTTCCTCGATGGAGACAGCCTTCATCTGCAATGCCCATGGAATGCTCATCCTCTGCCCTGCATTCCTCTCCCGCATGTTCAGCCTCACATGGACTCTATCGGTGCCAGATGGAACGGGGTGAAGTCTGTTCAGTAGTTGAACGGCGCTTGACCAGCTTTGACACAACCATGACTTAACGGGGGCGCCAGACGCCTTCTCCGGTAATCGAATGGCCGGCTTGCCCTCTACCGGAAGGCCCCGCGCTGGACGTGAAAACTCGATCGCAAACCGGCCGCAGGCGCCAAATGTTGTAGCTTGGTAAGCAAGATGATCATTGGCTCGGGAATCGATATGGTGGAGATCCGGCGCATTCAGCACTCGGTGGATCGCTATGGAAGCCGCTTCCTCGACCGCGTCTTTACCGCGAGCGAGCAAGCTTATTGCCTGCGCAAGCGCAACTCCGCCGAGAGCTTTGCCGCCCGGTTCGCCGCCAAGGAGGCGGGGGCCAAGGCTCTGGGGACCGGCATCAGCTTCGGCGTGAGCTGGCTGGAGATCGAGGTGGTCCGTGAGCCCAGCGGACGGCCCACGCTCAGCTTCCACGGACGGGCGGCCCAGATCGCTGCTAGCTTGGGATCGGCCCATGCCGCGCTCTCCATTACACATACGGTCGAGTTTGCCATGGCCAGCGTGGTCCTGGAAAATAGCAACTAATCCGCCTTCTTCTGGTATCCTCAAGGCGTCTACTGCATCCATTCTGCAAGAGGAGCTTCGTGCCAAGCCGCAAAGAGATTCAGTGGTCGGAACTGAGGGTGGGAGCGCTTGTCCTGGCGGCTACGGCCGTCTTGGTCGTGCTTATCTTTCTCATGTCCGGATCGAGCGGTGGCCTTTTTGCCCGCAAGCTGGTTCTCCGCTGCTACTTTGAGAATGCCGCCGGGCTCAAGAATGGCGCTCCCGTCACGCTGGAAGGCGTCACGATCGGCAACGTGATTCATGTCCACGTGGTCCCCGACCGCAACCCCACGCCGGTTGAAGTTGCCATGCAGGTGGGTCACGAGTACTTGCGCGACCTGCACGTCGATTCCACCGTCTCCATTGTCCAGGCCGGTGTGCTGGGCGACAGCTTTATCGATATCGATTCAACCCATGCTTCCGGGCCCGCTCCGGGAAACAATATAGAGCTCAGAACCACCGGTTCGCCCAGCATTCAGGACGTGATCCGCACCAGCCAGGTCTCGATCGACGAGATCCAGTCGCTGACGCGCAAGGTTGAAACCCTGGTGGACACGCTCAATAGCAAGAAGGGCACGGCGGGGGAGCTGATCAACGATCCGGCGCTCGGAAAGAAGATCAACCAAATCGCGACGGATCTCCAGACCATCACCTCTGCGATCGCCTCGGGCAAGGGATCAATTGGCAAACTCGTCAACGACGACACGCTTTATACACGCGCCAATTCGGCCATCGACAAGCTGGACAAGATCGGCACCGACCTCAACGAGGGCAAGGGGAGCGCCGGCAAGCTGCTCAAGGACGACACGCTCTATAACAACCTGAATACCGCGGTCGTCAACGCCAATCAACTCGTGGCTGAGATCAATGCCGGCAAGGGCGCACTGGGCAAGATCGCCAAGGACCCTGTGTTCGCGCAGAAACTTGACGATACAGTCACCCGCCTCGACTCGATTCTGAAGGGCGTGGACGAGGGCAAGGGCACGGTGGGTCAACTGATGCAGAATCGCGCACTCTACGACCACGCCGACCAGGCCATGGACCAGACCCAGCAACTGGTGAAGAGCATCCGCGACGACCCGAAGAAGTACCTGGTCATCCGGCTCAAGATGTTCTAAGAATCGCTCCAAAAATTCGGATTTTGGCGAAGGGTACGGGCTTCAGCCCGTACATAAACTCCGCAAGAATAAGTCGGGCTTTAGCCCCTGAGGGACGTTCTTTTTATCTCAGCCTCTTGCAAAATTCTATTGAGACTGCAAAAGTGTCAGGGCACGACCGGGGTACCCTCTGGGTCGCGTGCCGAAGAAGCAACAAAATCATGTTGGGCTTCAGCCCCTGCGGTTTTGTTTTCAATAATTTGCGATTCCGCAGCGGCTAAAGCCGGAATCTAAATTGGCCCTTTTACGGCACGACTGAAGTCGTGCCCTGACACAATCCATAGCCTGAAAACAATTTTGCAAGAGGCTCATCCGATCTCCAATATCTTTTCAGAGTGTCTGGACAGGCTCTCAGAGGAACGGCTGATCCGTCTGATCGCTGTTCAGGCGACGCTGCCCCGGTAGCTTCGCCAGAACTCCACAAATCCCTTCAGCCGGACGACCTGGAAGTAGTCGTTGGCCACCAGATAAAAGGCCGTGGAGGCCCCCCACACCACGTGCAGCGCGCCGCCGCCTAACTCGTCGCTGAAGGGCAACGGAGCTGCCGAGAAAACCATCGCCAACACAATCAAGGCAAGTTTGATAATCCCCATCACCAGGTTGATCTCCGCCAGCTTGCCGGTGAAGGCCTTCCCAAGCCTCAAACTCTGGCCAAGAGAAGAAAGCACGGAGCGCCCCTCGAGCAGCAACAGGAGAGGCGCAATCTCCAGCGCCCAGCTCAGCAGCGCCCAGGCCGTGAAGAATCCAAGGGAAAGAAAGATCGCCCAGATCGCGAACCCCACCAGATCGGGATCGCCGCTGGTGGAGATGTGGGCTGCCGCGGCCCATTGCATGCACCGGAACCAGCTCCAGAACGTTGCCCCCAGCAATGCCAGCAGCGCCGCCTGCAACGCAATCATCTGCACAGGCCGGAAGGGCAGTCCCGGATTCATGCGTTTGAGAACCAGATTCCGGCCCAGGCCGGAGATGACCACCCAAGCCAGCGCAGCCGCCGGCGCCAGCCACCGCAGCACTGCCAGAACGGGCGGCTGATAGTAGGTGAAGACATTGGCAAGCTGAACCACCGCTACCCATGGATTTTGTGCATCGATCGAATTGAATCCTGACGGCTCCAGCGGATACGCGGCCAGGACTTGCAGCCACTGCTTCCAGCAGACGCAGAGCAAGGGAACGCCGAAGACCCAGCGCCAGCCCACTTCGATCGCGGTAAGCGCCGGCCGCTTGATGACCCAACCCATCTGCCCGACCAGCGACTGGGTTCCGCGCAGAGGCACGGCCCCGCGGGCTGCGGTCATTTCACCACCAGGTTGACTGTCCTGCCCGGCACAACGATGACCTTGACCACGGTCTTGCCGGCAGAACGCGACTGCACCTTTTCGTCGGCGAGCGCCGCTGCTTCGATCGCTTTTGGATCGGCTCCGGCGGCGACCCGCACCAGCGTGATCAGCTTGCCGTTGATCTGCACTGGAATTTCGATCTCGTCTTCCCTGGCCAACCCGGGGTCGCTCTCGGGCCAAGGTGCGCGCAGAATCGCGCCTTCCTCGCCGAGTTCCTCCCACAGCTCGGCCGCCAGGTACGGGGCGAACGGCGCCAGCAGCAACACCAGCGTGCGCAGCAATTCCCACATCGCCGTCGCGGGGACTTCACCCGCTGTGAGTTGGGCGTCCGCGGCTTGCAGGTCGTTCACCAGTTCCATAATGGCGGCCACGCAGGTGTTGAAGTGCCAGCGGCCCTCAAAATCGAGCGTGATCTTGGCGGTGGTCTGATGAAGCTTTCTGAGCAGCTTGAGCGACAGGCCGGTTGGCGCAGCTGTACTTTGGCCGCGTCCATTTCGCGCAGCCGCGGCATGCTTTGTCACCAGGCGCCAGACGCGGCCCAGGAACCGGCTTACCCCAGCCACGCCATCCTCCTGCCAGTCGATATCGCGGTCGGGCGGAGCGGCAAACAGCGAGTACATGCGCGCCGAGTCGGCGCCGAAGCGAGCTACCATGTCGTCGGGCGAAACTACATTACCCTTCGACTTCGACATCTTGGCTCCGTCCTTGATGACCATTCCTTGCGAGAACTGGCGAAACACCGGCTCGTCGTTTTTCACCAAACCCAGATCGCGCATCACCCTGGTCCAGAAGCGCGAGTAGATGAGGTGCAGAATTGCATGCTCCACGCCGCCGATGTATTGGTCGATGGGGAACCAGTATTGCGCGATCGCCGGATCAAAGGGCGCCTTCGAGTTCTTCGCATCCGTATAGCGATAGAAGTACCAGCTCGAATCGACGAAGGTGTCCATGGTGTCGGTCTCGCGCTTGGCCGGGCCCCCGCATTGGGGACAGGTGACGTTGACGAACTCCGGCACCCGCGCCAGGGGCGAGCCTCCCTGCTGCGTGATCTCAATCTGCTCCGGCAGCAGGACGGGCAACTGCTCGTCGGGAACGGGAACGATGCCGTCGCGCTCGCAATGAATCATGGGGATGGGCGTACCCCAGTACCGTTGCCGGCTCACTCCCCAGTCCTTCAGACGGAAGGTGACCTTGGGCTCGCCGAAAGCGCCAAGGGCGGCGACTTCCTGAAGCTTCTTCTGAGCTGCTTCGCAACTGAGGCCGCTATATTCGCCGGAGTTTACAAGCACGCCATCCTCGGAGACGAACGGCAGTTCCGCCGGCGAGTCCTGGCCCGCCGGCCGAATCACTTCGACGATGGGCAGGCCGTACTTGGCGGCGAATTCGAAGTCGCGTTCATCGTGCCCAGGGACACTCATGATGGCGCCCGTGCCGTAATCGGCCAGGATGTAGTTTGCCACCCAGATGGGCACATGCTCTCCGTTGTAGGGATTCACGGCGAAGCGGCCGGTGGCAACTCCGTGCTTCTCGATCGCGCCCAGATCGCCGGCTTCGCGAGCCTTCTTTTGCTGCTCGATCAGCTCGTCGACCTGCGCCTTGAGCTTTGAATCGGCGGCTGTGAAGGCCGCTACCAGCGCGTGCTGCGGCGCCAGTTGCACGCTGGTAGCGCCGAAGATGGTGTCGACGCGCGTGGTGAACACGCGAATGCGTGTCTTTTCTGATCCCTGATCCCTGTTCCCTGTTCCCTGTTCCCTGATCCCTGATCCCTGGTTGATTTCTTCAAGGAAGAAATCAACCTCCGTGCCTTCGCTGCGTCCGATCCAGTTGCGCTGCATGGTGCGCACCTTTTCCGGCCAACCATCGAGTTTGTCCAGCCCGTCCAGCAACTCCTGGGCATAGGCGGTGATGCGGAAAAACCACTGGACCAGGTCGCGCTGCTCGACCATCGTGCCTTCGTGGCGCCAGCAGCAGCCGTCGATCACCTGCTCGTTGGCCAGCACTGTTGCGCACTCCGGGCACCAGTTGACCTTGCTCTTCTTTCTGTAGGCCAGGCCCCGCTCGTACATGCGCAGGAAGAACCACTGGTTCCAGCGGTAGTAATCGGGCAGGCAAGTGGTCACTTCGGTGGCCCAGTCGAATCCCATGCCCAGGCGCTCAAATTGCCGCTTCATTCCGGCAATGTTGCTTAGCGTCCACTCCCGCGGCGGGGTATGATTTTTGAGCGCGGCGTTCTCGGCCGGCAGCCCGAATGCATCCCAGCCCATGGGGTGAAGCACGTTGTAGCCGCGCATCCACATGTGGCGTGCCAGAGCATCGCCGATCGAGTAGTTGCGCACGTGCCCCATGTGGAGCTGGCCGCTGGGATAGGGCAGCATCTCGAGCACGTAGTACTTGGGTTTTCCGCTGGTGGCCGGCTCGGCCGCATAAAGTTTGGGGTCCGCGGCCCAGCGCTTTTGCCATTTGGGCTCAATCGTTGCCGGATCGTAACGCAGTTCTTTTTCGTCAGCCATAAACTTCAAGTGTAAATTGCGGCGGCGCGGTTCTCCGCTCAGCCGGCCATCTGCAATGCCCTGGCCTGTTCAATCCGCTGGCGGCGCTTGGGCGTGTGCAAGGCCTCCCACAGGTCCGTTCGGCGCTGCACATTCAACCAGAACTCCGGGGAATTGCCAAACACGCGCGCCAGCATCAGGGCAGTATCGGCCGTGACTGCCCGGCGATCATTGCACAGTTCACTGACCAACTTCCGCTGTACCCCCATCGCCTCAGCCAAAGCGCCCTGCGTGAGCCCCATGGGCGTCAGAAACTCCTCCACCAGCATTTCGCCTACGCTTACAGGTTTCCGCTCTGTACTTGGCATGACCACACCCACAGATGTTGAAATTCACCACTTCATGCTATACTTGTCATACTAATTATACAAACGTAGGAGACCTCATGCTGGCAGTCCGCATCCCTGACGAGATGGAATCCCGACTCGACAAGCTGGCGGCACTGACCGGTCGTCCCAAGAGCTTCTACGTGCGCGCAGCCCTGCAGGCGCATCTGGACGAGATCGAGGAGACCTATACCGCTCTCTACCGGCTGGAACACCCGGCCAAGCGCTGGACCCTAAAGGAGCTGGAGCAAGGGCTTGACCTCGAAAAGTGACCCCCGGGCCGACAGGCAGTGGGCCGTCGAGTTCGACGACCGCGCCCGGCGCGAGTTGCGCAAACTCGACGCCAAAATTCAGCAAACCATCCTTCGCTACATGAGGAATCGCATCGCCGGCACGGAGGACCCAACGCGGTTCGGCAAGCCGCTGCGGATGAATCTCGCCGGCTTGTGGCGCTACCGGGTCGGCGACTACCGCCTCATCTGCCGCTTCGAGGAATACCGGCTGATCGTTCTGGTACTCCAGGTCGGCCATCGCCGCAATGTCTACGAAGACTGAACTAAACTCTTCAGTACGCGCACATTCCGCTCCTCGTCCCCAGGCTCATCCACCGGCGTCTCCGCAATAAACGCCGCATCCCCAAAGCGCTTGTCGTTCAGCAGCCGCCGGAAAGGCTCAACCCCCATGGTCCCCTGCCCGATGTGCTCATGCCTATCCAGCTTCGACCCCCGCGCCGCCTTGGCGTCGTTGCAGTGCCAGACGCGAACGGCGTCGAATCCGACTGTAGCAGCGACCTGCCTCATGGTCTCCTCGTAGCCCTCTGCGCTCACCAGATCGTAACCGGCGACATGGGTGTGGCAAGTGTCCAGGCAAACCCCTACCGGGGCCGTCGGCTTCAGGCGAGCCACAAGCTCCGCCACCTGCTCAAAACTGCCTCCGAGCGAAAACTCCGCCCCCGCCGTGTTCTCGATGAGAATACGGAAGCCAGTTCCCTGCCACGTCAGCCCCTCGATGGCCCGCGTTATCGAATCAGCCGCCAGATTCAAACCCTCCTCGCGCGTGAGCCCCTTCCACGAACCCGGATGCAGCACCAGGTATTCGGCGCCCAGCACCAGTGCCCGCTCAATCTCGCCGCGAAACGCGTCGATGCTCTTTACGCGCACCTCGCCGGACTGGCTGCACACGTTGACCAGGTAGCTCGTGTGAATCACCAGCGGCCCGACATCCAGCTTCGCGCGCAGCTCCCTCATGCGCTCAGCCTGTTTTGGATCCACCTTCGGCGCGCGCCACATCCGCGGGCTCGATGAAAAGATTTGAAATGTGTTGGCGCCAATCTCGCGCGCCCGCTCCACGGCGTTCGAAGCCCCGCCCGCCGTGCCCAGATGCACCCCTATCCGCTTAGCCATGCGACCAGTCTAGTGGATCAAAGACTCTCCGCGCCGTAAAATGGATGAGCCAGGCACAACTATGGACAAGCAGGCCGAAGTGAATCTTGGAACCATCAAAATCTCGGCGGGCCCGCGCCTTCGAGCGGCCATGATTCTGGCGATCGTTGCCGATGCGCTCCAGCTTGTCGTCTTCCCCTTATTCGTGCAAGGCGCCATGTCGCCCCCCGATGACCTGCTCGATCTTGGCATCGGAGCCGTCCTGACTTACCTGCTCGGATGGCACTGGGAGTTTCTGCCGTCATTCGCCGCCAAGCTCGTCCCCGGAGTCGACCTGGTTCCGCTATGGACCCTGGCAGTTGCAAATGTCTATCGGAAATCGAGGCAGATCGCGGTCTCGATGGAAGGAATGCGAGGCGAAGAACCCACGCCGCGCCCTCCAGGAAGTTGATGGGCGAATCCCGCCCGCATCCGAAACCAATAGGACCCGCTCAGCCGATCGGCTCCAGGTGAGCCGTAAAGTGGCGCAGGAACGGAGCCTGATAGGTGAGCCGCATCCCCCTGATCCGGGAGCGCCGCTCCCAAACGCGCAGAATGATTTCGACCACGTAATCGATGTGGCTCTGCGTGTAAACTCGGCGCGGAATGGCCAGCCGCACCAGTTCCATCTGCGCCGCTTCGGCAAACATCAGGCTGCCGATCTCAACCGACCGGATGCCGCCTTCGAGATATAGCTCCGTAGCCAGCGCTACGCCGGGAAACTGGTCCGCGGGGATGTGCGGCAGAAACGCCTTGGCGTCAATATAGATGGCGTGACCACCCGGCGGCTGCACGATGGGTACTCCATGCTCTGAAATATGATTGCCGAGGTATGCCGTGGAGGCAATGCGGTAGCGCAGGTAGTCTTCTTCGAGCGACTCCTGCAGGCCAATTGCGACGGCTTCCAGATCGCGCCCGGCAAGCCCGCCATAGGTGGGATAGCCCTCGGTCAGAATCAGCAAGTTCTGCTCCTGCCGCGCAAGAATCTCGTCGTTGGTGCAAAGAAACCCACCGATGTTGGCCATGCCATCTTTCTTGGCTGACATGGTGCAGCCGTCGCCCAGGGCGAACATCTCCTGCGCAATTTGCTTGGGCGTCTTGCCGGCGTAGCCACGCTCGCGCAGCTTGATGAAATAGGCGTTTTCTGCAAATCGGCAAGCGTCGAAGTAAAGCGGAATCCCATGCTTGTGACACACGCCGGCCACAGCTTTCGCGTTTTCCATCGACACGGGCTGCCCGCCGCCTGAGTTATTCGTCACGGTCAGCATGACCAGCGGAATGCGCTCGCGCCCAACCCGGGCAATTAACTCTTCCAGCGCCGCAACATCCATATTGCCTTTGAACGGAAGCACCGTCTCCGGATGCCGCGCTTCGGGAATCTGGAGATCGACCGCTTCCGCTCCCACAAACTCCACGTTGGCGCGCGTGGTGTCGAAGTGCGTGTTGTTTGGCACCACGTCGCCCTTCTTGCACATCACGGTGAAGAGGATGCGTTCCGCCGCCCTCCCCTGGTGCGTGGGGATTACGTGCGTGTAACCAAAAATGTCTTGAATCGAACGCTTGAAGTGAACGAAGCTCCTGCTGCCGGCATAGCTCTCGTCGCCCTCCATCACGCCTGCCCATTGGTGTGTGGACATGGCGCCGGTGCCCGAGTCTGTCAGCAGGTCGATCAAAACATCGTCGGCCGAAAGCAGAAAAAGATTGCAGTGCGCTGCGCGGAGCAGGTTCTCGCGTTGCTCGCGCGTGGTCCAGCGGATGGGCTCAACGCTCTTGATGCGAAATGGTTCGATGATGGTCTTGGAAAACATTCGAGAAAGCTCCTGGACTTGCGGTTACTGCGGCGTTGAGCAAACGCAGGCGGCAAATGCCTTTGCGGTGTGGTTATCCAGCGCGCAGACGTACTCCGGCCAGAACGGGGTGAGTTCAAGAGACATGTCGCCCACAAAATAATCGCGAATATATGCCTGGCTTGCCGCGGTATTCGCGAAGCGATCGATTCTGAATTCATCGATCAGCTTTTTTACGGTCGAGGCCGAAAATTCGGGTTCATGGAAAGTTTTGGCGAAATCGTATTCCGGGCTCCAGGTGGTCGCAACGCCGGTTTGATTTGAAGCGGCGATTACAGTGTAGTTCTCAAGCGTTGCTGAATTTGGGTTCACGCGGGCTTCTGTAAATGACGGGGTGTTTCCATCCACCGGCGAAATCGAAGCAACCACTTTAACCGCAACCCGATCGGCCTCCGCGCCCTGCGCTTCCCCTCCCTCAGGCTCAAGCAGACGCATTTCATCCATGTGAGTGTGCCCGAAAACCCCAAGCCGCACCACATCGGCATATTCAACCATCAGGTCCGCCATTTTGTCCGACGAAAGAAACTCGACCGGCGCCTGTCCCCCGCAAACATCTCTGAATTTAGCGACGGTCGAGAACGGGTCGATTCCGGGCGGGATGTGACCCATGACCCAGACCCTTTGACCCGATTCGCGAGCCTCCTGCAACTGTCGCGCCAACCACGCCATCTCCGCTTTTCCCCCAGCGGCGCTGCGCTCACCGCCGCATGTGCTGTAGTTTGGCGACAGAAGCACATCGTTCACAGCAATGAGACGGGTGTTGCGCATAGGTGCTGCCATGGTGACGCTCAAGTAGCCGCCTTCTCCAAACTCCTTGATCGCCTCCGGCTGTTGGGAAGTGGGCAAACCCGCAGCGACGATCTTGCCGGTTTGAGCAAGAAAGTCGCTACCCGCATCGAGCTGATAGTCTCCGCAGCCGCTGTCGTTATTGCCCATGGCCACATAGACGGGCATGCCTGGGAACTCGGCGCGTAATTCTTCAATGACAAAGTGCAGCGTCTTGACGACAAAGGCTTGATAGTCCCCAGGCGCAGCGCCGGGAAAAAGCGCCGCATACCGGCAGGTGAAGGCGTGGGCGATCAGGTCTCCGCTCACCATCATGAATTTTGCATTCGGTTCCCGCGCCCGCATCGCCTGCAAACTGGAGCGCAGCAGGGCAAAGGGAGTATCCACACCTCGCGCATGGCAACTCTGCTGCAGAGCAGTAAACGCCTGCTGTTGATCGGCGGAAGGCGGTGCTGAGAGGATCGGCGGCCAGTCGTCCGCCGGAGCAGCAACAAGCGCCTTCGCCTTGGCGGGATCGTGAAACGGATCGAAATGAATATCGCTGACAAAAAGTGCGGCAATGCTGCCCGGTTCGGCCTTCGCGGAATCGGCTACATGCGGGTGGGAAGCTGGCGAAGGATGAGTCTCCTGCGCAATGGCCCCTGCCACGAATAGAAAGCCGATCGCCACAGCGGCCGATGCAACCAGAGCTGGGATCGGGGTACGAAAAAAGGTGGGCCTGTTGGCAATCATCGTCCTGACTCAATACTAAGGGATCGCCTGCATCGTTCCCCGCTGCAACTCCTCCCCGCAAGGGCTCTGGACGCGGATTCCGGCAAAGTGCAAACGCACTAAAATTGCTGTCACCGGAATGGCAATGGCCGGCGTTCCGCGGATCATGGAAGATCTTCGGCTTCGGCCTTACTCAGACCGTTGCGCGTCTTCGGGTCCTTTCGATTGAGCGCAACCGCAGTCTCGACTTCAGCGGCCGCTTGGCGCAGGTTGTCATTCACGAAACCTTTCAATCGGCATTCGCTCTTTATTCGCCTCTCCCGGTTCCGCGACGACATTCCGGAATCGGGCCTGTCGCGGGCCTGGGCCGCGGGCTTGGTGGTAACTTGAAGTTGGGCCGGAGGAAGAGAACATTGCGAGTCGGATTGTTCACCCGCGAATACCCTCCCCTGGTGTATGGCGGCGCCGGGGTGCATGTCGATTACCTGAGCCGCGAGCTTGCCAGGGAGATTGAGGTTGAGGTGCACTGCTGGGGCCCGCAGCAGGCCGCCCACGGCAAGCTGCACGTGCGCGGCGCGGAGCCGTGGGCCGAGATTTCCAACGGCACCGAGGGCAAATTCAAAGGCGCTCTCGAGGCACTGAGCCTGAACCTGACGCAGGTGAAGGCGCTCGAGGGAATCGATGTAGTGCATACGCACACCTGGTACGTGTCGATGGCCGGCTACCTCGCCAAGAAGCTTTATGGAGTGCCGTTTGTGCTGACCACGCACTCGCTCGAGCCGCTGCGCGCGTGGAAGGCCGAGCAACTGGGCAGTGGCTACGCGATGAGTTCCTGGATGGAGCGCACGGCAATTCTGGATGCCGACGCGATTATCGCCGTTTCGCACGGCACCAAGGCTGACATTCTGCGCGCCTATCCGGAGGTCAACCCCGAGCGCGTTCACGTGATCTATAACGGCATCGATCTTGCCGAATACCGAAAAACACCGGAGACCAAGGCCCTTACCGATCTTGGCGTGGACCCCACGACGCCGTACGTTCTGTTTGTCGGGCGCATCACGCGGCAGAAGGGCGTTACGCACCTGGTGGATGCGATCGGCTACTTGCCGCCTGAAACCCAGGTGGTGCTGTGCGCCGGAGCGCCGGACACGCTGGAGATTGCCGCTGAGATGCGCATGAAGGTGGAACACGCGCAGCGGCGTCACCCGCGCATTGTGTGGATTGAAAAAATGGTCACCAAACGGGAGGCGATCCAGCTCTACAGTAATGCGCGCCTGTTCTGCTGCCCCTCGGTCTACGAGCCATTCGGCATTATCAACCTTGAGGCCATGGCTTGTGGCGCTCCGGTTGTCGCCAGCTCTACGGGAGGCATCAAAGAGGTAGTAGTGGATGGAGAAACAGGCTACCTGGTGGAGTTCGATCAGGACCCGGTGACCAGTTTTCCGCGCCATCCTGAGCGGTTTGCGCGGGATCTTGCGGCTCGGATTCAACAACTGCTTTTGGACCCGGAAAAATGCCGGCGTTTCGGCGATGCGGGACGCCGGCGCGTGGAAGCTACCTTCAGTTGGACAACAATCGCTCACCAGACGATCGCGTTGTATGAGCGCCTGATTGAAGAGCGCAAGGTGGCCGCGCAATAACGCTGACAGGTGCATTCCGCACTGCGAAATGCAGCGCGCCCGGTTAACCTTGATGAAGAAGGACTCACAACGAAAATGGCGCTACGATGACAGTGGACAGAACGGATGGACGCAGGCGCGTCATTATTGAGGGCATTACGCCGGCTGTGGACGGCGGGCGCTTTCCCGCAAAGCGCACCGTGGGCGATGAGGTCCGCGTGGAGGCGGACATCTTCACCGATGGGCACGACATCCCGTCGGCGTCGCTTCTGGCGCATCGCGAAGGCTCTGAGAACTGGACCGAGATTCCCATGCGTCCCCTGGTGAACGACCGGTGGACGGCGGCGTTTCGCGTGCGTGAGCTGGGCCGCTACGGCTTCAAGGTGCGTGGCTGGGTAGACCATTTCGAGACCTGGCAACGCGACCTGGTGAAGCGCATTGCGGCAGAGAGCGATACGGCTGTCGATTACCAGATCGGCGCCGGCTTAGTGGCGGAGGCCGCCGCTCGAGCGACAGGCGGCGATTCAGCGTGGCTGCGGGAACGGGCCAAGGTTCTGCGCGCCGCGAAAGAGCCAGTGGATATGCGCGCCCAAGCAATCGATCCTAAGCTGCACGAACTGGTGCGGCGCTACCCTGACCAGCGCTTCGCTACTGAGTCGGAAATCGAACTGAGCGTAGTTGTAGACCCGGTGCGGGCGCGATTCAACGCATGGTACGAGCTGTTTCCGCGTTCCACGGCAGAGGAGCCGGGCAAGCACGGCACGTTTGCGGACTGCGAGAAACGTCTGGAATCGATCGCCGCGATGGGCTTCAACGTTGTTTATCTTCCGCCCATTCATCCCATCGGGCGCTCCTTCCGCAAGGGACGCAACAATTCACCAGAGGCGCAGCCGGGCGATTGCGGCAGTCCGTGGGCCATCGGCTCGGCGGACGGCGGCCACAAGGCCATCCACAGCGAGCTGGGAACGATCGCGGATTTCCGCCGTTTCGTGGCCAGGGCCAGCGAACTGGGCCTTTCCGTGGCGCTGGACATTGCGTTCCAGGTGGCGCCCGACCATCCTTATGTGCGCGAACACGAATCCTGGTTCCGCAAGCGCCCGGACGGATCGATTCAATATGCGGAAAACCCTCCAAAGAAATATCAGGACATCTTCCCGCTGGATTTTGAGAGCGAAGACTGGGCCGGGCTGTGGGAGGAGTTGAAGAGCGTGTTTCTCTACTGGCTCGACCAGGGAGTGGCGATCTTCCGCGTCGACAATCCGCACACCAAGGCGTTTCCGTTCTGGGAGTGGGTAATTCCGGAGATCAAGCGCGATCATCCTGAGGCGCTGTTTCTTGCCGAGGCGTTCACGCGGCCGAAGGTCATGTACCGGCTGGCCAAGATCGGTTTCAGCCAGTCGTATACTTACTTTCCTTGGCGCACCGGGAAACACGAGATCGCGGCCTACCTGACGGAGCTGACCCAGACGCCTGTTCGCGAGTTTTTCAGGCCGAGCCAATGGACCAACACGCCCGACATCCTTATCGAGTTTCTGCAGATTGGCGGGCGGGCGGCATTTGCGATTCGGCTGCTGCTGGCGGCCACGCTGGGCGCGAGCTACGGCGTGTACGGGCCGGCCTTCGAACTGCTTGAGAATCGTCCAATTCGCAGTGGAAGCGAAGAGTATCTCAACTCGGAGAAGTACGAGATTCGGCACTGGGACCTGGAGAGGCCCGACAGCCTGCGCCCGCTGATGACGCGGGTAAACGAGATACGCAACAGCAATCCGGCGCTTGAAAACGACTGGTCGCTCCGGTTCCACTCGGTCGACAACGACCAACTTCTGTGCTACAGCAAAGAGTCGGAGGACCATTCGAATTTGCTGCTGATCGTGGTGAATCTCGATCCGCGCTACACGCAGAGCGGATTCGTGACGCTGCCGCTGGACGATCTCGCGATACCGCGCGACCGCCCCTACGAGGCCGAGGACTTATTGACTGGGGAACGGTATCTTTGGCACGGTGAACGGAACTACGTAGAATTGAATCCCACGCGGCAATCGGGCCATATTTTGAAAATCCATCGCAGGGTGAAGACGGAGACGGATTTCGAATACTTTCTCTGACGGCGCCCTTGCGCGGTGTTAGGAAACCTCTGAAGAAGTCAATGTTTTGAAAGGGCACGACTTCAGTCGTGCCGCAAGTCAAGCAAAATAAACCTGGGCTTTAGCCCCCGAAGGAAGGTCCACCTGAAAGAATGGCCTTGTTCAGAGATCTCTTAGGCGATGAAGCGCAAGCGTCTGCTCCAGCAGCAGGCGATGGAAGACTCGCTTTTCGTTCGGGTACGAAGAGATAGCTCGTTCGTCGAAGAGATGAAAGCGCGTTGGAACCAGCCAGAGGAGTGACGGATGAAAAAGACGGCCAGCGCTACCGATCCACTCTGGTACAAGGATGCGATCATCTACGAGTTGCATGTCCGGGCGTTCTCCGACTCGAATGGCGACGGCATCGGCGACTTTCCGGGGCTTCTCTCGCGGTTGGACTATCTCCAGAACCTGGGAATCACGTGCATCTGGCTTTTGCCCTTCTTTCCATCGCCGCTGCGCGATGACGGCTACGACATTTCAAATTATGTTGACGTGAATCCGTCGTACGGAACGCTGAGCGACTTCAAGTCTGTGCTGGACGCGGCGCACGAGCGGAACATGCAGGTGATGATCGAGCTGGTGATCAATCACACCAGCGATCAGCACCCGTGGTTCAAGGCGGCTCGCCTGGCCCCGCCGGGCTCGCCCGCGCGCGAGATGTATGTGTGGTCGCAAACCGACCAGCTCTTCAAGGACGCGCGCATCATCTTCACGGACACGGAAAAGTCGAATTGGACATGGGACGAAACGGCCAAGGCGTACTACTGGCACAGATTTTTCTCGTTCCAGCCGGACCTGAACTTCGATAATCCGAAAGTTGTGGAAGAGGTGCTGAAGGCAATGCGCTTCTGGCTCGACATGGGTGTGGATGCGCTGCGCATGGATGCGATTCCCTATCTTGTCGAGCGCGACGGCACCTCCTGCGAGAACCTTCCTGAGACGCACGCAATTATCAAGAAGCTGCGCGCTGCCATGGACGCGGAGTATGCCAACCGCTTCATACTGGCCGAAGCCAACCAGTGGCCGGCCGATGTGCGCCCTTATTTTGGCGACGGCGACGAGTGCCACATGGCCTTCCATTTCCCGCTGATGCCGCGCATCTTCATGGCGCTGCGACAGGAGGATCGCCTGCCGATCACCGACATCATGGCGCAGACTCCGCCGATTCCTGAGAGCTGCCAGTGGGGATTGTTTCTTCGCAATCACGACGAACTGACGCTGGAGATGGTGACCGACGACGAGCGCGATTATATGTACTTTGCTTACTCGGCCGATCCGCGCATGAGGGTCAACGTAGGAATCCGGCGCAGGCTGGCGCCGCTGGTTGACAACAACCGCAGGCGCATCGAGCTGCTTAACTCGCTGCTGCTCAGCTTTCCCGGCACTCCGATTCTCTACTACGGCGATGAGCTGGGCATGGGCGACAACATCTATCTTGGCGACCGCAACGGCGTGCGCACACCCATGCAGTGGACCTCGGACCGCAACGCCGGATTTTCAAAGTGCGACCCGGCGCGTCTTTACTTTCCAGTCATCATGGACCCGATTTACGGCTACCAGGTGGTGAATGTGGAAGCGCAGCTCAGCGACCAGTCCAGCCTTCTGCACTGGACGCGGAACATGATCGCGCTGCGCAAACTGTTCCAGGTCTTCGGCCGCGGAACGCTGACGTTCTTGAACCCGGCGAACCGGAAGGTTCTGGCTTACCTGCGCAACCTCGATCGCGGCGACGGCAGCAGCGAGACTGTGCTCTGCGTGGCGAACCTCAGCCGCTTTGCGCAGCCCGCGTCGCTCGATTTGTCGGGATACGCGGGAATGGAGCCGGTGGAGATGCTGGGCTACGTGCCATTTCCCACTATCACGGATGCTCCTTATGCGCTGGCGCTGGCGCCCTACTCGTTTCTGTGGCTGGAACTGCAGCCCGCTAATCCGAAGCAGGAACAGCTTTGGCCAACGCAGTTGGAAGCTGGCGAAATCGCACCGGACGAGGCGGTGTCGCCCGAGGTACTCAGCCAGGGTTGGACGGGACTGCTTGGCACCCACTGCCTGGACCTGTTGGAAGGCATGCTGCCCGGCTGGCTGAGGCAGCAACGATGGTTTGGCGCCAAGAGCCGCACCATCCAATCGGCCCGTGTCCTGGACTGGGTCGAGCTTCCGCTCGCGGAAGCTGCCGGCGGAGCGCGCCAGTCGGATGGAAAGGATGCAGAAGCCACGGCGATTCCGCCGGCGCTTTTCTTCGTTGAGATTGCTTACGATGGAAGCCCCGCGGACGTCTACCAGCTTCCGCTCGCATTCAGCACCGGAGCAGAGGCCGAAGAGATTGCATCGAGCGCTCCGCAAAGTGTGCTGACTACCATGGCGTTTCCGATGGGTACAGCGGTTTTGCACGATGCCACCATCAAGGAAGACGTTCGCCAGTGTTTGCTGGGGTTGATTGAGCGGAACGCGACGCTGGCGCTGAAAAGCGCGCCGAACGGCGCTCTGCAACCGGAGGGCTTGCATTCAGTCCCCACTGGCAGCGAGGCAACGGCTGAGTCGGCAAGTGCGGGCAAGCGTGACGGCTCGGCATCGAAGCATCACCTCCAGCCGCGGGAGTCGCCCTCGGCCGGTGGCGCCGGTCCACTGCACGGACAAATTGACGCTCATGCTTCGAACGCATTTTCAGGTGCGGAAAGTTCGCGGATTCTTACGTCGCGCGTCGGGTCCGCCGAACAATCGAACACGTCGATCGTTTACGGAGATCGACTGATCCTCAAACTCTTCCGGCGGCTTCAACCGGGTGAGAATCCCGATGTGGAGATCGGACGCTTCCTGACTGAGGTGGCGCGCTTCCCGCACATTCCCCCGTTCCGAGGCGAGATCGCCGTGACGCAACCCGGCGGCAAGAAGACTACCGCGGCGATGCTGCAGGGATTAGTGATCAACCAGGGAGACGGCTGGCAGTGGTTTCTTCGACGGCTCGCGGAGTTTTTCACTGCCGTTGCCGCGCTGCCTGGCCCACCCACGCTGCCTGCACCGGTCTTTGGCGAGGAGTGCGATCCGCCTGCCGAGATCCGGAAACACGCGGGCACGTCTCTTGAGGCCGCTGCGTTGCTTGGCCGCCGTACCGGAGAGATGCATCTGGCGCTGGCAAGCCCGACGGACGATCCGGCTTTCGTAGCTGAGCCTTTTACGGCAGAGGATCTGGCGCAGGATGCGCATCGGATCGAAGCCCAGGTTGTTTCTGCACTAGAGGCGCTCAAGCGGAAGATCGCAACTCTCGACGACGCCATCGCGGACAAAGCGGCTCTGGTTCTTTCGCGGCGCGCGGAACTGCTGAGCAGCGCCCATGCAATTACAAACGTGACCGCATCCGGGCAACGCATCCGCATTCACGGCGACTATCACCTTGGGCAGACGCTTCGCACGCACGGGCCGAAGGCGGAGGATGGGAAGGAGCCAGACGACTTTGTGCTGCTTGATTTTGAAGGCGAGCCGGCGCGCCTGTTGGCCGAGCGCCGTCAGAAACAACTGCCCCTGAAGGATGTGGCCGGCATGTTGCGCTCATTTTCTTACGCTGCATTTTCCGGCCTGGACCAATACTTGAAGGAGAACCCGGACCCGGCCGGCGATGCAGAGCGGCTGTCTGCGTGGTCGGTTTGCTGGCAAAACGCGGTTTCGGCTCAGTTTCTTCGCGCCTATCGCGAGACCATGGCTGCGAAACCTGCGCTTCTACCCTCGCCGCCTCAGGCACAGTCGCTGCTCGGCGCTTACCTGTTCGAGAAAGCGCTCTATGAGCTGCTTTACGAACTGAATAATCGCCCCGCATGGCTGCGCATTCCTCTGGCCGGCATCTTAGCTTTGTAGAGCCTTGAGCCCAACCGAGAACGAAACGATGGCGACAACGAACCCGATTCCCAACGCGACCTCGCCTTCCGAGCGAACCGGCTGTGCTCTGCTGGTGCTGCTGGCCGACTTGCCCCCGGAGCAACTGCAAGATGTGATCGCAAAGCTTGCTTCTGCGTTTCCGCCGGAGGACATGGTGATCGCCACGGCAGATCCGCTGGTGGCGGAGGCTCATCCGGATCTGAGGATCGTCGCTAATCCCGTCGCCAAGGCGTCGTGGGTGCTGACTGCGGCCGAGTTTGTGAACGGCTACCAGCTTGCGCAGAAGAATGGCGCGCGCGCCATCTTGATGCTGGGGCCGGAGGCTGGCTCGCTGGGGTTGCCCGCTCTGCGCGAGTTTGGGCACGCTGTGACCGCCAACTCGACCGATTTGGCGGTGGCTCGCTACGATTTGCAGCCGCGGGCCGGACTGGTCAACTCCGCGATCTTGTATCCATTGAGCCGCGCGCTGTTCGCTTCGCGGACCCGCTATCCTTTGGCCATCGATCTTGGCCTTTCTCCGCGAATGGCCGAACGGCTGGCAGTCGCGGGCCAGCGCTTTACGTCGCTCAACCAAAAAGAAATGTATCTTTGGCCGGTGAACGAGGCCGCGGTCGCGGGATTTACGATTACCGAGATCGATGCCGGCTCTCGTGCTCTGCCGCATCCGGCCGAGCCCGATCTGAACACAATTCTCCCCAGTTTGGCAGGGTCTCTTTTTGCCGATATTGAAGCCAAGGCGGCATTCTGGCAGCGGCCCCGGCAGGCGCCGCAGATGTGGAATTCTACGCTGAACGGCCATCCGCAAACGGCCGATGCTGCGGCGTATATTGCTCCGATGCTGCAGGCTTTTCACCTTGCATATACGAACCTGCAAGAGATTTGGTCGCTGGTTTTGCCACCGAATACGCTGCTCGGGTTGAAACGGCTTTCGCTTACCGATGGAGCGGCGTTCCGCATGCCCGAAAGCTTGTGGGCGCGCATTGTTTACGATTTTCTTCTCGCCCACCGGCTGCGCACCATCAACCGCGGCCATTTACTCGGCGCGCTGATTCCGCTCTATCTTGCATGGGTCGCAAGTCACATCAACGTTGTGTCCTCGGGCGTGGAACCCGAGCGGCATATCGAGACGATGGCCACGGCGTTTGAAGTCGAGAAGCCGTATATCCTCTCTCGCTGGCGCTGGCCAGACAGGTTCAATCCATGAAAAAACTCGATGATTCCGGAGTGATGGTCGCGAAGTGATGACCAAGGAGTGAGTCCGATGCAAACCTTCCCAGTCGCTGTGAATCAGCCAAATCCGCTTCAGGCCGTGCAATCGCCGTACCTGGAAAACGCCACTATCTGGCATCACATGTCCGGTGCGCTGCATCAGTCGCTTGACCGCGTGTTGTCGATGCTCATCGCCATTCTGCCTGGCATTCTTGCCTTCATTGTTGCCCTGTTGGTCTTCACGCTAGTTGGCCTGGTGCTTTCCGCGCTGCTGCGGTGGGCACTCACCGCGGCCAAATTCGATGAGCGGATTGCGCGCAACCATCCCGACCCAGGGTGGGCTCCTGCCACGTCGCCTGCAACGCTGGTGCGGCGCGCGGCATTCTGGGGCTGTCTGCTACTCGGACTGGTAATCGGAGTCTCTGCCTTCGATACGTCGTTTGCCACAGCGGCAACGCTTCCCATCTCGCTACTACCGTATCTTACCCACGTCGTAGGGGCGATTTTTATTCTGATTGCCGGCAACCTGATTGCCCGCTTCCTGGCGCGGTCGGTGCTGATTGGCGCAGTAAACGCGCAGCTTCAATACGCGCGCTTCCTTTCGCTTGGCGTAAAGTGGCTGGTGCTAGTTCTGACCGCGGCAATGGTGCTGGAACACCTGGAGATTGGCGGCGTGGTGGTTGTACTGGCATTCGGAATTCTCTTCGGAGGCATCGTGCTGACGCTCTCGCTTGCGGTAGGCCTGGGTTCGCGGGACCTGGTCAGCCGCTCGTTGGAGAGCCACGCCGAGCGCTCGGCGGAACGAGGTGCGGAACCTGCAGCCGCCGGCCCGGATGAATCGATTCGCCACTTTTGAATTCGCTGACTCGGCGGCCGATCTAATTGTCGTCGGCTCATCCTCGGATTTAAGCCATTCATCCGCTTTCTAAGGCAGGGCTAGAGTTCTTGTGTCCCGCTTTGAAAGGGCACGGCCGGGGTACCCTCTGGGTCGCCGTGCCGCTGCGGAGCAGTAAAATCAAGGGCTGCAGCCCCTGAGGGGTTATCCTGCAGCGCACCATGTCGGTTATGAAACAACCTCTGATCTTCCATCCTTGCGACTACCGCTTCCAATCAAAAGAACCTCGGCAAACGATGGATAGAACTTGCCGTCAAAACTCATCGTTGTTTTCAACAGCCGGCAGAACATCGTCCTCGCGAGCCATCCATACATAGAGTGTGGGCATAAGAAAGACGCCAATGACTAAGTTGGCGATCAATCCGCCGACGATGACGATAGCGAACGGGCGCTGTGAGTCGGAACCGATTGCGTGAGAGAGCGCAGCGGGCAGAAGACCCAGCGTAGCCACGAGCATGGTCATCATGATCGGACGGAGCCTCTGCACCGAGCCTTCGACGGCAGCTTCCACAATGTCTTCCTTGTTGAATCCTTCCGACGCCATGCGCCGTGCGCGGAGTTGGTTGATGAATTCAATCATAATCACGCCTGTCTCCACCGAAACGCCAAAGAGCGCAAGGAAACCGACCGCCGAAGAAACGGAGAAATTGGTATGCGTAAGGAAGAGCGCCAGCGGGCCTCCGATGGAGGCCATAATGACAGACACCAGCACCAGCACGGACCATTTATACGACCGGAACATCGTGTAGAGGATCAGAAAAATCGCCATCACCGTGATGGGAATGACCAGCGCCATTCGCTTGTCGGCGCGCTTCTGGCTAGCGTATTCGCCTGCCCACTCCAGGTGATATCCCGAAGGCAGATTTACACTGTGCTCCACCTTGCCGATGGCCTCTTCAACAGTCGAACCCAGATCGCGCCCCCGGACGGAATACTTGATGGCAATATAGCGCTGGCCGCCCTCGCGATTGATCTGCTCCGCGCCATCGTCGGTGGAAACTTTTGTCAGTTGGGCCAGCGAAACGCGTTCGCCCGAAGGCGTCAGCAGGCGCGCGTCTTCTATCGTCTCGCGTGTATCGCGATACTGTTTCTGATAGCGGACCGTCACATCGTAACGCGCCTCGCCTTGTTGCACCTGGGTCAGGGTGTTTGAGCCGATTGCGGTTTGAAGTGCGTCCTGGATATCCGCAACATTCACGCCCCATCGCGCCGCTGCTTCGCGATCCACCGTGAAATTGAGGTTGGGTTGTCCGACGATGCGGAAGATGCCCAGGTCTTCAATCCCTCGAACTTTAGCCATTTGCGCCTGGATGAGCTCAGCCGTATGTTCCAGCGTTCGCAGATTGTCACCGTAGAGTTTCACGGCCAGCTCGCCCTTGACGCCGGATACAGCCTCCTCCATGTTGTCGGAGATAGGCTGAGAGTAATTCCAGATGACGCCGGGAAACTTCTCCAACTGCCCGTCGATGGCGGCGATCAGTGCTTCCTTGTTCTGGTGAAAGACAGGGCGCCATTGCTCTTTTCTCTTCAGATCTACAAAATATTCCGTGTTGAAGAATCCCGCGGTGTCAGTGCCATCGTCGGGGCGGCCCGTCTGGCTGACGACCTGTGTCACCTCCGGAAAAGAGGCCATCACCAGCCGGGCCCGGTTGGTGAAGTCGATGCTGGCCGTAGGGCCTTCGCTCGGTGGCAGCGTTCCACGCACCCAGATTGAACCTTCGTCGAGGTGCGGCAGAAACTCCGAACCGATTGGCCCGCCGAAGGAAAGGTAAATGGCGATGGCGAACAGGGCCGTGGAGATTCCCAGCGTGACGTTGCGATGCACAATGGCCTCGCGCACCGCGGTCCGGTAGTGCGTGATGAGCCATTCCATCATTGGATTCCGCCACTCTTTGGCGCCTTTTTTGAAGGCGATGCCGCCCATGACCGGAGCAACCAGGATGGCAAACACGAGCGCTCCGATAAGTGCGAAGGTGACCGTCCAGGCCATCGGCTTGAACAGGCGTCCCTCGACGGCCTGCAATGTAAAGATGGGCAGATAAGAAGCAATGATAATGCCGCGGGCAAAGAAGACCGGCCGCTGTACTTCGTGCGCGGCATCGCGAATCTTCTGTGTCGGACTCCGCGGGTCATCTTTGAGGGAAAGGTGGCGGACGATGTTTTCTATCATCACCACGGAGCCGTCTACCACCATTCCGAAATCCAGCGCACCCAGCGATAGCAGGTTCGCCGGTATGTGGATCAAGTCAAGACAGATGGCCGCGAACAAAAGTGAGAAAGGAATAGTGAGCGCAACGATAACGGCGCCGCGCACATTGCCCAGAAAGAGAAAGAGAATAATCGAGACGAGAATCACGCCTGCGGTCAGGTTGTGCTCAACGGTTTCTACCGTGAACTTGACCAGATCGGAGCGATCGAGGAAAGGAACAATCTTGACGCCCTTGGGCAGAATGCCGTTGTTAAGCTTCTTCACCTCTTCGTGGATGCCTTGCAAAACCGGATCGGAATCGTCGCCCTTTTGCAGCAGTACAATCCCTTCGACAGTATCGGGATTATCGACGATCGTCCCGTCGGGCCTATGTGTAGCGCGGCCAATCTGGCCTAGTCGAATCTTGGGTCCCTGTGCAACCGTTNNAGCGACTGTACGTTGATCTGCTGCGTGCCCTCCTCGATAAAGCTGCCGCCGCCGTTGGTGTTATTGTTGGCAATCTGCTGCTCCACCTGGCTGATGGAGAGGCCGTAAGCAACCAGCTTCTCCGGATCGAGCTTGATCTGGTACTCCTTGGTCGGCCCTCCGAAGCTCGACACGTCTACTACGCCAGTAACGCTCTTGAAAGACTTCTCCAGAGTCCAGTCTTCGAGCGACTTCTTCTCCATCACGTCGTAGGCGGGATTCGTGCTCTCCAGCGTATACCAATAGATCTGGCCGACGGGGCTCCAGTCGGTGCCCATCTGCGGAACAAGATTGGCAGGCAGGCTGACCATGCTGAGCCGCTCCAGCACGTGTTCGCGGTTTATGTCGCTGGTGGAATCGTCATCGAAAATCAGCATCAGGCTTGAGAGGCCGGCGAGCGTCGTCGAACGCAAATGCGTCAGGTGAGGAATGCCGGCCATCTGGATCTCGACCGGCACGGTCACCTGGCGTTCAATCTCTTCGGCGCTGCGCCCTGGCCACTGGGTAATGATCTGTACATAGTTGTTGGCGACGTCCGGGTAGGCCTCAATGGGCAAGTTGCGAAATGAGACGATGCCCCAGGCGGTGAGCACCACCACGCCGCCCAGAACCAGCCAGCGGTTTTTCAGCGCGAAATCGACGAGTGCGCGCAGCATCTATTGATTCCCCGCAGTCTCAAGCAGCAGTGCATTTGTGACTACCTGCTGGCCGGGTTCAAGACCGGACAGGATTTCCTGCCGGCTGCCACTGAGCATCTGGCCGGCGCGAACCTCGGTACGTTTGAAGTGGTTATCCCCCGCCGGCACAAAGACCCAATCGCGGTCGTGCAGGTGAAGAACCGCGTTGGCCGGGACCACGGCATGTGTCTCCTTCATTCGGCTGGTGAAAGTGGCCTTGGCAAACATCCCCAGCTTCAGAAAGCCGGGGTTCGCAACCTCAATGCGTACCTTGGCCGTCCGCAGCGACGGATCGAGAATCGGGCCGATGTCGCTTATTCGTCCAGTAAGCGGACGATCGGGATATGCATTGATTGCAATCTTCGCTTCCTGGCCAAGCTGCAGCTTGGGGATATCGTTTTCATAGACATCGCAGACCACCCATACCCGCGACAGATCGGCGATGGTGAAGGCTGTGGCTGAACCGGAAAGACCTACGCCCGCGGCTGCCGCGTCCGTCACATTCTGCGCGACAATGACGCCGGAAATAGGCGCATATATATTCACGATGCTGCTGGGGTGATTCTTGTCCACTCCGAGAGTCTTCAATTGTTCTTCAGCGGCCGTTAAGTCGGCCTTTGCATCCTTCTCGCTGTCCTCGGCCTGCTCCAGCATGGCCTGCGAAACTGCGCCGTGCTGGTACAAATCCTGCGTTCGCACATAGGCCTTGTTGGCGAGTTGCTCGTCGTTGGCGGCTCTGAGATATGTATCGAAGGCATTGGTGATGTCGGGGCTTTGCACCTTCAGAAGCAACTGTCCCTTCTTCACGTTGTCGTCGAGGCGAGCCCTGATGTCGACTACTCTGCCGTTCGCCATCGAGATGACGGGGATCTCGCGCGAGACATCGGGTAAGACTGCGCCGGTGGCGATCAATTCGTCAGCCAATTCAATTTTCTCGGCGGAAGCAAGAGTGAATTTGTCCGCGTCATTGCTATCGATAGTGATCAGGTTCATGTCCGGAACCTGGATCACTTTAGCCGGCGGCGGAGCGCCATCGCCTTCCGATTTGCTTCTGCAACCGGAGAAAACAAGAGTCAGCGATGCCGCCACGGCAAAGACCAATAATGTGGTCCGGTATCGCATGAATGAGTCATTCGACATCATTGAATTACCTCACGCCCTGCTGCGAGATTCAGTTGACCGGCAGCTACCAGATACGAGCCGACCAGTTGCGTATAAGCCAGTTGCACCACCCTGTAATCGCTTTGCGCATTCAGAAATTCCATCAACGAAGCGCCTCCATGTTCGTAGGCATAGGTGACCGTGTCACGCACTCGCGTGGCCTGATCCATGTATTGCGCCTTGTAGGGCTTCAGCAGCGCGATGTTGCTTTCCACCTGCGCATAGGCCGAGTCCACATCGCTGAAGACCTGTGCCCGCACGGCCTCGCTGGCCTGCCGGCTGCGGTCCATGTCGATCAGCGTGCGCTTCTTCTCACCCTGGTTGCGGTCGAAGATGCGCAACGGCACGCTCACGCTGGCGCCGAGAGTCTGTATCCCATTCGGGTTATTGTTCGATGAGTTGTACGTGTACCAGCCGCCGAAGGTTGGGTCGGTGGATCCGTTGGCAATGGCCAGTTTGTGATTGGTTTCCGATTGCTGAATCGACTCGAGCGCGGCCTCCAGATCGGGCCGCTCACTCAAGGCGATCTGGTGAAAATCGTCCAGCGGCTGCAACGCATCCGAGAAGTCAAAGGGGCCCGTCACGTCAAACTTCTCCACCGGCGTTCGATCGTTCAAGAGTTGAAGCAGTTGAATCTTTGCCGTGCGCAGATCTACGTTTGCCATTTGCAACTCCGATTCGTACTGCACGCGCAGCAGCTCGATGCGGTCGAGATCGATATGCGCAATGTCGCCTGCTTTGAACCGATCGCGGCTGATCTCGATGATGTGGTCGTAATACTCCAGATCCGCCTTCGCCAAATCGAGAACGGCCTTGGCCTCAAGCGTCTGCACAAAGGCCGATCGCAGCGTGAACTCGAGATTGCGTTTCAGATCCTCGTGCTCTGACTCGCCGATGCGCGTGCCCTCTTTCGCGCTCTTCAGCCGCAGTTCCCGCTTATGATCCCGCTCGTGCAGATAGCTGAAGTTCGGCTGCTCGTACGTTCCCCTGAACGGAGTCCAGACGCCGTCGTGCGGTGCAATCTGCGTCCCATCTGCCGATAGCGTGAACTGAGGGTTGGGCCGGAAGTATGCCGTGATCTCTTCCGCCCTCATCTCGTCCACATTGTCGGCATCGGCTTTTAACGCCGGATTAACCGCTTCGAACTTCGCCTTCACCTGGTCCCAGCTGAGGCTTTGCTGTGCGGAGCACACTGCCCCCGCCAGGAAAACCAAGGCAGCCGCAACTGTGCCAGACCCATAGCGGTATATCAGCTTCATACGCATCCTTTACGCCATGCTCCGCAGGGCGATCGCAGAAAGGGAAAAGGGAGATAGGTTGAATAAGAGAAAGAAGGAGCGATCAGGCTGCGGGGGGTGGGCGATTCCGGATGGAGTGCAAGGCGGGGTTGCGGATCGCGAAAACCGGCGCCGGACGCGGTGCGTCAAGACTCAGCATGCCCAACCTCAACCCTGTGACGGCAGCCTCAGAGAGAGCGGCGACCACCGGGAAGATGGAATGCGGGCAGGCGGCGCAATGGTCGCGTCGCTGGCAGGTGTCGGTCTCAGCGGGGTTCTGGATCGACCATAGATCATCGCTGACCGAAATCACCGGAAACAGGATGACAATGAGCATGACCAGAGCAACGAACGACATCTGCCGCTCGCTCACCGCGCGCCGCCCAAGCCGCAGCCAAAGGTACACGATGGCAACTGCAAGCAGCGCCCAGGCGGAATTGAGGAATAATTCCATGCTTAACCCAGATTCTATACCAGGAAAAGAAACAGAGAATGAAACCAATGTGCGCCGGTTGACCCAACCGCGTATTTCGTTAAGGCGAGCAGATCGGATCAGACTAACGCATTCTCAAGATGACAGCAGCAAGCCCCGCCGCATTCGTCGAGTCCGATGTTAGGATCGCCATAACTCTCTAAGTTGTTCCAAATAAAGGCAAATGTTCCTAAAGTAGTTCGCCCGCTCCGGCTCCGGCTCGTACACGTTTCTCGGCCCAAATGCTTCGTGACCACTGTCACAGTTAGCAGGTCGAGCCCACGGTAGACTCGGTATATGGTTATCGATATAAATTTATCGACTCTCCAGCGATTGAAACGCCCGGAAGCTCCTTCAATCCCACAACCGAGCCTCGCCCGACTGCCCCAGTACCACCACTACCTGGTCGATCTCGCGGACAAGGGCATCTCCAGAATCTCCTGCAGCGTGATTGGCGCGTATCTGGGCCTGATCCCGGTTCAAGTCCGCAAGGACTTGCAGTACACCGGAATCATCGGCAAGCCCAAAACCGGCTACTCGGTCGCTGAACTCATCCAGGCCATCGAGACATTTCTCGGCTGGAACAACATTAATGAGGCGTTTCTGGTCGGAGTCGGCAATCTGGGCACCGCCCTGCTCGGTCACGAGCGCTTCTCCAAATTCGGCCTCCGAATTGTAGCTGCTTTCGACACAGACTCCACAAAAATCGGCCAATGGATCCACGAGAAAGCGGTATTGCCCCTCGAACAACTTGCCGATCTGGCCCAGCGCATGAGCATCCACCTGGGCATTATCACTTGCCCTGCTGAAGCTGCGCAGGCCGTAGCCGATGAGATGGTAAAGGGCGGCATCCAGGCCATCTGGAACTTCGCGCCCGTAAAACTGAGAGTTCCTGACCACATCATCGTGCACAACGAAGACCTTTATTCCACGCTGGCCTCGCTCTCTTGGAAGTTGGCCAGGCGCTTTCGTGTGCCGGTTCAAGAAAAGGAGGCCGTATAGATGGCGTCAATGCCCAATGTCGTTGATCGCACGGAGAACGTCGAGATACAGAAGTTCGAAAAGGTGTGCTGCATCCTCAACCGTTTCGGACGCCGCCCTTCAGGGTTGATTCCGATCCTGCAGGCGATTCAACACGAGTATCAATACCTGCCCGAGGAAGTGCTCACTTACGTGGCGACCTCGCTGGATGTACCTCCGGCCCGCGTCTTCGGCGTGGCCACGTTCTATGCCCATTTCGCCCTCGAACCCAAGGGCAAGCACGTCATCCGCGTCTGCGACGGAACCGCCTGCCACGTCAAGCAGTCTCTTCCCATCCTGGAAGCCTTGCACAAGACGCTAGGCACCAGCGAAAAGAACAAAACCACTCCCGACATGATGTTCACCGTCGAGACCGTCGCTTGCCTCGGCGCTTGCGGATTGGCCCCGGTCGTTGTCATCGATGAGCAGGTCCATGGACAAGTCACACCGCAGGGCGCCGTTGGCCTCATCAACGACATCCGGGCAATGGAAGCGTTGCAGAAAACCGCCGTTGCAACCCCCGCCGAGCAGCCCGCAACCGAGGAGTCTCATGTCTAACGCAAATCTCGTCTCGCCTACAACAGGAAATGCGCACGGCATCTCCACGCTTCCTCAGGTACGCCGCGTCGTCGTCTGTGCCGGAACCGGATGCATGGCCAACGGCGCCATGAGGGTCTTCGAGCAGTTCAAGCAAGAAATGGCCGGCTCCGGCCTGAAAGTGATCCTCGAGCTCCGCCCCGAAGCCGCGGACGATGAAGTGCGCCTCTCCAAGAGCGGCTGTCAGGGCTTCTGCCAGATGGGACCTCTGGTCTCGGTACTCCCCGACGGCATTCTCTACACAAAGGTTCGCAGCGAAGACGTTCCCGACATCGTGCATCAAACGCTGGCCGCCGGCAAGGTCGTCGAGCGGCTCCTCTACAAAGACCCCGCAACGCGCAAAAGCTGCCGCGGATTCGAAGACAATCCCTTCTACGCCCGCCAGAATCGCCTCGTGCTGCATGAATGCAGCTTCCTCGATCCCGAGGACATTCACGAGTACATGAAGCACGGTGGCTATGAAGCGGCGCGCAAGGCCTTCGTCGAAATGGCGCCCGAAGAAATCTGCAAAACCATCCTCGACTCGGGCCTCCGCGGCCGCGGCGGCGGCGGTTTTCCCACCGGCCGCAAGTGGGAAGCGGCAAGAATTCAGAATTCCCCTAAGAAGTACGTCATCTGCAATGGCGACGAGGGCGATCCCGGCGCATTCATGAACCGCTCCGTGATGGAAGGCAATCCGCACAGCGTCATTGAAGGCCTCATGATCGCCGCCCGCGCCATCGGCGCAAACGAAACTCTGGTCTATGTCCGCGCCGAGTATCCCCTCGCTGTCGCGCGTATGCGCCAGGCCGTCAAGGATGCCGAGCGTGAAGGCATCCTCGGCAAAAACGTCTTCGGCACCGGTCTCTCCATGAAGTGCGACGTCATGGAAGGCGCTGGAGCTTTCGTCTGTGGCGAAGAAACCGCCATGATCGCCTCCATTGAAGGCCAGCGCGGCATGCCGCGCCCCAAGCCCCCCTTCCCCGCGCAGAGCGGCCTCTGGGGCAAGCCGACCATCATCAACAATGTGGAAACGCTCGCCCATGTCTCCCGCATTCTTAGGGTCGGCCCCGAGGTCTTCCGCGCCATCGGCACCAAAGAATCTCCCGGCACCAAGACCTTCGCTCTCACAGGCCACGTCGCTAACACGGGTTTGGTTGAAGTTCCTTTCGGCACGCCGCTCCGCGAGATCGTCCTCAACATAGGCGGCGGCATTACCGACGACGCCGGCAAAATCTGGAAGACCGGTTTCAAGGCCGTGCAAATCGGCGGTCCCTCCGGCGGGTGTTTGACCGAAGAGCATCTCGATCTGCCTCTCGCCTACGAGTCGCTTCGCGCAGTCGGCGCCATGGTCGGCTCCGGCGGTCTGGTCGCCATGAACCAGGGCACCTGCATGGTCAGCATTGCGCGCTTCTTCATGGAGTTCACGCAGCGCGAGTCCTGCGGCAAGTGCGTCCTCTGCCGCGAAGGAACCAAGCAACTGCTCACCCTGCTCGACGACGTGATTGAAGGACGCGCCGATGCTCACACGCTTGAACTGCTTGAGACACTCGGCCACGCCGTGCAGGCCGGCTCGCTCTGCGGCCTCGGCAAAACAGCTCCCAATCCCGTGCTCTCGACCTTGCGCTACTTCCGCAAAGAGTACGAAGAGCACGTCTTTGACAAGCGCTGCCGCACCGGCCGCTGCAAGGCGCTGCTCAGCCCGGAGATCGATCCGGTCAAGTGCAAAGGCTGCGGCCTCTGCATCAAGGCGTGCCCGGTCGGGGCCATCACCGGCGAAAAGAAAAAGCCGCACCACATCGACTCTGAACTCTGCATCAAGTGCGGCGCGTGCGCCACAGCCTGCAAATTACACGCAGTCGAAGGGATATAGCCAGATGAATAAGGTCACTCAGCCAACTTTGACCATCGACGGAAAGACGGTAGCGATCGAAGGCGAGCGCAATCTGCTCGAGCTTGTGCGCAAGGCCAACATCGATCTGCCCACTTTCTGCTATCACTCCGAGCTCAGCGTCTATGGCGCCTGCCGTCTCTGCCTGGTCCAGATCGAAGGCCGCGGCATACAGGGGGCCTGTTCCACGCCCCCCGAGCCGGGCCTGAAGATTCAGACCACGACTCCGCAGATTCGCGAGATCCGCAAGATTGCCGTCGAGCTGCTGCTTGCCAATCACGACCAGAGCTGTCCCACCTGCGCTCGCAGCGCCAACTGCCAGTTGCAGAGCCTGGCCCAGCGCCTCGGCATCAAGAAGGTCCGCTTCAAGTCCGTCTATCAGCCCGTGCCCCTCGATGAGTCTTCGCCGTCGCTGGTGCGCGATCCCAACAAGTGCGTGCTCTGCGGCGATTGCGTCCGCACCTGCACTGAGATTCAGGGCATCGGCGCAATCGACTTCACTCATCGCGGCCACGAAGTCACCGTGCAGCCCGCCTTTGGAAAAAATCTCGGCGACGTGGAATGCGTCAACTGCGGTCAGTGCGCCAGCGTTTGCCCCACCGGCGCGCTTACCATCAAGTCGGAAGTCGACCAGGTTTGGAACCTGCTCGCCGATCCAGCCAAAACCGTCGTTGTGCAGATCGCGCCCGCCGTCCGCGTCGGTCTTGGCGAGTGCTTCGGCCTCAAGCCCGGAGAAATCACCACCGGGCGCATCGTCGCGGCTCTCAAGCAACTTGGCTTCAACCAGATCTACGACACCTCGTTTGCCGCCGATCTAACCGTCATCGAAGAGGGCTCGGAGTTCCTCGAGCGCAAATCGCAAGGCGGAACGCTGCCCATGTTTACCTCCTGCTGCCCCGGCTGGGTCAAATACGCCGAGCAGTATTTCCCTGAGCTGCTTCCCAATCTCTCCACCTGCCGCTCTCCGCAGGCCATGTTCGGCTCGCTCGTCAAATCCATGCTGCCCGACCAACTTAAGGTCGAACGCAAGAACCTTAAAGTTGTCGCCATCATGCCCTGCACGGCCAAGAAATTCGAGGCCCAGCGCCCCGAATTGGGCATCGACAGCGATCCTGACGTGGATTATGTACTGACCACGCAGGAACTCGCCCAGATGATCCAGTCCGCCGGCATCATGTTTGACACTCTGCAGCCTGAGTCATTCGACATGCCCTTCGGCTTCTACACCGGCGCCGGAGTCATCTTCGGAAACTCCGGCGGCGTCATGGAAGCCGTGCTCCGCTACGCTGCGGAAAAAGCCACCGGCAAAAAGCTCGAACAGGTTGAATTCCAGCAGGTGCGCGGCGACTCAGGTCTCCGCGAAGCCACCGTTATGGTCAACGGCGCGGAACTCAAGCTGGCCATCGTCCACGGACTGCGCAACGCGCGCGTCGTCGCCGAAGAAGTCCGCGCCGGCAAGAGCCGCTACGACCTCATCGAAGTCATGGCCTGCCCCGGCGGCTGCGTCGGCGGCGCTGGGCAGCCGGTCTCAACCTCGCGCGACGCCCGCGCCCTGCGCACCAAGGGCCTCTATCACGCCGACAAAATGTTGCAACTGCACAAGTCGCAGGACAACGTCTTCATCACCGAGTGCTACGCGAAATTCCTCGGCGACATCGGCGGCGAGAAGGCGCATCATCTTCTGCACACAACCTACCAAAGCCGCCGCCGCATCATGGAAGATCCTCTGCCGCTCATGCAGTCCCAGGCAGCCGACAAGCTCAAAGTCAGCGTCTGCCTGGGAACCAACTGCTTCCTCAAAGGCTCGCAGGACGTGCTGAACGGCATTTTGCGGCACGCCGAGCAAAACGGACTGGAAGGCCGTCTCGATGTGCGCGCGGGCTTCTGCTTCGAGAAATGCGAAACCGGCCCGACCGTCATGATCGGCGGCCAGCACATTCCTCACTGCACAGCTCATAAGGCGATCGAAGAACTGAACAGCCGCATTGATGGCGATAACCCGAGCCCGCAAGCCGATACGGGTCCGGGGAGCACAGACGCCAGGTAACCGGCAGGACAGGAGAATATCTTGATTACGCAGGAACGGGCAGACTTCATCGACGAAGAGGAGATCGAACGCATACANNCTTTCCTACGTTGAAGACCCTGAGTTGCTGGCCGAAATTTGCTCGACGGCCAAGCAGATCAAGGAAGAAATCTACGGCTCGCGCCTGGTGCTGTTCGCGCCGCTCTACATCTCCAACCGCTGCTCCAACGAGTGCACCTACTGCGCTTTCCGCGGCAGCAACAAGGCTCTCAACCGCCGCACGCTCACGCAAGAGGAGATCGCCGAAGAAACCCGCATGATCATCCGCCAGGGACACAAGCGGATTCTGATGGTTTCCGGGGAAGCCCTGCCCGAACAGGGTTTTCAATACATCCTCGATTCCATCGCGACCATCTACGCCACCAAAGTCGGCCCCGGCGAGATCCGCCGCGTCAACGTGAATCTTGCTCCGCAAAATGTCGAGCGTTTCCGGCAGCTCAAGGACGCGGGCATCGGCACCTTCCAGCTTTTCCAGGAAACCTATCATCGCCCCACGTATGCGGAGGTTCACCTCAAGGGCTCCAAGCGCAACTACGACTGGCGCACTACTTCCTTCGACCGCGCCATGGAAGCGGGCATCGACGACGTCGGCATCGGCGTCCTCTTCGGCCTTTACGATTGGCGCTTCGAAATCCTCGCCATGATGCAGCACATTCGTCACCTCGAGAAGAAATTCGGCGTCGGCCCGCACACCATCAGCTTCCCGCGCATCGAGCCGGCCGTCGGTTCCGAGGTCGCTTCCAATCCGCCGCACGCCGTTAGCGACGCCGACTTCCTCAAGATGATCGCCATCATGCGCCTCGCGGTTCCCTACACCGGAATGATCATGTCCACCCGCGAAGGAGCAGCTGTGCGCCGTGAAACTCTCGAGGTGGGCATCTCGCAGATCTCCGCCGGCAGCCGCACCGATCCCGGCGGATATGCCGAAGGCCCCGGCGACCCCAACGGCAGCCAGTTCCAATTGGGCGACCACCGCTGCGTCGACGAAGTTGTTCGTGACGTCGTCTCACTCGGCTTCGTTCCCTCTTTCTGCACCGCTTGCTACCGCACCGGCCGCACCGGAGCGGACTTTATGGATCTCGCCAAGCCGGGCGAGATCAAGTATCACTGCCATCCCAACGCGCTCTCCACGTTTCAGGAGTACCTCTGCGACTACGCNNCACATGGACGGCCTGCAAACTTCTACCGCGCTGCCGATGCTCGACAAGGTTCGCGGCGGCGAACGCGACGTTTTCATCTAGCCGATGTATTTTTTACCCCGTCTTGAAAGATCGGGTGCCCCAGGTGCCTCGCTTTTGGGCACCTGGGATACGACAAACCAGAAGTACGAATTGATACGGTCAAAGATCTAGATCCGAAAGAGGAGAAGACAATCATGATACGGGCTACTTCAAAAGGGTTTCGGCTTCACATCGGTTTCTTCGGACGCCGCAACGTCGGCAAATCAAGCCTGCTGAACGCCATCACCCGGCAGAAGGTCTCCATCGTCTCCGACGTGGCCGGCACCACCACCGACCCCGTCGAAAAGCCGATGGAACTGCTTCCCCTCGGTCCAGTGCTTTTCATCGACACCGCCGGCGTCGATGACGTTGGCGCCCTCGGCGAGCAGCGCATCGCGAAGACGCGCCAGGCCATCGGCCGCGCCGACATCGGCGTACTCGTCGCCGAATCCGGCGTTTGGACCGACTTCGAAGAGAAGCTTCTCGCCGAGCTCCGTTCGCATAACATCCCCGTCATTGTGGCCTTGAACAAGGTCGATCTCTGCCGTCCGGACATCGATCAACTGATCCGCTTCGAGCAGGAAGGTCTCCCCTACGCAAAACTCGTCGCTACCACCGGTGACGGCATGGATACTCTCCGCGCCAAGCTCTGGGAAGTTGCGCAGCCCGATGCCGGCGAGCCCACAGTGCTTCTCAGCGACCTGGTCGGTCCCGATGAAACCGCCGTCCTCGTCATGCCCTTCGACAAGGAAGCGCCTAAGGGCCGCATCAAGCAGCTCCAGGCCCAATCCATTCGCGAGTTGATTGACTGCGAAGCCTCCTGCGTCGTGGTCAATGACACCGGCCTCGAGCGCGCGCTCGACAACTTGAAGACTCCTCCCTCGATGGTCGTCACCGACGCGCAGGTTTTCGAGCAAGTCGCCCGCGTCACTCCGGACTCCATTCCTCTTACTGCGTTTTCTATTCTTCTTTCGCGTCTCAAGGGCGACCTCGTCGCGCAAACCCGTGCCGCCGTTGCCGTCGAAACACTCAAACCCGGCGACCGCGTCCTAGTGGCCGAGTCCTGCACCCACCACCCCATCGAAGAAGACATCGGCCGCGTAAAGATTCCNNCTCTCGCCCTACAAACTCGTCATCCACTGCGGCGCCTGCATGTGGAACCGCAAAGAAATGATGAATCGCATTCGCGAGTGCCAGCGTCAGCAAGTGCCCATCACCAACTACGGCCTCGTGATCGCTTACTCGCTCGGCATTCTCGAGCGCGCCCTCGAACCTTTTCCTGAAGCCCTCGCTGCCTATAAGGAAGAGCGGCAAAAACACCTCGAACCACACGCAGTCGCGGAAGCACCTGAACCCGACGAGAGCCATATGAGCTTAGTCAACTAACCATGACCGTGCTGTCCAAAGCCGATCTGCTCGAAGGTCTCCGCGAGAGCCGGCCCGCTCGTCTGCAAGAGTTGTACGAGCGGGCCGACTCCGTGCGCAAAGAGCACGTCGGCGACGCCGTGCACCTTCGCGGCCTCATTGAGATTTCCAGCCACTGCGCTCGTCAATGTATGTATTGCGGCCTGCGCGCGGCCAATCGCGATCTCGAGCGCTACCGCATGACGCGCGAAGAGATCCTCAACTGCGCCCTTCAAGCCGAAAGGCTCGGCTACGGCACCGTCGTGATGCAAGCCGGTGAAGACGATCGCCTCACTGCCGAATGGATCGAAGAAATTGTCTGGTGGATCAAGCGCGAAACCAGTCTCGCCGTCACGCTTAGCCTCGGCGAGCGCCGCCAGGAAGAACTGCAACTCTGGCGCACCGCCGGCGCAGATCGTTATCTGCTCCGTTTCGAAACCTCCGACAAGAAACTCTTTCGCGCCATTCATCCCAGCCGCTCTCCTGCCGGACCCGATCGCATCGCGCTGTTGCGCACACTGAAGACCCTCGGCTACGAAGCCGGCGGCGGCGTCATGGTCGGCATTCCCGGCCAATCCTTCGCGAGCCTCGCCGATGACATCCTCACCTTCCGCGCCCTCGATCTCGACATGATCGGCATCGGCCCCTACATCGGGCACGCCTCCACGCCTCTCGGTTCCGGCGCGCTGCGTCCGCCCATCGACCCATCCGAGCAAGCGCCTTCCAACGAAGAGATGGTCTACAAGATGCTTGCGCTCACGCGCATCGTCTGCCCAAACGCAAACATTCCCAGCACCACGGCGCTTGCCACCATCAACAAAGTTCACGGACGCAAGCTGGGCCTCAAGGCCGGCGCAAACGTCGTCATGCCCAATCTGACGCCGGTAAAATACCGCCGCCTCTATCAGATTTATCCCGCCAAGGCCTGCATCGACGAAAGCGCCACCGATTGCAACCAGTGTCTGCGCGGACAAATACACTCGCTCGGCCGTTTTGCGGGACGCGGGACCGGCGCAAGAGGAACGCTGGAAATGCCCGCAAGCATCGTGCCCGATCTCAGTTCGGCCCTGGTGCAACTGCAGGCATAAAGAGGTAACTCATGAACCCGAATCAAAGCCCGATAGAGATTGTGGTCTGCCTCGGGAGTTCCTGTTTCGCGCGTGGCAACTCGCAAAATCTCGCCACCATCAACGCCTATGTGCAGAGCCACGGATTAAACGCCTCGACTCACTTGACCGGCAAACTCTGCCAGGACGAGTGCATGCAAGGCCCCAATCTCAGCATTGACGGCGAAGTTCATCACGGTGTCACGGCGGCAAAGTTGCGCGAGCTTCTCGAGCAGCTTGGCCAGACAACGCGGGGTCGGCATGGAACGGCTTGATTACATCAAAACCGGAAAGCACGAGTGTCAGGATTGCAACAAATGCATTCGCGGCTGCCCTGTAAAAGCGATTCGCGTTCGCGACAACTGCGCGCAGGTCGCGCCTGAACTCTGCATCCTCTGCGGCGACTGCACGCTCACCTGTCCCAGCAATGCCAAGCAGGTATGCGACGATTTGCCAAGCGCCAAAGCCCTCATCAATTGCAAGCGCGCAGTCATCGCCTCGCTTGCTCCTTCCTTTGTGGCGCAATATCCCGCCATTCGTCCAGCGCAGTTGGTTCGTGCGCTCAAGAAGCTGGGCTTCTTCGCCGTGTCGGAGGCCGCTCTCGGCGCGCAGCAGGTTTCAGCCAGCATCCTCTCCATGATGCGCGAGGAACAGAACAAGATCTGGATCTCGTCAGCATGTCCTGCCGTCGTCGACTTCATTCGCAAATATCATCCCGAATGCCTGCCGCATGTTTGCTCTGTCCTCTCTCCCCTCCTTGCGCATTGCAAGTTGCTGCGCGCGCACTTTGGCAACGACATAGCAGTCGTCTCTATCGGTCCTTGCATCGCGGAGAAGAAGGAGGCCGAAGAGCATCCCGAGCTTCTCGATGCCGCGCTCACGTTTGAAGATCTCGATTTCTGGCTCGCCGAAAAACACATCGATCTCGCCGAAATTGTCGATTCTCCCGACGACNNGACATTTTGAAGTGGAAGCCCGAGCACAACATCTTTTTCGAGATGAGTGCCTGTGCCGGTTCGTGCATCAACGGCCCTAAAGCCGCGCGCGCCACCTCGGTCGCTCGCCGCCGCTACGACGTCATCCAATACGCAAAGCCCGCCACCGAATTTCCGCGCCGGCCTTCTCTGGCCATCGCTCAGGACTACCCGGCTTCGCCCGTCGCCCGCAACGAGTACGGCGAACTGCAACTGCGCGACGCCTTGCGCACCGTAGGAAAATATTCGGCCGAAGACGAACTTAACTGCGGCGGCTGCGGCTACGACACCTGCCGCGACTTCGCCCGCGCCCTCATCCCCCGCAATGCCGAGCGCATGATGTGCGCCGCCTATACGCGCAAACTGGCGCAGAAGAAAGCCAACGCGCTTCTCCAGAAAATGCCCTCTGCCGTCGTCATCGTTGACGACGACCTCAACATCATCGAGTGCAATTCAAACTTTGTCCACCTTTTCGCCGCCGAAGAAGAGCCTGCCAAGAATTTCGAGGGCCGCGCTCTCAGCGCCGTCATGCCGTTCTCTTACCTCTTCAATCGCGTGCTCGACTCGGACGAGGACATCGTCGGCCACGACATCCGCTATCAGCGCGGCATCCTCACCACCAGCATCTTCACCATCGAGCCGCATGCCGTCATGTGCGGAATCTTCCGCGACATCAGCGAGCCCATCGTCCAGAAGGAGCAAATCATCGATCGCGCCCGCGAAGTGATCCAGAAGAACCTGAAGACGGTGCAGCAGATCGCTTACCTTCTCGGCGAGAATGCCGCCGACTCGGAAATTATTCTCAACTCCATCGTGCGCTCGTTCACGCCCAAGGACGGCGACGACCCCATCGTAAGGGAGCAGCAGTGACCGGCGCGGAGAGCTTCATCGAAGTCGATTCCTGTCAGCGCGCCAAGCACGGCCAGTTGATCTCCGGCGACGTCTTTCTCTCCCAGAGCGTCAAGCAGGAAGGCCGCATCGTCTCGGTTCTCTCCGACGGCCTCGGCAGTGGCGTCAAAGCCAGCGTCCTGGCCACCATGACGGCCACCATGGCCTTGAAGTTCGCCGCAAGCGCCATGGACATGCGCCGCTCGGCGGAAATCATCATGGACACTCTGCCCATCTGCAGTGTGCGCAAAATCAGCTATTCCACCTTCACCGTCGTCGACATGGCCAGCACCGGCGAAACGCGCATCATTGAACACGGCAACCCGTCCTTCCTTCTCATCCGTCCCAAAGGTGAGTTGACAATCGAGAAAACCGAGGTGCGTCCCGAGCGCTGGCACGACCGCGTCATCAGCTTCTCCTCCTTCGATGTCCAACGCGAAGATCGCATTGTCTTTTTCTCCGATGGCATCACGCAGGCAGGCATGGGCGAGTTCCGCACCCCCCTCGGATGGGGATTGGAAAACGTTGAGAAATTCATTCGCGAGAAGATCGATCGTTATCCTTATATCTCCGCCCGCGAGTTATCGCGCATTCTCGTCGCGCGCGCCGAGGAAGTTGACGGCCTCAGCGCAAAAGACGACATTACTTGCGGCGTGGTTTACTTCCGCAGTCCCCGCCAGTTGCTCGTGATCACGGGCGCCCCGTTCAATCGGGCTCACGACCACGATCTCGCCAAGATGGCGGAGCGGACGAGCGGACGCAAAGTCATCTGCGGCGGCACAACAGCCAACATCATCGCGCGGCTGCTGAATCGCGAAATTCAAATCGACATGCGCCAGCAGCTCCACTCCAAAGTCCCGCCCTCGGCCCGCATGGAAGGCTTCGACCTGGTAACGGAAGGCACGCTCACTCTTGGAGAAGTCCTCCGACTTCTTGAGGAAGGCTTCGCACCGGAAGAAATGGAGTCAAATCCCGCAGTGCGCCTTGCCGCCATGCTCCTCGACAGCGACATCGTAAAGTTCGCCGTCGGCACCCGCATCAACGAAGCCCACCAGGACCCCAACATCCCCGTCGAACTCGACCTCCGGCGCAACATCGTGAAGCGTATCGCTCAATTGCTGGAGAGCAAACACATGAAGCGGGTACTCATCCAATACCTCTGAACAAAGAAGACGCACCCGCCCGGGTGAGGGTGACGCCGATCTCATGAAGACCGTCCCCAGCAGCCCAGGTCTCCCCCGTTTCCAGGCGAAGGGATGAGACAGTTACATTCGCTGTACCCTGGGTAAACGCCATTTGCAACCGGGATAGAACCGGCGTAAAATCCTTTACCAAATACTCCTTCATCCGCAACTTTCTATACGGGCCCCTGACCAGAGCGCGCGGATTGAGCCTGAATGGAACGATTAAGGCAATCCGACCAGCGGTCTCTGCTTGAATTTCTCCGGAATTGCTATGCGATTCCGGATTCCTTGCCATTTGACGGATTCACCTCTCGGCTTCTGGCTGCGCTTCCCCGCCTGATTCCCGCCGAACATGTCACCTACAACGAAATGTACCCCGAGCGCTCGGAGTCGCATAACTGCGTAAACAACCCGGAGCTTGTCACCGCCGAAGCGGCTCGCCTCTGGGAACTTCATATGAACGAGCATCCGGTGATGCGGTACATCTTGCTTACGTCCGATCGCCGGGCCGCGCGCATCTCCGATTTCTGGAGCCAGCAGCAGTTTCGCGATAGTGGGTTGTGCAGCGACTTCTACAAGCGCTTCGACAGTAAGGACCTCCGGCAAAGC